>DASZGT010000162.1:0-7801 GCA_035938575.1 Acidimicrobiales bacterium
ACTTCTTCCAGCTCCGCAGCGCCTGGGACCGGTTCGGGGAGGAGGAGGAGGCCTGGGTGGCGGTGATCACCGGGGTCAAGGACGTCTTCTTGGTGGGGGCGGACCTCAAGACGTACATCCCCCAGATCACCGAGCACCAGAGGAAGATCACCTCCGGCGAGGTGGACACCATCGGCGGCTACCGTCTGGATGACGGCACCCGGGCCGTCCTGCGTGGCGTGAGGCTCTACAAGCCGATCATCGCCGCGGTAAACGGGACATGTGTGGCCGGGGGTATGGAGATGCTCGGTGGCTGCGACATCCGGGTGGCCGCCGACACCGCCACCTTCGGGGTTCTCGAGCCGAAGCGGGGCTTGTTCGCCGGCGGCGGGACGACCGTGCGCCTCCCCCGCCAGATCCCCTATCCGGCGGCCATGGAGTTCCTGCTGTGCGCCGACCAGATCGGGGCGCAGCGCGCCTTCGACATGGGCCTGCTCAACGAGGTGACCCATCCCGACCGGCTGATGGAGCGCGCCGATGACTACGCCCGCCGGATCATCGCCAACGGCCCCCTGGCCGTCCGAAAGACGAAGGAGTCAGTGCTGCGGGGGTTGGCCACCGACATGCGGGAGGCCTACCGCATCGAATCGGAGCTGGCCGGCGAGGTCTTCAGCAGCGAGGATGCCAAGGAGGGACCGAAGGCATTCAAGGAGAAGCGCCCACCGGTCTGGACGGGCCGGTAGCCCCTACCCGGCGTCGGTCGGCGCTCAACGAGACGGCAGGCACTGACACCAGTCGTCCTACGCGATGATGGCGTGTGGTCGCCAGTTCCAGTCATGGACCGGCCCTGGCCAGAGCGGTGGCCGACCGGACAGGTGAAATCGTCGGAGCTCTGCGGGGACTGGACGAGTGGGGATGGCGCGGGCCGACTTCCTTGGATGGCTGGAGCCGCCTCACCGTTGCCTGTCATCTGAGGCACGGGGCCACGGCCCTGAGCCGGATGGCCCTCGATACGCGGGCGGGACGGCCGACTTCTTACTATCCGGCCGGACGCGAGCACGAGCGACCGGCGACGCTGGTGCCGGCACCGGGCGAGACGCCAAGCGACGTGGTCGAATCACTCGTGGACCACAGCGAGGAGCTGCAACGTGTGTGGGGATCGCTGGACGCTTCCGATTGGGAATTGACGGTGCGCGAACCCGACGACAACCCTGACCTCGGCCCCCTCCCGCTGGTCCGACTCGCGCTCATGAGGCTCACCGAGGTGGAGGTGCACGGCGCGGATCTCGACCTGGGTCTCAACGACTGGAGCAGGCTGTTCGTGGACGCGGCCCTTCCGTTCCGGCTCGAGTGGCTCAACGTGCGTCGCACCAACCAGCGCCAAGTTGACGACCACGTGCACGGATCGTGGCTGCTGGTGGCTACGGACGGCCCCGTGTATCTGGTGACGGTGGCGGGCCGGGAGACCTGCGCCGTGAGGGCGGACGACAACGCATCCGCATCGGCGGTGATCAAGGGGACCAGCAGGGACCTGCTGGCACTCCTGCTCGGCCGTCCCACCGCCGCGCCGCTGAAGGTCACTGGCGACCTGGCGTTGGCCACGTCGTTCAGCCAGGCCTTTCCGGGCCCGTGACCGATCGACCATCCCGGCACCGGCTTCCCCGGCCAGGGACCCACAACGCGGTCGACCACGGCCTCCTACCTCGTTGGGTCGTCAGAATCACGATATTTCCGCTGGTCAGACTCTCTTCTTTGTGTGCCATCGCATGGCAAGTCCGGTCCGTGTTCAATCCGCCAGTGTGTGGGCGGCCCGCGAACATGGGCCGACCTTCCATCGAATCCCACCGCGCACACCCGCTGAGTTCGCTGACCCCGGCGTCATGTCCAACGACTAGCGTTGGAACATGCCCGGGTCCCATCCAACGGCGCCTTCATCGCCGCCACGGGGACCGGCGGGAGCGAGCGGATCCGCCACCTACGACCCGGAGGCCGTCCGCGCCAAGTACCTGGCCGAGCGGGACAAGCGGCTCGTCCCCGGCCGGGCTGACATACGCGACCTGGGGACCGATGAGCACTTCGCTCGCTACCGCGACGACCCGTTCACCCCACTCATCGAACGCGAAGCGGTCGCCGACGACGTCGATGTGGTGATCGTCGGCGGGGGAATCGCCGGGGTCCTGGCCGGTGCCCGCCTCCGCCAGGCCGGCATCGAGCGCATCCGCATCGTCGACCAGGCGGGTGGCATCGGGGGTACCTGGTATTGGAACCGCTACCCGGGCGTGATGTGCGACGTCGAGTCGTACAGCTACCTTCCGATGCTCGAAGAACTCGACTACATCCCTACTCGGCGCTACGCCTTCGGTGAGGAGATCCGGTGCCATCTCGAGGCGGTCGCCGACCGGTTCGACCTCGTGGCCGATGCCCTCTTCCACACCGGGGTCACCCGCGCCGAGTGGGACGAGGATGCGGCCCGGTGGCTGATCCGCACCGACCGTGGCGACGAGATCAGCTGCCGCTGGTACGTGCTGGCCGTCGGGATCCTCAACCTCATGAAACTGCCGGCTCTCCCTGGAATGGAGGACTTCGCCGGGCGCTCGTTCCACACGGCTCGGTGGGACTACGAGTACACCGGCGGCGGTCCGCATGAGCCCCTCACCGGCCTGAAGGACAAAGTCGTCGCCCTGATCGGCACGGGGGCGAGTGGCATCCAGTGCGTGCCGCCGCTGGCCGAGTCGGCGAAACACGTCTACGTGTTCCAGCGCACGCCGTCGGCCATCGGCGAGCGGGGCAACCGGCCGACCGATCCCGACTTCGCCCACGGGCTCGAGCCGGGCTGGCAGAGGGCCCGAATGGACAACTTCCAGGCGATCATCATGGGCCGGCCCGTCGAGGTCGACCAGGTCGACGACGGGTGGACGCACCATTACGCGGCCGTCCAGCACCCCCCGCGGCGGGAGGGGATGACGACCGCCGAGTACCTGCGCAGTGGCGAGGAGGTCGACTACTCGATCATGGATGCGCACCGACGCCGGATCGAGGAGCTGGTGGTCGACCCGGCCACGGCCGAGATCCTCAAGCCGTACTACCGGTATCTCTGCAAGCGGCCCTGCTTCCACGACGAGTACCTGCCGGCATTCAACAACCCGAACGTGACGCTGATCGACTGTCCCGCCGGTATCGAGCGGATAACCAAGCAGGGACCGGTCATCGACGGGAAGCAGTTCGATGTCGACTGCATCCTCTACGGCACCGGATTCGAGCGGGAGCTCACCCCGCTCTTCCGTCGCGCCGGCCACGAGATCGTCGGTCGCGGCGGTGTCACCCTGGCCGAGAAATGGGCCGACGGTGCCGCCAGCCTGTTCGGGATGATGAGTCGTGGCTTCCCCAACATGCTCGTCATGCCGGCTCCGGGGCAGCAGGCGGTGGTGACCGTCAACTACACCCAGCTGGCCGTGCTGGGTGCCGAGTTCATCGGCAACGCCGTCAGAATGCTCGAGCAGCAGGGGGTGGAGGTGGCCGACGTGAGCGCCGAGGCCGAGGAAGCCTGGACACAGAAGATTGTCGACGCCTTCGTCGACAGCACCGCCGTCATGTCCGCCTGCACGCCGTCGCGCATCAACAACGAGGGCCACCCGGAAGCGAACAACCCCCGCAACGGCAACTACGGCCGCGGGTTCGGCGACTGGTTCGCCTACCGAGAGGTGCTCGAGCAGTGGCTCGAAGCCGGCCAGTTCGAGGGCCTGGAGCTCGAGGTCCGGTCGACGGCATCGTGAGGGCGCGTCAGCGGGTCGCCGTCGTGACCGGCGGCGGGGGCGGGATCGGAGCCGCGGTCGCCGAGGAGCTCGGCCGGGGCGGTTGGTTCGTCGTCACCGTCGATCCCCTCGTGACCCTCGATGGCTCCGAGCGGCTGCCGGAACCGGAGGAGACCACAGCCGGCCGCATCGTGGCGGCCGGCGGCTCGGCTCAGGCATCATCGGCATCGGTGACGGACGCCGAGGCGGTCGGCGGTCTGTTCCGGGAGATGATCGACGAGCGCGGCGGGCTCGACGCCGTCATCAATGTCGCCGGCATCACCCGGCAGACCTACTTCGGGCTGGGCACCGAGGAGGACTGGCTCACCTTGCTGGCCGTACACCTCGGGGGCTACCTCAACGTGCTCAACGCCGCCCTGCCGCTCATGGCTGCCGCCGGGCACGGACGCATTGTCGGCGTCACGTCCGGATCGGGGTGGCGGGCCGCCGATGCCGGCGCCTACAGCTGCGCCAAGCGGGCCGTTGCCTCGCTCACGTGGCAGCTGGGCCGGCAGGCGCCCCCGGGGGTGACCGTCAATGCCATGTCGCCTATCGCCGCCACCCGGATGGTCGCCGCCGCGGCCGAGCGCGCTCGTCAGGCCGGCACGACCGGAGGCGGAGGCGGGGTCTCCCTGTTTGCGTCCATGCCGGGCCCTGAGGACCTCGCACCACTGGCCGCGCACCTCGTGGGCGACGAATTCGGGTGGTGCAGCGGTCGGGTGCTCTTCGCCGGCGGTTCGGAGGTGGCGGTCATCGACGAGCCCCGCCTCCTCGAGGTGGTGCGCACTGACGGGGGGGTCTCGCTGTCCCGGGTGCTCGAGGCCGTGCTCCCACGCGCCTTCTCGACGGCCGAGACCGCCCAGGCGACCGGCGGTGGCGGCAACCCCCGGTTCAGGTCCATCTTCGACGAGCCGGCCCTCGCCGAGGTCGCTTCCTCGCAGGTGCGATCCTGTGCCGTCGTCACCGACCGCCCGCGGTTGGCCGCATCGCTGACGGCGGCGCTCGAGGCCCGGTCCATCACCTGCCACCGCCTCGATGTCGCTCGCGGCTTCGCCAAGGCCGCCGACGCGCTCGACTCGGTCGTCGCCTCCGCCGGGCCGATCGATGCCATCGTCGTCGCGCCCGCCGGTCGTCAGCCGACGGCCATGTCGGCGGACAGCTGGGAGCGGACGCTGGCCGAGCACCACGGCATCGTCGAAGATATCCACACCGACGCCGGATGGGCCCGGGCGGCTGCCGAATACGCCGCCCGCGCTGCCCGCCCGGTACGGCTGGTGACCCTCACGGAGGCGGCAACGGGTGGAGGTCGAAGTCGGGCTCAGGCCTCGGTGCAGCATGCGCGAGCTGCCGCGGGGACCACGAAAGGGCGTGTCACGGCCTTCGCCGCCGGCATCGAGGCCCCGGAGGCAGCCGCGGTCGCGCCGGTCGGCGAACTTGTCGGCCACCTACTCGGCCACCCCGAAGCTGCGTCCCTGGCGGGTGCGGAGCTGGTGATCGGCGCCGGCTGGGTGGGCCTTCGCGGCCACCCCCGGCCCATCGGCAGCGTCACGTACGGTGGCCCGGCCGTGCCCGATTGGCTCGACACCACCCTCCGGGAGATGGTCGGATCCGCCGCCCATCCGGCGCACACGGAGGCCGGATGACTGCTCAGCCCACCCGTGTCGTCGACGCCCACGTGCACCTGTGGGACCCCGCCCGCACCGACTGGTACCCGTACCTTTCGCGGCCTCCGACACAGGGCGCCGGCGATGCGTCGAGGATGTATCGCCGCTTCGATGCCGGCACCTATCGGGCAGAGACGGCCCGGTGGAACGTCGAGAAGTTCGTCAACGTCGCCGCCGCCACCGGTCGTCAGTCGATCGAGGAGACCATCGAGCTCGACGGCAACGCGGATTCGACCGGTGGCCCCAACGCCATCATCGGCGGTCTCCCGCCGACCGACACGGTGGCCGAGGCCATCGATCTCCTCGAGCGGCAGATGACCGCTCCGCGCTTCCGCGGGGTCCGCCCGATGGGTTTCCACGATGGTCCGGTCCCCGACGTCGGAGTGCTCCGTGCGCTGCAGGACCGGAATCTGGTGTTCGAGCTGATGACCCACACCGACCAGCTTCGAGGCGCGGCGTCGGAGCTCGCTGGCTTCGATGATCTGACCGTTGTCGTCGAGCACACCGGATGGCCCCGCTCGAATTCCGACGAGGAGCGTGCCCTCTGGCGGCCTGGCATCGACGCGCTGGCCAGCCTGGGCGACAACGTGGTGTGCAAGCTCTCAGGCCTGGCAATGCCGTGCGAGTCCATGGACGTCGATGCCCTCGCCCCGTGGCTCGAATACGCCATCGAGGCCTTCGGCGTCAACCGCTGCATGTTCGCCAGCAACTTCCCCGTTGACGCCATGTACGGCACCTTCGACGAGCTCTACGCCACCTTCAGCACTGTGGCGGCCGGCTTGGACGGCGAGTCCCGCGACAAGCTCTTCGCCACCAACGCGGAGCGCTTCTACCGCTGCTAGGCGGATCTCGTGAGGCGTATCGGGAAGCGGCCGTCGCCTGACCTCGAAACGGGAGCGTTGGCGGCGACACGGTTTGTCTCTGACGGCGGAGTCAGTGATCTGGCCAACTGGCTAATCTGACGCCATGAGCCTCCTCGACAACCGTGTTGCCATCGTCACCGGAGCCGGCAGGGGGATCGGCCGCCAGGTGGCCTTGAGCCTGGCCTCAGAGGGGGCCAAAGTGGTGGTCAACGACATCGGGGTCGGTCTCGACGGTCGGGACGACACCGGCACCGGGGGTGCGGAGGAAGACCCCGCCGCCCAGGTCTGCCAGGAGATCGCCGCTGCCGGGGGCCAGGCCGTCGTGAGTCACGACTCGGTGAGCGACTTCGAGGCGGCGGGCCGCATCGTCGACACGGCCATCGACGCCTTCGGTCAGCTCGACATCCTGGTCAACAATGCGGGCATCGTGCGCGACCGCTCGCTGCTCAAGATGACCGAGGAGGACTACGACGCCGTCGTCGGTGTGCACCAGAAGGGCACCTTCAATGCCACCCGTCACGCCGCCCCGCATATGAAAGAGGCCGGGTACGGGCGCATCGTGAACATGACGTCGTCCGCTGGCCTCCGGGGAAACTTCGGCCAGACCAACTATGGAGCCGCCAAGGCGGCCATCATGGGCATGACCTTCGTATGGGCCGTCGAGCTCGGCAAGTACGGGATCACCGTCAACGCCCTCGCCCCGTCGGGCACCACCCGCATGACCGAGGGCCTCTACGAGGGAGCCGAGCCACCGGCCAGCGAGGATCCGGCCCTCAACGCCCCCATGGTGGCCTTCCTGGCCTCCGAGGCGGCGTCCTTCGTCAACGGCCAGGTCCTGGGCCGGACCGGGTACGGGTACACCCTCTTCCAGACCCCCCGCCAGATCGCCACCATGTGGCAGGACGGTGGATGGACCCCGGACGAAGTCGCCGCCCACTTCCACGAAGTGCTCGGTCAGCACCTGCAACCGGTGGGCATGCCCAGCCATCCGCTGCTGGGCAAGCGGACCTGAGGTCCGATGCCACTCCGGTCATGGACCGCCGGTGACCGGGATGCCGTCGCCGAATCGCACCTGCAGCTCGTGCTTGAGCACTTTGCCGGCCGGATTGCGCGGGAGCTCGTCGACGAACGCCCACCGCCTCGGTACCTTGTAGGCGGCCAACGAAACCAGGCAGTGCTGTCGCAGCACCTCTGCATCCAGGTCCTGACCGGGTCGGGCCACGACGACCGCGGCCAGGTCCTCGCCGAGGACATCGTGAGGGACGCCGATGACCGCAACTTCCTCCACGCCGGGATGCGAGAGGATGGCGTACTCCACGTCGACGGCATAGACGTTGGACCCGCCCCGGATGATCACGTCCTTGGCCCGTCCGCCGATGTAGAGGTAGCCGTCCTCGTCCAGCCGGCCGATGTCGCCTGTGTGCAACCAACCGTCGACCCAGGTCGTGGCCGTGGCCTCCGGGTCATTGAAGTACTCGCGCTGACGACCGGGTATCCGCAGCTC
>DASZGT010000163.1:0-9141 GCA_035938575.1 Acidimicrobiales bacterium
GGGCCAGGGGCGCCTGGGCCACCGAGGTGCGCACCGCCACCAGGGCCAACGGGAAGAACATGATGGCGTAGCCCACGATGAGCAGCGGTGTGGTCTGGTACAGCGGTCGGACGGCCCGGATGGAGAAGTAGACCAGGGCCAGGGCGATGATGAGCCCGGGGACCGCCTGGACCACGAACGTCCCCCGTTCCAGGGTTGTCGTCGACCGGCGTGGATGCCGCACCGCCAACAGGGCCACCGGGAGGGCCAGCAGCGTGGCCAGGGCCCCGGCGGCGGCGGCGTAGCCGGCCGTCAGCAGGGATGCGCCGGCGATCGAGCTCGAGGCCGGCAGCGTCGTGGTCCCGCCCTCGACCAGCCAGTAGACGACGACCCCGACCGGGACACCCAGGGCCAGGCCGACCAGCACGAAGAGCCCGAGGAGGGCCGGGACCGTGCCCCGGCCCAGCCGATGGCGCCGACCGGCCCGAACCGGCGCACTGGAGCGGGTGACCCGGCCTTGACCCCTGGCCAGAGCGTCCCCTCCCAGAACGGCGAAGCTGACCACCACCAGGATCAAGGCCAGCGAGGAGGCCACGGGAATGTTGTAGCTGCGCTGCGACTCGAAGAAGATCTCGGTGGTGAGGGTCTGGTAGCGGAGGACCTCGAAGGCGCCGTATTCGGCCAGCAGGGCCAGGGACACGAGGACGCACCCGCCGAGGAGCGCCGGCCGGGCCTGGGCCAGGGTCACCCGTCGCGCCGTCGCCAGGCGGGTGAGGCCGAGCGAGCGCGCCACCTCCTCCTGGCCAGGGTCGGCGCCGCGGAGGGACGCAGCCACGGGCAGGAAGACCAGGGGGTACAGAGCCAGGGTCATGACCAGCACCGCCCCGGCGAACCCGTGCACGCCAGGGGCCACCGAGACCCAGCCGAAGCCGATGACAAAGTCAGGGATGGCCACCGGCAGGACGACCACCACCGCCCACAGCCTGCGCCCGGGGAGGTCTGTCTTCTCCACCAGCCAGGCCGCCGCCGTCCCGATGACGGCGCAGGCCGCAGTGACACAGACGGAGAGGCGCACCGTGTTCCACAGCAGACCCAGGGTGAACCGTGAGAAGACGAGGCTCGCGATCTCCGACCAACCGGTCTGGGCCGCCTGGACCACGACGTAGACCAGAGGCAGCGCCAGCAGGGCGGCGACGGCCGCTGCGGCCACCCACAGGACCAGCGGCCGATCGCTGCGGGCGGGTGCCGGGCGACGCGCCGGCTCGACCAGTGCCATCTCGGTGGTGGCGGATCCGCTCACGACCACGGCGGCCTCCCTACGGTTGCTCTCATCGCCATGGGCCCGGTACCGGCACCCACCACTAGGCCAGTCCTGCCTGCTGGAGCAGGGCGATGGCCGAGGCGCCGTCGCCCAGCTGGGCCACGGACAGTGGAGCCGGCCGCAACGAGTCGAACGGGGGGAGTGCTTGTGCGGTGGTGACGCCGGAGCCGAGCGGGTACTCGTAGCTCTGGCTGTGGGCGATGATCTCCTGGCCCTGGGTGCTGACCAGGAAGGCCAGGAATTGCTGGGCCGCCGCCTTCTGGCTGCTCGACGCCAGCACCCCTGCTCCCGAGATGTTGATGAGGTACCCGGCGTCGCCGGCCTGGAAGGGCGCCACCGCCGAGTGGGTGGCCGACGCACCCACCTCGGCCCGTTGCCGGTACCAGTAGTAGCTGTTGATGATGCCGAGCTCGACATGGCCCTGGTTGACCTCGTTGGTCAGGGCCTCGTTGGACGGCAACAGGTTGTCGGCGGCGTTGGCCTTGAGCCCGGCCAGCCAGGCGGACGCGGCCGCCTTTCCGTAGGCCTTCTCGACGGAGATGACGATGGGGAGGAAGTCGGTCTCGCCCGCGGCCAGTCCGATCTTGCCCTTCCATTTCGGAGCGGCCAGGTCCATCACCGACCTCGGAAGCTGCGAGGGGCTGAGCAGGTCGGTGTTGTAGACCATCATGCTGGCCCGGGCGGACACGCCGACCCAGGCACCCTTGGGCGAGCTGAATGCGGCCGGCACGGCCGCGAGCGTGGTGCGGTCCACGGGCGTCAGCAGCCCCTTTTGTTGGAGGAGCTCGAGCGCCGGTGAGTTCTCGGCGTAGACGACATCGGCGGGAGAGGACTGCCCCTCGGTGATGATCTGGTTGACCAGCACCGACTCGTCACCGTTGCGCACCTTCACGGTGATGCCGGTCTTCTTCTCGAAGGCGGCGACCAGCGCGCTGGTCGTCTGCGGGTGCTGACCGTTGTAGAGGGTGATGGTCGCCGACCCGTTGGTCGGGGCAGAGGAGGAGCTGCACGCCGCGGCGATCACCGCCAAGGCCACCAGCGCTGCGGCCACACCGGCTCGGCCCGGTCCGGAACGGCCGAGACCCCGCGGATCCAATTTGCGCTTGGACACGGGCTCGATCACCGACTGCCTCCTCGGACCTGGCGGGCTGATCGTCCACCAGCGCCGGTTCCATCGGAACTCACGAATAAGGCTACTTTCACTAAAAATATTAGGTATACCGAACATTACCTGTCAACCAGGCATTTCACAGCGACGCGTAGGCTTCGGGGCGGTGACCGAGCCCGACACCGCAACCCGAGACCGCACGAGGACGCCATGACCGCACCGCCATCACCGCCATCCGGCAGAAGGTCGATGGACGGGAAGACCGTCGTCATCACAGGTGGCAACTCAGGCGTCGGCAAGGCCACCGCCGTGGCGCTGGCCGCCGCCGGCGCCCGGACGGTGATCGCCGCCCGCAGCGAGGCCCGAGGCGGCGAGGCCTTGGCCGACATCCGCCGGGCCAGTGGTTCGGATCTCGTGGACCTGGTGGTGTTCGACCTGGCCGATCTGGCTTCCATCCGCGACGGTGCGGAGCGGATACTCGAGCGGTGTCCCGAGATCCATGTCCTCGTGAACAACGCCGGGTTGGTGCTGTCCGATCGATCGGAGACGAAGGACGGGTTCGAGTCCACCTTCGGGACCAATCACCTCGGGCCCTTCTACCTCACCCGGCTCCTGAACGATCGGCTGATCGCATCCGCCCCGGCCCGGGTGGTCAACGTGGCCTCGACGGCCCACCGATCGGCTCGGCACGGCGTGGGCTTCGACGACCTCCAGTCGGAGAGGCGCTACTCGGCCATGAACGCCTACAGCCGGTCCAAGTTGGCCAACATCCTGTTCACCAACGAACAGGCGCGGCGGTTGGCCGGCACCGGGGTGACGGCCAATTCGGTGCATCCGGGCACAGTCGCCAGCGGATTCGCCAGGGATGAGGATGCCAAGGGTCTGCTGGCCTTCGGGGTCAAGGTGATCAAGCCGTTCATCCTGACGCCGGAAAAGGGGGCGCGGACATCGGTCTATGTGGCCTCCTCTCCGGAGGTGGAGGGAGTCACCGGGCAGTACTTCGTCCGGTGCAAGCCGAAGACACCCTCGGCGGCGGCCCGGGACATGGAGGCGGCCTCGCGGTTGTGGTCGGTCAGCGAGCAGTTGGTGGACGAGGCGACCGGCCGGAGGCAGGGATCCCTCTGAGCCCGGGGCCTCCCGTGGTCGGGCCGCGGCCAGTGGTCCGCGTGCCCCGGAGACCTCGGTTCTAAGGTATTTGCGGGAGCGCGCCAGGTTTGGTGCGCTCGAGCGACACGGAGGTTGCGATGTCTGGTCCAGGGGGAGTGGACGCCTCGCCCGAAGAGCGGGACGTCCTGCGCATCATCGGGAAGTCGTGGGGGTGGGTGCTGTTCTTCGGCATCGTGACCCTGGGCATCGGGGTCGTGGTCACCCTGCACCCGAAGCACAGCATCTACGTGTTCGCCATATTCCTCGGGATCTGGCTCTTCGTGGCCGGGCTGTTCCGCATCGTGGTGTCCATCGCCGACCGCGAGGACGCCGGCGGCACGCGATGGCTGATGGCCGTTCTGGGCCTGCTGTCGGTGATCGTCGGGATCCTCTTCCTGCGCCGTACCGACGAGACCGTCACCACCCTGGCCTTCCTGATCGGACTGTTCTGGGTCGTGGGTGGGATCATGGAGTTCTTCAGCGCCTACAGCGACTACGGCTCGCCGACCCGGGGGTGGCGGATCGCCATGGGCGTGCTGGCCTTCGCCGCTGGTGTGGTGACCCTGGTGGTGCCCAGCCTGACGGTGACGACCCTGGCCGTCATCATGGGGATCTGGCTCATCATCTACGGAATCCTGGAGATCGCCCTGTCATTCGTCCTGCGGAAGCTGGCTCATCCGTAGGCTGCGGCACGGGCTAAACCGGGCCTGACCTCCGGGCCTGACCTCCGGACGCCCGCCTAGAGGGGTTCGCCTTCACCCAGTTCCGAGACGACCTCGGCGATGGCGTCGACCTCGGCCGCAGGACTCAAGGCCACGCCGCCACCGTCGTCGTGCCACAGCTCAGGCACGCGCCAGAGGAGGACGGCCACTCCGGCCACGCAGGCCAGCCCGCCCGACCACACCGCGAACTCCGGACCGCCGATGGCTGCGGCCACCCCGGTCTCGACGTCACCCAGACGGGGGCCGCCGGCCACCACGGCGAAGAAGGTCCCTGAAAGACGGCCCTGGAGGTGCTCGGGCACGGCCCGCTGCTGGACGGCCTGCCGGAACACCGCCGAGATGACGTCGGCCGCGCCCGCCAGAGCCAGCAGGGCCAGCCCGATCCAGAGGACGGGGACCACCCCGAACACGGCGATGGCCGATCCCCAGACCACCACGCAGGCGGCGATGGCCCGCCCCTGGTGGCGAACCCGGCCGCACCACCCGGTGAGGAGGGAGCCGATGAGCGCCCCGGCCCCCGGGGCGGCGTACAACAGTCCGACGACACCGGCCCCGCCACCGAAGAGGCCGGTTCCCAAGGCCGGGAAGACGGCGCGGGGCATGCCGAAGATCATGGCGTTGAGATCGATCCAGTAGGTGGCCGAGAGCAGCTTCTCCCGGCGCAGGTGCCGGAACCCCTCGGTCATCGACCGCAGTCCCAGTGGCGTGCCACCGCCGCTCGGCACCAAGGCCGGCAGCAGCAGGGCGGCGGCGAGGGCCACCACGAAGGTGGCCACGTCGATCCCGTACACGGCGCTGAGGCCGACGGTGGCGATGAGCACGCCGGCCAGCGCGGGCCCGGCCACCAGGGCCAGCTGTTGAATGGCGGTCTGGAGCGCGATGGCCGCCGTCACGTCCTTCTCCTCTACGAGCATGGGGAGAGCGGCACGGCGAGCCGGCCAGTCGACCCCCTGGAAGGCGGCGCCCGCCGCAGTGCAGGCAAACAACGGCCACAGGGCGGGACGGGTGAGTGACGCGTTGATGACCAGCCCGCCGACCGCCAGAGCCATGGCGATCTGCGTGAGCACCAGCACCCGCTTCCGGTCCATGGCGTCGGCCAGCGTCCCGCCCCAGAGTGCCCCGGCCAGCAACGGCGGCAGCTGGACCAGGCTGATCAATCCCACCACCAATGTCGAGCGGGTCAGGCTGTAGGCCTGGAAGGACACCGCCACCAGAGTCAGCTGCGATCCCATTCCGGAGACGACCTGGCCGGCCCAGAGCCGGCGGAAGTGGCGATACCGCCGCAGCGGGGACGCATCCACGACGAAGCGGGCCACCTGTCAACGGTAACGGCTGGACGGGACGGCGGGCACCGGCGGTACGCAGCCACGACGTCCAATGACACGCCATTGGTCCCGGGGGCCGCTACAGTGGAAGGCGTGAGGAGCAGGGACACTTCTTCGGCGAAGCACGATCCTCGGCCCGATGAGGACCGGACGGCCGCCGATGACGTCCCGCCTTCCATGGCGGTGTCCATTGCCGGCGTATCGAGGGCCTGCAGCAAGGATGCGCTGGTTTCCAGCGCCAAGGCAGCCCGGGAGGCGCTCTCGACGGAGTAACAGACACCACCAAGGTCTGGGACCGGTCGAGGAGTCGCTTCTTAGGAAGCGGCTCCTTTTTTGTTTTCGGTCCGAGTCCTCGGCCCTGAGGTTCCGCTGCCACCGGTCAGCCCCGACCGCTGGGGCCGGGCACCGACCAAACACCCGCAGCCGTCGCCCAGTGCAACGGCAAAAGAACGATCGAAAGGAGAACCCGATGTCTGAACACGAACACAGCTCCGACAGCGGTCGCCGGGACGCATCCGCCGGCCGCGCCCAGCCCGACTGGGCCACCAGGGCCATCCAGGCCAAGGCGACCGAATGGTCGTCGGACCGCGTGCTCGACCCCGGCGACTCCCATGACAAGGGTGAGGAGTCGCTGTGCGTCGGCGAGGCGGCATGAGGCGCAATCCCCGGTGGCCCGGGTCTCACGACGTGGATCCCAACGTCGTTCCGGCCTAGCGTGGACCGCATGTGCCGCAATATCACCACGCTTCGGGGCCTCGAGCCCCGGGCCACCGTTGAAGAGATCGAGGCTGCCGCCCGGCAGTACGTGCGAAAGGTGAGTGGCGTCCAGTCGACCTCGCCGTCCACCGAGGCCGCCTTCGAGCGTGCTGTTCGAGAGGTGGCGGGGGCGACCACCGAGCTCCTGGCCCAACTGCCGCCGCGCCGCCAGCCTCCTCCGACCCTCCCGCCGATGCGGCGAAAGGCGCTGTCCGCCACCTGAGGAACGCCGCCGGACCGCCGCCGTGGCGCCGGCGGCGAGTTCCGGAACCGTCAGGGTTGGGCGAACCGCCGCACGAAGCTGAGGGTGGTGTCGGCCACCACCCGCCATCCGTGATCGATGACGAGGGAGTGCCCACGATCCGGGATCTTGACGATCTCGGTGACGCCCGGGTTGCGCTTCTGCTTCTTGAAGGAGGCGTTGGCGATGGCCCACGGGACGGTGTTGTCCTTCTCCCCGTCGATGATCAGCAGTGGCCCGCGATCGGGATTCTTGGACTTCACCTTGGCCTGGGTCCACGGATTGAGATTGGCGGTGGCGGCCTGGAAGAGCGGCACCCCCGAACCGGGGACGGCGAACGTCGCATACAGCTCCTTCGCCTCTTCCTCGGTCACTGCGTTGGCAAAGGCGAAGCGGAACTGCTCATAGGTGAGCGGCACGGCGCGTCGGTGGTTGGCAGGGTTGCCGAGCACCGGTGACGCTGACTTGAGGGCGGAGAAGGGCAGCGGCAGCACTCCCCGGAACGGCGCAGGATCGATCGCCACCGAAACGGCCGAGACACCGCGTCCGGCCAGGATCTGGGTCAGCAGGCCGCCGAAGGAGTGCCCGATGACCGCGGGCTTCTTCGTCAGCCCACCGATCACGTCCTCGACATGGTCGGCGATCTGACCGATGGACTTGTGCGCCAAGACCTCGGGATGCCGGTTGGCGTCCTCGACCGTGTTGGGGTCGTCGGGCCAACCCGGCGCCAGGGTGGCGTAGCCCGCTTCTTCGAACATCGTCCGCCAGCGATCCCAGCTGTTGGGGAGCAACCAGAGGCCGTGGACGAACACCACCGGAGTGCGTCCGGAGTCGTTGGCTGTCTTGACCTGGTCTGCTTCGTGGTCGGTGACGGACATGGTGTTGCCTCCTCGATCGTCCCCTTCCGGCTCGGGTGTCCGGCACCCGAGACGCTATGCGACCGTCCGACCGGCCGTGGCCGCGAGGTCAGGAGGGTGAGTCGACGGGAGGGTCCGGGCTCGAGGAGGGGTCCCTCGATACCGGTCGGCCCATCCTCTGGGCGGCGCGGTCGGCGGCGGCACGATCGCCGGGCCCGGCCCGGGTGGCCAGACGCTCGATCACGGCCAACCGGTGACGCTCATCGACATTGCCCCCGTACTTGAACTTGGCCCGGACGGCGTCCACCCCGATGACGACGGCCCGGATGCTCCGCAGCCTGGCCGCGTGGGCCAGTTCAGGGTCGGCGACGGGCACGTCGGGCTGCAGGGACTGCAGTTGCCTTCGCAGGACGGCGGCCACGGCGGCCGGTTCGCTCGCCACCGTGGCCACTCCCTCCAACTGCACGGCGGCGTAGTAGGTGGTCGGGATGCCGAGCATCGGGTCCTCGTCGTCGATCGCCTTCCAGGCCGACGGGATGAACGCCCAGTCGCCGGCCACGCTGAGTACCACCCGGGGCTGCTCGGCGAGGGCTTCGAAGATCGGGTTGGGCGCCGCAAGGTGCAAGAGGACGTGATCGTCTTCCAGCACGAACTGCGTGGGCACGACCACGGGGACGTCCCGGCCGCGTCCCGCGGCAACCAGGTGGCCGAACCCCTGGCCCTCGACGAATGTGCGCCATTCCGATTCACCGAGGCTCCGATCAGGGGGTGGGATGTGCATCGGGTCCTCTCACACGCTGACCGGAGCTGGGAAGTGACATGCAGGGTAGTGCCCCGCGTCCCGAGGTCCGGCGGCCCGCCTGCCGGGGTCCGCCGGTCCATGGCGCGGCCCTGCCCCCACTGCCGGGCCGCCGGCAACCACTCAGCGCTTTCCGGTCCACCGCCGATCTCAGCTGTACATCAGCGATCCCGGCGTGGTCAGCAATTCGCCCGTCTCGAGCCAGGTCTTGAGGCCGGAGAGGATCATGGGCCAGCCGCCGTAGAGCTCGGCGTTCGCTCCCTCGCGCAGCTCGTCGTGGGTCACGGTGAGCCGGCAGGAGTCGGCCACGGGCTCGATCTCCCAGGTGACCCGCGAGGCCCCTTCGCTCTTCACCTCGTCACTCCACAGGGCAACCAAGGTGTGGACCAGCCGACGTGGGGGGTCGACCTCGAGGACCTCGCCCTCGCCGAGCAGCCCGCCGGCCTTCGGGGAGCCCATCATCACCGGTGACCCGACCTTCCAGTCCGACTCGACCCCGGCGCCGAAGTTGTACTTGGATCGGATCTCCGGGTCGACGATCGCCTCCCAGAGGCGCTCCGGGGTGGTGCGGATGTAGATCTCGAATACCTTTTCCATGGGGGTCTCCAGTCTGGTCTTGAGGTCGCTGAGCGCAGCCGCCCAGGGCTCGGTGTATTTGCTTACCCACCGGTCGTGGATGAGCCGGATCGGGACGGGATTCAGAAAGTGGAGCTTCAGGCGGCCCCGCCGCTTGGTCACTACCAGGCCCGCTTCCTCGAGCAGCCTGAGGTGCTTCATCACGCCGAATCGCGTCATGGAGAAGCGCTCCTCGAGCGCACTCAAGGTCTGACCGTCCTGCCGGAAGAGCTCGTCGAGCAGGCTCCTCCGGGTCGGATCGGCGAGAGCCC
>DASZGT010000164.1:0-4192 GCA_035938575.1 Acidimicrobiales bacterium
CGTGCTCGAGGGATTCAAACCGGAGAAGGGCGACTACATCTCTGCCGGACCGTCGGTGGTCGAGGGGATGGTCAACGGCACGGCGGTCAAGGCGCTGTGCGGCAAGATCTGGGTGCCCGGGCGCAATCCCAAGCGATACCCCCTGTGCCCCACGTGCAAGGAGATCGCCGAGGCCCGGGGCTGGAAGGTCCCCGCCGGCTGACCGGTCGCGGTGGGCACCGGCGCCCTCAGGGGAGCTCGGCGAGCCCCCTCCACACCAGGTAGCCGGCGAAGACCAGCTCGACCACGATGCCGATCTGGCGGGAGTGCCTGGCGACGAAGGCGTGGGTGGCGTCGAGCGCTGGTCCGGCGCGGTCACCCGAGACGGTGACCAGGCCCACGGGGATGAGGACCGGCAACAAGGTCACGATGAAGAGGATGGCGAAGGCGACGCCCTTGCCCACCAGCGCTACCGACGAGCGGGTGATCTCGTGCAGGGCCGGCAGGAACAGCACCAGCGTGGAGAAGTTGACCGCCATGCCGATGGCACCCACCCCGACGAACCAGTAGGTGGGGGCGCCCTCCAGGCGACCCGCGGTCCGTGCCTTCTGCTGCTCGGCAGGGGTCGGCCTGCGGAGCAGGGATCGGACCGCCAGTGCGGCCATCAAGGCGCCGGCCACGAACATGATCACCGCGCCGCGCAGGGAGTGGTGCCCGTGCTCGGCCGGACGCAGGTGGTTGAGGACGGTGAGGCCCAGGACGGAAAAGGCCCCGAGGGCGAGTGCGGCCCCGGCGGTGAGCGCCCAAGCCCGGGCCAGGGGCTTGGTGGACCCGGTGAGCACCAGCAGCTGAAGGGCGAGGAGCGTGGGGCTGACGGCGGCGCCGACGGCCAGCGGGAGCACGGAGACCAGCAGTGCCGCCATCCGATCAAGGTAGCCCGCTCACCCCGGGATGAGGCCGATGTGTCGCCGGCGCGGGACGGGGTGGCACCGGCTCCTCACGGGGGTCAAGCAGAAGGTGCCGTCAACCTCTGGTCCGGCTCAGCTCCTGGAGAGCTCGCCGTGGTCGCGGCAGCGGGCGCGGTAGCCGCCCGGTGTGACCGCCACGGTGAGCCTTCGTCCGCAGGAGGAGCAGAACCGGGGTGGGTCGAGCGGGCGGTCGCACCCGGTGCAGGAGGCGCGGCCGCACCCGGTGCAGAACCCCGGCCGCGGGCCCACACGGTTGGCGGGACCGTCCACGTCGTCCCCCTTCATCCCGCCATCAGAGGACGCCCGTGAGCGCCCCGACCGGCATGCGCAGGTCGGAGAGCATCTGGAGGTCCTCGTCGGCCGAGCGGCCCAAGGTGGTCAGGTAGTTCCCGACGATCAGGGCGTTGATGCCCGACGTCATGCCCATGGACTGGAGCTCCCGAAGGGTGACCTCGCGGCCGCCGGCGTAGCGCAGGATGACACCGGGCAGGCCCAGCCGGAACAAGGCGATCCAGCGGATGGCCTCCCAAGCCGCCACCGGTTGCTCGCCTCCCAGCGGGGTCCCGGGCCGAGGATTGAGGAAGTTCAGGGGGACCTCGGTCGGATCAAGCTCCTGGAGCTGCACCAGCAGCTCGATGCGTTGCTCGTCGCTCTCGCCCATCCCGATCAGTGCCCCGCAGCACAACTCCATCCCGTGGTGGCGGACCAGGCGGCAGGTGTCCCGGCGCTCGTCCCAGCTGTGGGTGGAGACCACGTTCGGGAAGAAGGACCGGGACGTCTCAAGGTTGTGGTTGTAGCGGTGGACGCCGCCCTGGGCCAAGCGACGCGCCTGGTCCTCGGTCAACAGCCCGGCACTGACAGCCACGTTGAGGCCGGTCTGCTCGTGGATGAGAGGAATCAGCTCGAGGATGCGCTGCATGGTGCGCTCATCCGGGCCCCGCACCGCCAACACGATGCAGAACTCTGTTGCGCCGGCCGCCTTGGTCTCCTCGGCCGCCTGCAGCACCTCGGCGGCATCGAGGAAGGGGGTGGCCTTGACCGGGGTGTCGAACTGGGACGACTGGGAACAGAAGTGGCAGTCCTCCGGGCACCCCCCGGTCTTGGCCGAGAGGATGCCCTCGACCTCGACCCCCGGTCCGCACCGGGCCAGCCGGACCTGGTGGGCCAGCGCGGCCAGCGACGTGACCCAGTCGTCGGGCAATGCGGCCAGGCCGGCCAACTCCCCGGCGGTCAGCAGCCGGTGGTCGTCGAGCAGGGCCGACTGGGCGGCGCTCAGCCGGTTCCGGGCGGTGGACGAATCGATGTCCGGGCGGGCTGGCTCGACCGGCCGGCGGCCCCGGTTGGGCGCCGAGAGGGTCACAGTGGTACGGATGGGGGTGGCAGTGGCGTCGCCGGGCATGCCGTTACGGTAGTGGCCGCCGGGAGCCGACAGGAACGGACGACAGGGGGACCACCGTGGCATGGGATTTTTCCACCGAACCGGAGTTCGAGGAGCAGCTGGCGTGGATGCGTCAGATGGTGCGGGACCAGATCATCCCCCTCGAGACGCTGTCGCTCAGTCACGAGGCCATGCTGGAGGCGACCGAGCCCCTGCAGGCCGAGGTCAAGAGCCGGGGGCTGTGGGCCTCCCATCTTCCCGTCGAGCTGGGTGGGGGCGGGTTCGGCCAGGTCCGCCTGGGCCTCATGCACGAGGTCCTCGGCCAGACCCCGTACGGTCCCGTGGTGTTCGGGAACAATGCCCCTGACTCTGGCAACGCCGAGCTGTTGGCCGTCGGCATCGAGAGCTCGGGGCGGGAAGACCATCGCCAGCGCTGGCTGCAGCCCCTGCTCGACGGGCGGATGCGCAGCGGGTTCTCCATGACCGAGCCCGGTGCCGGTGCCGACCCCACCATGATCGCCACCACCGCGGTGCGGGACGGGGACGAATGGGTCATCGACGGCCACAAGTGGTTCACGAGCAACGGTTCGGTGGCCGACTTCCTCATCGTCATGGCCGTGACCAACCAGGACGTGCACCGCTACCAGGGCTGCTCGATGATCGTGGTACCGACCGACACCCCCGGGGTGGACATCGTCCGCGACGTGGCCACCATGGAGGACCCGGTCGAGCACTTCGGCAGGTTCGGCGGTCATGCCGAGATCCTCTACCGCGAGGTGCGGGTCCCCTACGAGAACCTGATCGGCCTCGAGGGTGAGGGATTCGTCCTGGCTCAGAAGCGTCTGGGTCCTGGCCGGATCCACCACTGCATGCGCTGGCTCGGCCAGTCCCAGCGGGCCTTCGACATGCTGTGCGAACGGGCGGTGTCCCGAACGACGCACCACTCGCTGCTGGCCGAGAAACAGACCATCCAGAACTGGGTGGCCGACTCCCGGGCCGAGATGACCGCGGCGCGGCTGATGACCCTGTACGCGGCGTGGAAGATGGACAGGGAAGGCGCCTCCGCCGCCCGGGTGGAGATCGCCATGATCAAGTACTACGGAGCCGCCGTCCTCTACAACGTCATCGATCGGGCCATCCAGGTACACGGCGCCCTCGGGTTCTCTACCGACCTCCCCCTGGAGTCGATGTACCGACACGCGCGGGCGGCGCGCATCTACGACGGGCCCGACGAGGTCCACAAGGTGACCGTGGCCCGCCAGACCTTGAAGGAGTACAAGCCGGTCGACGTGCCCACCGAGCACGTTCCCACCCGGCGGGCGGAGGCCATCGAGCGGTTCGCCCACCTGCTGGAGGTGCAGACCGCCGACCACTGACCGCGGTCACCGGCGACCGGCGCCAGCGGTGGGCGGGCCCACGCTGCTGGGGTCGAGCCCGGTCAGTAGCGGTAGGTGTCCGGCTTGTACGGGCCGTCGACCGACACCCCGATGTACTCGGCCTGCTCCTTGGTGAGGGTGGTGAGGTGGACCCCGAGCGCATCGAGGTGCAGCCGGGCGACCTTCTCGTCCAGGTGCTTGGGGAGCACGTACACCTTGTTCTCGTAACCGCCAGCGTTGTTGAACAGCTCCATCTGGGCCATCGTCTGATTGGTGAAGGAGTTGGACATCACGAAGCTCGGGTGACCGGTGGCGTTGCCCAGGTTGAGCAGGCGCCCCTCGGAGAGGATGATCACCGCGTGGCCGTCGGGGAAGACCCACTTGTCGACCTGGGGCTTGATGTTGACCCGCTCGATGCCGTCGATCTTCATGAGCCCGGCCATATCGATCTCGTTGTCGAAGTGGCCGATGTTGCCCACGATGGCCTGGTG
>DASZGT010000165.1:0-3858 GCA_035938575.1 Acidimicrobiales bacterium
TGACCGAGCGCATGCCGGGGTGGATCTCGCGGCCGCTGGGGTTCGCGATCGAGATCCTGGCGGGGATACCCAGCGTGGTCATTGGCCTGTGGGGCATCCTCACCTTCGCCCCCTGGCTGGCCAAGAACATCTACCCCGTCATCGCGGACCACGCACCCAACGTCCCGGTGTTGCGCTACTTCCGCAACCCCGTATCGGCTGAGGGCCTCCTCTCGGCGGGCATCGTGCTGGCGCTCATGATCGTGCCCATCATCACCTCGACCACCCGCGACCTCTTCATGCAGGTGCCCCCGCTCCCGAAGGAGGGGGCCTCGGCCCTCGGCATGACCGACTGGGAGGTGGCATCCAGGGTGACCGTGCCCTGGGTCCGATCGGGCATCATCGGTGCGACGGTGCTCGGCATCGGGCGGGCGCTGGGCGAGACAATCGCAGTCGTGATGATTGGCGGGTCGGTCCTGCGCATCCCGATCAACATCTACCAGCCGTTCACCACCGTGGCTGCCACCATCCTCTCCCAGCTCGATGGCGCGTTCACCGACGGCACCGGCTTCGCCGTCGCCACGCTGGCCGAGCTGGCCCTCGTCTTGGCGGTCATTTCGGTCGCCGTCAACCTCATCGCTCGGCTCATTATCACCCGCTCCGGTCGGATCGGTGCTCCGGTCGGCGGGGCCTGATGGCATCTCGGTCGCTGGCCGGAGGCCCATCGACGCGGCGCCGACGCGGCGCGACGGTGACGTGGCTGGTGCTCACGTACCTTGCGCTCGTCCTCATCATGGCGCCGGCGGCCTGGATCCTTCTCGGCGTGCTCGCCCGCGCCTTGCCCCACTGGCACTGGAGCGTGCTGTGGACGACCTTGACCCCGACCGGGGGCGGGCTTCGCGACCAGATCCTGGGCACCCTGATCCTGATGGTGGGCGTCTTCCTCGTGGCGGGGACGATCGGCGTCTTCGCCGGCATCCATCTGGCCGAGCTCGCCAGGCCCAGGCGGGGTGGCAAACCCAGCGGTGGCGCGCTTCGCACCGCCTCTGACATCCTGGCCGGCTTCCCCTCCATCGTGCTCGGCTACGTCGGCTACGTGGCCTTGGTCGTGGGTCTGCACTGGGGCTTCTCGCTGCTGCCCGCCGTCATCATCCTCTCCATCATGGTCATCCCCTACATCGCCAAGACGACGGAGAACTCGCTGCGCCAAGTCCCGACCGGCTACCGGGAGGGGGCCGAGGCCCTGGGCATGTCCATGGGCTACGGGCTGCGCAAGGTGGTGCTCAAGAGCGCACTGCCCGGTATCGTCACCGGCCTCCTGCTGGCGCTGGCGATCGCCTGCGGCGAGACGGCGCCGCTCATCTACACGGCGGGTTTCTCCAACACGCTGCCGCACTCGGTGACCCAGGCCCAGTTCCCCTATCTGACCTACGTGGTCTTCCGGTACTTCGACGCCCCCGAGGTGCAGTACCACTACCTGGCGTTCGACGCCGCGCTGATCCTCATCGTCATCGTCCTGCTCCTGTTGGTGGCCACCCGTATCGTCGTGGCCCGTACCCAACGCCACACCGAAGGTGCGCGAACATCACGGGGCCCCCGGATCCGGAGGCGACCGAAGACGGTCGACGAGGACATCGACCTCGGCGACCTGCACCGATGAAGAGGAGGAGTCTTGAGCGCAGGACCCGAATGGGGACCCCTGGCCCGTCTGGCCGGAATCTGGGAGGGCGAGCAGGGCGAGGACGTCGCGTACACCAACGACACCGGGAAGATCGGCCTCACCCCCTTCCGCGAGCACATCGACTTCAAGCCCTTCGGGCCGGTGGAGAACGGGGCCCAAGTCCTCTACGGCCTCGACTACCGCATGGCGGCCTGGCGGGGCACCGAGAACAGCCCGTTCCATACCGAAGTTGGTTACTGGATGTGGGATGCCCGTAACAGCGAAGTGGTCCGCTGCTTCCTCATCCCGCGTGGCTCCGCCATCGTGGCCGGGGCCGTCGTGCCCGCCGACGCCACCACCTACACCTTGAAGGCGAGCGTCGGCAGCCAGACATACGGCATCCTCTCCAACAACTGGCTCGACAAGAACGCCCGCGCGGTCCAGTTCGACGTCACGATCGACACCAGCGTCGACGACGAGTTCACGTACTCCGAGACCACGGTGATCCAGCACGCCAAGATGAACGAACAAGTCATCCGCACGGACGGCAACACGCTGAGGCGGATCGCGGACGCCTGAGAACGCCCGGTAGGGTCGCGGCGGGCGGGGTCCCGCCGAGCCCGCAGGAGGCACGTCATGTTCGAGTGGACCGAAGAACAGTTGGCGATCCGCGACGCCGTGCGCCGGTTCGTGGAGGAAGAGGTCGAGCCGAACGTCGAGGAACTCGAGCACGGAGACACGCCGCCCTACGAGGTGATCCGCATGCTCTACCGCACCTTCGGCCTCGATGCCCTGGCCCGGGAGTCCTTCAAGCGGGCGCTCGAACGCAAGTCGTCTGGTGCGGTGGCGCCGGAACGGTCCGAGGGTGGCGGCAACGCAGCGTTGACGCTGATCCCCATCATCGAGCTGTGCCACTACTGCCCCGGCATCGTGACCGCCCTCGGCGTGAGCACCGGCCTGGCCGGGGGCACCATCATGAAGAGCGGCACCGCGGCCCAAATGGAGCGCTGGGGCCTGGACCTGATGACGCTGGACAAGATCGGCGCCTGGGCCATCACCGAGCCCGACTCGGGCTCCGACGCCCTGGGGGGCATGAAGTCGACTGCCGCGCGGGACGGCGACGAGTACGTCCTCAACGGCAACAAGACATTCATCACCAACGGGCCCTATGCAGACACGATCGTCTTCTACGCCAAGCTCGACGACGGGAGTGGCACGCCCTTGCGCCAACGTCCGGTGCTCACCTTCGTCTTGGATCGCGGTATGGCGGGACTCGAGCAGTCCAAGCCCTTCCGCAAGATGGGCCTGCACTCGTCGCCCACGGGGGAGCTCTTCCTCACCGATGTGCGCGTCGGCAAGGACCGGTTGCTCGGGGAGAGCGAGGGGGCACCCGGCGGGAACGAGGGGCGCCAGAGCGCCAAGGGCAACTTCGTCACCGAGCGCGCCGGCGTCGCGGCCATGTCGCTCGGCCTCATCGAAGAGTGCCTCAAGCTCTCCGTGCAGTACGCGAAGGACCGGCTGCTCTGGGAGCGGCCCATCGCGGAGTTCCAGCTGATTCAGCTCAAACTGGCCCGCATGGAGATCGCCCGCCTCAATGTGGAGAACCTCGTGTTCCGGCACATCGAGATGAGCTCGGCCGGCAAGAGCCTGACCTTGGCCGAGGCCTCGGCCATGAAGCTCTACTCGGCCCAGGCCGCCTCCGAGGTCGCCATGGAGGCCGTTCAGCTCTTCGGCGGCAACGGGTACATGTCCGAGTTCCGGGTCGAGCAACTGGCCCGCGACGCCAAGGTGTTCCAGATCTACGCCGGCACGGACGAGATCCAGGTAACCCACATCGCCCGCGACCTCCTCGGGCGCTGACATGACCGATCTCCTCGGGGCGGCGCCGGGCGAGGCCGTCTACGACGAGATGGTGGACCTGCGACGCGTGGTGCACCAACGGCCTGAGCTCGCCTTCGACGAGCATCACACGACCGCCCTGGTCCGCGACCACATGAGCCGGCTCGGCATCGACGAGGCCGTGCGGGTCACCGAGACCGGGGGGATCTTCGCCATGGAGGGTGGACGGCGGGGTCGCAGCGTCGTGCTCCGGGCAGACGTCGACGCACTGCCGGTGCAAGAGGACGGGGCGAGGGACGGCCACTCCCAGATCGAAGGGGTGATGCATGCCTGCGGACATGACGTCCACGTGGCTGCCCTGCTCGGTGCGGCGTCGGTCC
>DASZGT010000166.1:0-9102 GCA_035938575.1 Acidimicrobiales bacterium
CAGGCCGCCTTCGTGGGGCACGACTGGGGCGCCATGCTGGTCTGGGAGATGGGAAAGCTCCACCCCGACCGGGTGGCGTCGATCTACAACCTGAGTGTGCCCTTCAGCCAGTCGCCGGCCCGGCCCACCGAGATCTTCGAGGCCATCTTCGCCGACAAATTCTTCTACATCCTCTATTTCCAGGAGGTCGGACCGGCCGAGGCGGAGCTCGAAGCCGATCCGCGCACCTTCTTGCGCACCATGTTGTACGCCGCCGGCGGTGAGGGCATGGCGACCGGCGAGGCGCTGGTGGACGCCCCGCGCCAGGGGACCGGCTTTCTCGACATCCTGCACCCGGCGCCCGAGCAGCTCCCGGCGTGGCTCACCGAAGAGGACGTCGACGTCTACGCCAGGGCCTTCGCCGAGACGGGCTTCTTCGGCCCGTTGAGCTTCTATCGGAATATCGACGCCAACTGGGAGCGGGGCAAGGACATCCCGGCCTCGACGCTGGCCATGCCCGTGGGGTTTCTCACCGGCTCCCTGGACCCGGTCGCCCTCATGATGCCGGGTGCGGCCGAGGAGATGGCGGCCGCGCTCCCTGACTTCCGGGGCGCGACCACCGTCGACGGAGCCGGGCATTGGGTCCAACAGGAACAGCCTGAGGTGACCACCGCCGCCCTCTTGGCCTTCCTCTCCTCGGTGGGTTGATCGCCGCCGTCTCGCCGGGGCCGGGCCGCAGCCGACCCGACGTCCTAGCTATCGGGCCGGATCGAGCAGCGTCGGGTCCCGCCTGAGCTCGCGCCGGGCCATGGCCTCGAAGAAGCCCAGGAATCCCTCGCCGTCGGACCTCCGGAAGAATGATCGGGCCGGGTCGGGGAGCTCTCGTCCCGCCCCCAGCGCTTCCACGTGCCAGGCCCGCCGGCTCCGGTACTCGAGGGCCACGGCGCGCTGGTGGGCGGCGCGAATGCTCCCGGCGGTCACGAACACGCCGTGGTTGACCAGGAGCGCCATGTCCGCCGCGCCCATGGATGCGACCGCCCGGGCCGCGCTTTCCCGGCTGTCGACGGGCCCTTCGTACTCGTCCACGATGACCAGGTCGCCTCCCCCCAGTGCCGAGCTCTGGTCGTAGCATCCCGGAATGCGGGCCAGGTCGGCCCAGACGGTGGCGTAGCGAGGATGACTGTGGACGGCCACGACCACGTCGTGGCGCTGCCGGTGGAGCTCGAGGTGCAAGGGAATCCCGAGGGGCACGGGCCAGTCGCCCTCCAGCACGTTGCCGTCGAGGTCGAGCACCAGGACGTCCTCGGGCCGGAGTTCCTCCCACAGCAGTAACCACGGGTTGCACAGGAGCGTCCCGTCGGGCTGACGGTAGGTGATGTGCCCGGCCAGGTGGTCGTCATAGCCTTCGTGCCACAGGGTGCGCGCCAGGAGGGCGAGCTCCTGTCGCGGGGTCAGGTCAGGGAGCAACGACGCACGAGTGGGGGAGTGCAGCCCCCTGATCACGGCACCACGGTGGCGGGGAGGGGCCAGCGGTACAGTCGGGCGGCGTTCTGGTGGGTCATCTTCCGCAGGTCCTCGACCGGCAGCTGCCCCCAACAGCGTTGGATGACCGCCTGGGTGTCGGGCCAGGTCGAATCGCCGTGGGGATAGTCGACCTCCACCATGATGTGGTCGATGCCGATGCGATGGCGCGTCTCGATGGTCGAGGGGTCGTCGATGGTGCAGAACCAGAAGTTCCGCTCCAGCACCTGGGCGGGGAGCAGGCCCGAGGCGTCGTAGTCCCGGCCGTAGCCCGAACGGTCCACGATGTTGTCGAGGCGGTCGAGCAACATCGCCACCCAGCCGATGCCCCCCTCGCTCATGGCGATCTTGACCTTGGGATAGCGCACCGGCAAGCCCGACCACAGCCACTCGGCGCAGGCGGTCAGCGACATCTGGCCGAACAGCGTGGCGCCGAGCGCCACCAACGGGCTGTCCGGAGGCATGTCGGGCATCCCGGAGGATCCGACGTGAAGGGAGATCACCGTGTCGGTGTCCTCGCAGGCGGCGACGATCGGGTCCCAATAGCCCGAGAACAGGCTGGGCAGATCGATCCGGTGCGGGCGCTCGGGGAGGGTGACCGATCGGAACCCCCGCTCGGCATTGCGTCGAATCTCCGCCGCCCCACGTTCGGGGTCGGACAGGAAGGTGATCCCGCCCGGGATGATGCGGTCAGGATAGGGCTGCCACCAGGCCTCGTAGAGCCAGTCGTTCCAGGCCCGCGTCACGGCCAGACCCAGCTCGGGGTCGCTGGCCCCGGAAAACACCCTTCCGGAGAACCCGGTGATCATGGAAGGGAAATTGAGGGAGGCCCACACCCCGTTGAGGTCCATGTCGGCGATGCGGGCGTCGATGTCCCAGCAGCCGCGTCGCATGTCCTCGAACCGGGTGGGCTCCAACGTGACGCACTCGGGCCGCCGCCCGGCCACCGCATTCATGCCCACCTGGGAGTAGCGGTGGCCGTCGAACTCCCAGAGCTGATGGCCCTTCGAGTTCTCGATGACCTTGGGCGCCCGATCGGCGAATCGCCTGGGGAGGCGACCCTCGAACATGTCCGGGGGCTCGACCAGGTGGTCGTCGACGGAGATCACCGTGAACTGGACCGGCCGCGGGGCGGGGTCGGGGAGCAGGGTGTCCCCCCGGGTGGCGATGTTCACGCAGATCTCCCCACGCCGCGAGTATGCCAGGCCACCTGGGCTGGAACATCTCAGCAACCGAGGTGGCCCCCGGAGATGCGGGCCCCCTTGCTCCGTCATGGGTTCAGCGGGAGAGTTCGCCTGCACCATCCGGTTCGGTCACCTTCGCCGGTTCGGTCACATTGGCCGACAGCCGTTGCAGGATCCGGTCCAGCCCCTCGAGCTCCCCGTCACGGATGCCGTCGCGCAGCCGCCGATCGAACTCGACGGCGGCGGTGCGCAGCCGGAGGAAGGCCTCCTCACCCCGACTCGTGAGCCTGACCTGGTGGACTCGGCGGTTGGAGGGATCGCGGTCCCGGGTGAGCAGACCCTGCGCCGCCATGGCGTTCAGGTGGTGGGTCAGCGTCGCCTCTTGGATGCCGACGGCCTCGGCCAGTTCACGCTGGTTGTCGGGCTGCCGGGTCTTGAGGGAGAGGAGGACCAGCCACACGGGGAGCGAACCCCCGGCCGCAGCCAGGGCGTCGTCGAAGGCGCCGCTCACCACCTTGGTGGCACGCGCCAGTTGGAGGCCGATCGGTGATCGGGGAGGGGCTGCCATGTCGCCATCCTATCAGAATACGTCGATATAAAAGGCTTTGACATCTAAGTATTAGCGGTCTAAGTTTTATCACATGGAACACGACTCCTCCCAGGCAACGGTCGAGCCCACCGATACGCTCGCCGATCGAGCCGGCTCGGACACCTGCCGGGGCGCAGCCGCGGCGCCGGCAACCGTTGGATCGCAGCCGACGCCGGAGGCGTCGGATCCTCGGCGGTGGATGGCGCTCGTGTTCGTCTCCCTGGCCCAGTTGATGGTGGCGCTCGACGCCACCATCATCAACATCGCGCTGCCTTCGGCGCAGCATTCCCTGCACATCTCCTACCAGCAGCGCCAGTGGGTGATCACCGCCTACACCCTGGCATTCGGTTCCCTGTTGCTCCTGGGCGGCCGGCTGGCCGACACCGTGGGGCGCAAGCGCACCTTCCTCGTCGGGCTCGTGGGGTTCGCGGCGGCATCGGCCGCGGGAGGAGCCGCCCCGAGCTTCGGCCCCCTCGTCGCCGCCCGGGCGGCCCAGGGTGCGTTCGCGGCGTTGCTGGCCCCGACCGTGCTCTCGCTGCTGGCACTCACCTTCACCGAGCCCCGGGAGCGTGCCAAGGCGTTCGCCGTGTTCGGGGCCATCGCCGGAACCGGGGGCGTGCTCGGACTGTTGCTCGGCGGCGTGCTCACCGAGTACGTCGACTGGCGCTGGTGCCTCCTGGTCAATGTGCCGATCGCCGCGGGCACGTTCGTCGGCGGATGGGTCTACTTGAGGGACATGCCCGCCCAGGTGAAGGCCCGTTTCGACCTCGCCGGTGTCCTGTCGGTCACGGGAGGCCTGGTGGCCCTGGTGTACGGCTTGAGCCAGGCGGCCTCGGAGGGCTGGCGCTCGGGCATCGTCCTGGCCGCCCTTGGCTGCGGCCTCGCTCTCCTCATCGTGTTCGTCGCCATCGAGTCCCGGGTCGAGAGTCCGCTGCTGCCGCTGCGCATCGTCCTCGATCGCAACCGCGGCGGCTCGTACCTGGCCGTGGCCCTGGCCGTCATCGGGATGTACGGGCTCTTCCTGCTGCTCAGCTCCTACTTCCAGGTGGTGCTGGGCTATTCACCCGCCCGAGCCGGTGTTGCCTTCCTGCCGATGTCCGCGGCCGTCCTGGCCGGTTCCATGATCGTGGCCCGCAGGATGGTCCCCCATGTCCCTCCGCGCCTCCTGATCGTTCCCGGATTTCTGGTGGCTGCGGCGGGCATGGCCATGCTCACGCAAGTGGGCCTCCATGCCAGTTACCTGGCCCACGTCCTGCCGGGTGAGGTACTCCTCGGACTGGGCATGGGTTGCGTGTTCGTGCCCGCCATCAGCACCGCCACGAGCGGCGTGAGCAATCGGGACGGCGGTGTCGCCTCTGCCACGGCCAATACCGCCCAACAGGTCGGAGCCTCGCTCGGTGTGGCACTGCTCAACACCGTTGCCTCGAGCGCCACGGCAAGCTTCCTGGTCGCCCATCACCCCGGCCCCCTCGTGCAGGCCGAGGCCCTCGTCCACGGGTATGCGGTGAGCGCGGCCTGGGCGTCGGGGATCCTGATCGTGGCCGCGATGGCGGCCGGGTCTCTGATCACTGCCGGAAGGCCGACGGATGTCGCACGCACGGGGTTGCGATCCGGTCCGGACCGCTGAGCGAGGGCCGACCATTCCCAATTGCGTAGCCCCGGTCTTCTGACAGACTGCACCGATGACCGAGATCTCGGACCGGTACGCCCGACTGGGTGACGCGTTTGCGATGAAGATCGCCGCCGTCCCCGAGCATGCGTGGGCGCACCCGTCGCCCTGCGACGAATGGACCGCCCGTGACGTCGTCAAGCACGTGATCTCGACGCAGGGCATGTTCCTCGGGCTGGTGGGGCGCCCACTGGGCGACATCCCCGAAGTGGATGACGATCCGTTGGCGGCATGGGATGCCGTCCGCTCAGTCGTGCAGGGCGACCTCGAAGACCCGGAGCGCGCCACCACCGAGTTCCAGGGGTTCAGTGGGACGTCGACATTCGAGGCGGCGGTCAACCGGTTCCTCTGCACGGATCTGGTCGTGCACGGTTGGGACCTCGCTCGAGCAGCCGGTCTCGACGACCGCATCGATCCAGAGGACCTGGTCCGGGTGAGCGAACAGACACTGGCGTTCGGTGACATGCTGCGCAGCCCGCAGGCGTTCGGCCCGGAGGTGGAGCCGCCGGCTGACGCCGACGACCAGACCAAGTTGTTGGCGTTCCTGGGGCGCCGCGCCTGAGCGAATGGGACCGGTGGCTGTGGTCACGTCGCCTGTGGGGCCGGGACCTGTCCGCCGGGGGTGGCCATGCGGCGAGCCGCTCGACCTCGCTCGACCTGGCGATCGAGCAGGGTGCGGGCTTCTCCGGCGTCCCGGTTGGCGGCTCGGGTCTTGACCGGGCCCGGGGTCGAGTCGAGGTGGACAGAGGCCAGACCGAGTGCCCGCTGAACCGGGCCGGCCGCAATTCGGAGGCTCTGGGTGCGCTGGTGGGGGACGATGTCGATGGTGCGCGACAGAAGCCCGTGCCGGGCCACAAACACCCGGTCATCGGCGCCGGCCCCTTGGGCCCGCCACCACAGAGGGGCCCGAACGGCCGCCCGTCGGGGCGGGCGGGTGAGCGGGATGTCATCCAGGTCGAGGCCGCCGAGGACCCAGCCGACCAGGCGCTCGGCGAACTGCCGATCGATCACCGGGATCAGCGTGGCCCGCTTGGTCGAGCCGCGTCGGCCATAGCCGGCCACGTTCATCCGCACCTGCACCCAGCCGAACGGGCGCCAAGACATGGGCTGATGGATCAGGATCGCCTGGATGCGGCCCGGCGGCACTGTCTGGCGGCTGGTGGAAAGGAGCCCGTGGCGGACGCGCAGCCCGTCGGGTGACTCGGTGACGGTGAACTCCCAGAGAAAGTTGAGCCGCTGCCACACGGCATGGATGATCAGGACCGCGAACCACACGAAGATGGCGATGCCGATCCCGGCGGTGGCCCGATGACCGTTGCTCTGCCCGACCACGGCCAGGGCGGGTCCGATGGCGAGGAGCAGAAGGCGCCAGGAGATCATCTCGAGCAGCACGGATCCGACCAGCCGTCCATGCGGCACGGTAACCAGGACCCGCTCCGGTGCCTCGGGCGATCCCTCTCCCACCCCGGCGGATCGGCCCAGCAGGTCGGCCCGCAGGGACCGGGCCTCGGGGAGGGCCAGGTACCGGAGTCGGACCGCGGCCCGCTCACTTCCCGCCGTGGTCACCTTGACCTCGGCCAGGCCGAAGATGCGGGCCGACAGCGGCTCGAGGACGTCGACGCTCTGGACCCGGTCCAGACGGATTCGTTTGGACTGCTTCTGGAACAGGCCGTTGTCAATGCGGAGCTCGCCACCCATCAGGTGGTAACTGGTGACGGCAACCGTGATGAATCCGCGGACCACCACCAGAACGGCGAGCCCACCGAAGACGATCACCTGGGGCCACCGGGGGCCGCCCGAGGACCCCCGCTCGGCCAGCCCGAGGAGGGTGATCGCCACCAGAAGGCCGAGGGCACGGCCTCCGAGCGCGATCGGCGTGAGGGGGTGCAGCCGGAAGGTCTCCTCGGGCGGGCCTCCATCGCTGGGGCCCCCACTCACCTCAGAGCCCGGCACTGTGGGCCTCGCCGAGGGCTGTCAACCGGTCCCGGAGGGATCCGGCATCGGCAGGGCTGAGCCCGCGCACCTGCGCATCGGTGGTGGCGGCGGCGGTGTGCAGCTTGACGTTCACCAGCCCGAAGGCCCGCTCGATGGGCCCGGCCTTCACATCCACCAGTTGCATGCGACCATACGGGACAACCGTCAACTTCCTGAACATGGCCCCATGGGTCACCATGAGGTCGTCGGCCCGCTCGACGTAGCCCCACGACCGGAAGTTGCGGCCCACCGCCGACCACGCCCACACCAGGACCAGCACGGCGGCGATGCCGGCGATCAGCCCGGCAAGCCGGGAGGCAGCGGCCAGTCCCAAGGCCACGGCCGCCAACGGGATCACCGAGGCGGCGACCAGCGCCCGCCGCATCCGGGCCAACCGCGGTGAGACACGGGTCCACGCCTCCCCGGCAGGCGGCGCAAAGGGAACGTCCACGAGCCGAATCTATCGTTCGGGACCGGAAATCGAAGGGCACGAGGTCGGTGCCACCGGTGGCACCGCTCGGCTAGCGCTGGGCTCTGGGCGGTCGATGGGCCTCGATGGCCTTCTCCAACTCAGCCCGCTCGGCAGGGGACATGAGCCTGAGCGCATCCCTTCGCGCCGGTCGCCAGAAGACGGGGTCGTCTACCCGCCAGCTCTCTTGCCGGAGGCTCTGCTTGTCGATCTTGTTGGTGGCACCCACCGGCAGCTGGCTGACAACTCGGACGTAACGGGGGGCCCATTTGGTTCCGAGGTCGGGCTGGACGGTGAGGAACTCGTCGAAGGCGGCCGGATCGAAGGCCGCGGGGTCGTGGAGTTCGACCACGGCCATGACCTGGTCGTCGACCGTGCGCTCATCCGGGACGCCGAAGACGGCCACGCCCGTCACCGGCTCGAACCGGCCCAGCAGGCGCTCGAGCGGGGCCGAGGCGAAGTTCTCCCCGTCGACCCGGAGCCAATCGATCGTCCGACCGGCGAAGTAGAAGACGCCGTTTTCGTCGCGGTAGCCGAGGTCCCCGGACCAGTACCACCCATTTCGCGATCGCTGCTCGGTGGCTTCAGGGTTGTTGTAGTAGCCCTCGAAGCGCCCGAGGGCGTTGCGGCCGACGATCTCGCCGATGGCCTCGCCGGCATTCTCCATGTGTCCGGACCCGTCGAACCGGGCCGATGGGCACTCCTCCATGGTCTCGGCATTGACCACGGCCACATCCAGACCCGGCAACGGACTGCCGAGCGAATCGGGGGGAAGCCCGGCCTTGGGGACGAAGACGACCGCGTTCTCGCTGGAGCCGTAGCCGGCCACGACCCGGCACCCGAATCGGACCTCGAAGGCGGCCATGTCGGCCACGGACGACTCGGGGGCGAGCACGACCTTCAGGCGGTGGTCACGGTCGCGGGGGTCAGGGGGGGTGTTGACGATGAACGAGAGGGCCCGTCCGATGGTGGCGAAGAACGTGCTGGACGTCGAGCGGATCTCGGACATGCAGGTGGATGCCGAGAAGCGCCGGCGCAGCACGATCGAGGCGCCGCTCCCCATGGCGGGGAACACGCTCGAGAACAGGGCGTTGCCATGGAAGAGCGGCATGGCGCAGTAGAGGACGTCATCCGACGAGAACCCGATGGCGCTGGCCGACCGGGCGATCCGCCGCTGCGTCACCCGCACCGCCTTCGGGCGGCCCGTGGAGCCCGCGGTGAACAGCAGCAGCGCCAGGTCGTCCGGTGCAGGACCACCGGTCCATGGATCGGCTCGGGTGGCCCCGGGATGCTCGGTGACGTCGACGATGCGAGCCGATCCGAGGTCGAGGCCCTCGAGGAGGGGCCGATGGCCGGCATCGGTCAGGACCACTGCGCAATCGGTGAAGGAGATGTCACCCGCGAGCTCGCCTCCCCGGCGGGTCGCGTTCAGGCCGACGACCACCGATCCCGACAGCAGGGCGGCGCCCAGGGCGAACAGGTACTCGGGGACGTTGTCGAGCAGGATACCGACGTGGGCCGGACCCTCGGGGGTGAGGCGACCCAGCCAGGCCGCCCACGACTCCATTTGGGAGACCACCTCGGCCCAGGCCCAGTGCCGGCCCTCGAAGACCAGACCGACACGGGCGTCGCCGGCGCGGGCACGGACGACGTCCGCCGCGGTGATGAGCCCCTCAGGGGGCAAGGGACTGCAATTCGAAGTACTCCTCGAGTCGCT
>DASZGT010000167.1:0-9126 GCA_035938575.1 Acidimicrobiales bacterium
ACGGGTCATGCGGGCCCGGATCGACTGGGCGATGCCCTGGCGGTCCTCGGGGACGGCCTCGGGGTCGAAGCCCTGCCCCCGATCGCGGACGTAGAGCATGACGGCGTCCCGCTCGACTTCGGCGTAGACGGAGACCTGTCCCGCCCCCGACCACTTGGCCGCGTTGACGATGGCCTCCCGGGAGGCATCGAGCAGGGCCCGCAGCCCGTCGGTGAGCTCACAGTCGCCGACCACCACCACGTGCACGGTGATGCCGTGATCGGCTTCGATGTGCCGCTGGATCAGGCCGATGCCCTCGGCCAGCGTCCTCGCCTCTTCGCCGACCGTGCCCGGGGGCCGGCCCTCGAACAACCATGACCGGAGCTCCCGCTCCTGGGCGCGGGCCAGGCGCACCACATGCTGGGGGTCGTCGGCCGAGCGCTGGATGAGGGCCAGGGTCTGGAGGACCGAGTCGTGCACGTGCGCCGCCATCTGGGAGCGCTCCTCGGCCATGGCCCGCGCCTGGCGTTCGGATATCAGGTCGCGCACGAGACTCAGCCACCAGGGGCCGAAGACGACCACGATGGCCGCGATGACCAGGAGGGCGCCGCCGACGGGTCGCAATGCCGCGCTGCTGGGGTGTCCCAGCATCAGGACCAGGAGGCCACCGACACCCAGGACGATGCCCAGCGCCACGCGCACGATCAGGGTCCGGCGTGTGTGGCGGTCTGCGCCGGTGTGGAGCATGGGCATCAGGTCGTCGTTGATCCACACCCTCTCGGCCTCGCTGGCGTTACGCCGGATCAGGATGGCCCCGCCGGCGGCCAGGAACACCGGCCAGCTGAACGATCCCAGGTAGCCGATGTGCAGGGCGGCCGCCACGATCTGGACCACGACGAGAGCCGGAATGATGGCGATGACCAGTCGGATGCCCCGGCGATCGGTGACGGCACGGGAGAAGATGGTGGTGGTCTCGCCCTGGAGGGGCAGGAGGAGCCACGCCAGGGCGTAGACGAGGACGCCCACGCCGCTCCCCAGCGAGAGCAGGACGAATCCGATCCGGACCAGGGTGACGTCGACGCCCGTGGCTTGGGAGATGCCGCCACAGACGCCGGCCAGCACCCGCGTGTCCGAGCTTCGTCGGATGGGACCCCGCCAGCGTCCGTGGAAGCGGCGGCCACGCGGGCCATGGCGATGTCTCCATTCGGGCGGGCACCAGGACCCGCGTTGTCGACCCCGGTCCCCGCGCCACGACGTGCTCGGGTGGGCGGGAGTCTGAGTCCCACCGGCTCGGTCCCCGTCAGGCGCATCTGTGCCGCGATCGGTGAATTCGGTGATACCCGATGATCGCGCACCGAGGTGTCGATGGCCATCAGGGATGACCCTGACTCGAGGGGGCCGGATTCAGGGTCCGACCAGGGTCATTCCCGATTTCGTCCCGCCCCGAGGGCGATCAAGCTGGCGGCATGGAACCTTCCGACTCTCACAGCGAACCATCAGGGCGATCGGGTGGCGACCCCGACGCCTCCACGGCCGGGGGCGGCACCTCCACGCTCCCCGGGGAGCGCCTCCACCGATCGCGGGACCACCGGATGCTGGCCGGCGTGGCGTCGGGCCTGGCCGACTACTTCGACGTCGACCCGATGCTCGTCCGCATCGGATTCGTGGTGCTCACGCTGGTCGGCGGACTGGCCGTCCCCCTGTATCTGGCTGGTTGGCTCCTGATCCCCGAAGAGGGGGCCGACCTCTCGGTGGCCGAGGAGCTCTTCGCCCGTGAGCGGGCCCGATGACCCCACGGCCCAGCTCATCCGGATCGATCTGAGAGGACACACCATGCGCTACCGCTGGGACCCCGCCTACCCGACCCGCGGCTACCGGGTCAGCCCCTATGCCGACAGCGACCTCCGAGCCTCCGACGTCGAGCGCAACGAGGTGGCTGACAAGTTGTCCCGCCACTTCGCCGACGGGCGACTCGACCAGCCTGAGTTCAAGGCCCGCCTCGACAAGGCCATAGGGGCCACGACCCGCGGCGACCTCGACGGCCTGTTCGACGACCTCCCCCGGCTGGCCGACGAGCCCCCGCCGCCGCGGTCACGCCGCCGTCGGCTCATCCCCCTGGTCTTCATCATCGCCCTCGTGGCCGTCGTGGCGTCTTCGACCATCGAGGCGGTGCATGTGCCGTGGTTGCTGCTGGTGCTCCTCGGCGTCTTCCTGTGGCACCGGGCCGGCCGGCATCGCCACGCCCACCGCGATCACATGGAGATCGGCCGGTAACCCCCGTGGCGCCGACACCCTACGAACGGGATTGCAAGCTCTTCCTGTCCAGGGAGCCGAGTCGCTTCCCGTCCGAGGAGTGGGGTCCAACACCTCCGGGTCGGTGTGCCCAGGCATCGGTCGGGCGCCGCCAGCCGGCGATCACACCGGTGCGCCCGCTTCCCACCGGGGGCCGCCGATGGTCTCGAATGCGAGCTCGGGTTCCGGCATGGATCCCGGTTCGTTCTGCACATCGTGGCGCGATGCCCGGATGAGGCCGGCGGAGGCTCCGGCGGCGAGCAACAGCAGGATCGCACTCACGGTGAAGGCGGTCGTGTAGCCGTGGACCACCGCCGCCCGGGCCGTGGCCCGGGTGTGCACATGGCTGGCCACGAAGGTGGCTGCCGCCGAGGCGGCGATGGTGTTGAGCAGGGCGATCCCGAGCGAGCTGCCGACCTGTTGGGTGGTGTTGACCAGCGCGCTGGCCACGCCGGCGTCCTTGGCATCGACCCCGATTAGCGCGGTGCTGCTCATGGGGACGAAGGCCATGCCCATGCCGAAGCTCACGATGATCTCGGGCAGGAGGACGTGGGCCACGTACGTGCTGTCGACGCCCAGGCGGGTGAACCACAAGAGGCCGCCGGAGCCCAGCAGGAGCCCGATGACCATCAGCGGTCGGGGGCCCGACCTCGGGAGCAGTCGGCTGGCCACGCCGGCACCGATGATGATCCCGCCCGAGAAGGGGAGGAAGGCGAATCCGGTCCGGAGGGCCGAGTACCCGAGCGTGCCTTGGAAGAAGTAGGTGAGGAACAAGAAGGTGCCGAGCATGGCGCCCCCCACCAACAGGGCAGCCAGGTAGGCGCCGCCACGGTTGCGGTCGAGCACCACCCGAAGGGGCAAGAGCGGGTGGGGGGATCGCATCTCGATGACCACGAAGGTGGTCAGCACGGCCAGAGCGCCGGCCAGCAACGCCAGCGTCATGGGTGCGGCCCATCCGTCGGTGCCGGCGGTGGTGAACCCGTACACGAGCAGGAACAGGCCGGCGGTGGCGGCAATGGCCCCGGGGACGTCGTAGCCGGATCGTGACGTCGCCCGGCTCTCGTTGATGACCCGGCGGGCGGCGAATGCGGCGATGAGGGCGATGGGCACGTTGATGAGCAGCGTCCACCTCCACGACGCCAGCTGGGTCAGGGTGCCCCCGAGGACCAGCCCGATGGCGGCCCCGCCCCCGGCGATACCGCCGTAGACGCCGAAGGCCCGGGCCCGCTCGTGCGGCTCAGTGAAGGTCACGGTGAGAAGCGAGAGGGCGGCGGGGGCCATGACGGCGGCGAAGGCACCCTGGAGGGCACGGGCGCCGAACAGCATGGCCGAATTCTGGGCCAGTCCGCCGAGGGCGGACGCGGCGGCGAACCCCAGCAGCCCGACGAAGAACATCCGGCGCCGGCCGAGGTAGTCGGCGATCCGCCCGCCGAGCAGCAGCAGGCTGCCGAAGGACAGTGTGTAGGCGGTCATGACCCACTGGCGGTTGGCCACCGAAATGTGCAGGGCCCGCTGGGCCGAGGGCAGGGCGACGATGACGACCGAGGCGTCGAGGACGATCATCAGCTGGGCCACGGCGATCACCATCAGGGCCCAGTAGCGGCGAGGATCGGGCTGGTCGACCTGCTGCGGATCGCCTGGCCGGGCAAGTTCGGTGGTGGTCATGGGTGACTCCTTTGTGGGCCGCTGCCTGTCCCCTTTGTCCTGGTTGCCTGGGTCAGGGCCCTGGCTTTCCCGGACGGAACTGATATACTCGGAGCGGTGGTTCCGGTTATCCGGATACTATACGGAACGATAGTTCCGGTTGTCAAGGTCACGAGAGGAATTCAAATTGGTGGCCCGAGCCGGGGGCATGGTGTGGAGTCCAGGGGGATGAAGTGAACGAAGCCGGTGCGACGACCGCGGTGCGCGGCGATGGCGAGGCGTCAGGCGCCGAGGGGGCGCCGGTGCGCCCCATGCGTGCCGATGCGGTGAGGAACCGCAGGCTGATCCTGGAGGCGGCCGAGGAGGTATTCGCAGCCCAGGGCGTGTCGGCTCCGATCGACGCCGTGGCTGAGCGGGCCGGCGTGGGTGTCGGGACCCTCTACCGCCACTTCCCCACCAAGGAGGCGCTGTTCGAGGCCATCGTCCTGACCAGGCTCGAGGAGCTGGTGGCGGCGGCCGCGGCGGGCGCCGAGCGTGACGATGCCGGCGAGGCGTTCTTCTCGTTCCTCAGGACCTTTGCCGGCAAGCTCTCGAACAAGCACGATCTGATCGATGCCCTCGGGGCCGAGGGCATCGACATCAAGTCCCGGTGTGCCGGCATGGCCGGGGACCTCGAGTCGGGTGTCGAGACCATGATCCGTCGGGCCGAGGCCGCCGGTGCCGTCCGCGACGGCATCACCCCCAAGGAGGTGCTCGGCCTCGTGGTTGGCCTCTGCCAGGCGACCGAGCGCCCGGAGTTCGACGGCGTGTCCCGCCAGCGGATGGTGGATGTCGTGTGCGCCGGCCTCCGTCCTCCCGCGTAGTCCTTCCGACATGGTGGGGACGATCTCATCGCGGTGGCGGCAGCGGTAGCCGTAGCGACAGCGCCCGGCGCCACAGGTCGCGGGTGCTCCCGTTCCGGCCCGTTCGTCTGCTCCCGTTCCGGCCCGTTCGTCATGAGGGTGAAGGATGGCAACCGAGCCGTCCGCACTCGATGAAGGAGAGACTGCGATGAAGGACTACCTGCTTTCCGTCCACACCGACTGGGATGCCGAACCGCCCGCCCCCGAGGTCATGGAGCGCGCCTACAAGGCGGTCGAGGCGTTCAACGCCGAGCTCCAGAAGGCGGGGGCGTGGGTGTTCGCCGGCGGGCTCCAGCCGCCCAGCACGGCCACGGTCGTAAGCGCCGCCGACGGCAAGGTGCTCACCACCGACGGGCCCTTCGCCGAGACCAAGGAGCAACTGGGAGGGTTCTGGGTCATCACGGCCGCCGATCTCGACGCCGCGCTGGACTGGTCGGCGAAGGCATCGGAGGCGTGCGGGAATGCGGTCGAGGTGCGGCCCTTCCAGGAGGATCCCGGGTCGTAGGCCCCGGGCCCTCGGTTCCGGCATCTTTTGGTGGGGGTCCTATCGGGTCGTGGACGTCGTCGACAGCTTGGACGGGGCCTTCGCCACCACCGTCACGGCCACGTGATAGCTCGAGTCCGCACAGCCCGTTCCCGTGCAGGGGACCGAGACGACGGCGGAGCCGGAGGCCACCACGGGCACGAAGTCGGTGGTCGCGGTGCGGCCCGGGCCCGATCTGGTGGACCGGCGCTTGAGCGCCGCTCCCTGGGTCACCGTCGGTCTGCCCCAGGTCGTGGCGGTCGACGACGTGAGGCTGAACTCCAGGACACCATCGGCGGGCACGCTTACCGAACTGATTCCGACGTTCGCATTGTCCTGGGCCCCGTAGGTGGCGGCGAGTACGCCCTGGCGTTCGAGCGCACCGGCGTCGATGCACACCGCATGGGGGCGACAGGCGCGGCCCGGGCTGGAGCCGGAGGCGGCTGGGGCCGATCCGCTGGTCACAGGTTCCGGCCGGGGCAGCCCGGAGGGGGACTTGGCGGCGGGGGTGGAGGGTGAGAGTGGCGATGCCACCATGTGCCCGGGCTCGGTCGGCGTCACGATCAAGAGTGAGGCGGCGAGGACGACGACCAGGGCCGCGGCGCCGGCGACCCCCGCGGCCCGGCGACGGTGCCGCCGCCGGGCACGTTCGGCGCGATGGCCGACTTCGGTCCTGAAGTGGTCCATGGACGCCGACGGCGAGGGTGCTTCGACGCTAGGCATCGGTGATCTCCTCCAGATCCTCGTCCCTGAGCTCTCGCCGGAGGGCGGCCAGTCCGCGCGAGGCGTGCTGCTTGACCGACCCGGTCGAGCAGCCCAGGGCGGCGGCGATCTCGCGTTCGCTCATGTCGAGGTAGTAGCGCAAGGCGACCACCTCCCGTTGTCGCTTGGGCAGCTTGACGAGGGCCTGTCGCAGGGCGAATTCGTCCTCCGTCCGGTTGGTGGGCCCACTGGTGCGAGCGCTGTTGTCGTGGCGCCGCCGTCGCTGGGCCCGTCGCCAGAGGTCGATGGCCCGGTGCACGGCGACCGTGACCACCCACCCGTCGGGGACGGGATCGAGCTTGTCCCACTCACGAAGGGCACGCGCCATGGTGTCCATGGCCACATCTTCGGCATCCTCTCGGCTCCTCAAGATTTGGAAACTCGCCCGGTAGGCGCGCAGGAACAGGCGCTCGAAGGCCTCGTCGAACCCTTGCGCCTGGGTCGTCTCCGCCTCGGGTGCGTCCGTGGCTTCGGGCGCCTCAGGGATCACGCTTCATCGCCCTACATACGAACGGCGTGCCCGCCGCGTTGACAGCCGCATGGGTTCTTCGGGTGGGCGGGGCGGATCCCGGCGGGCATGGGGGACTCCTCTTGTAGACGGCGGAAGCCTCGGTGGTCACGTCGACCCCCTGCGTGGGCGCGGGTCGGACGTAGGACTGGCGGTCACAGCCTGCCACCGGCAGCCTCCCACCGGCTCCCGCGCCGGCCGGCGCCCCAGTCGGTAACATCACACTCCGATGGCGGCCGTGCCATCGCGGGCAACGGCGCCCGACGACAGATCCGGGGGGATTGTCCGTGCCTGGTCGACGACGGGGGACGTTGCTGGCGGCCCTAGCGGTCGCCGTCGCGGTGATGAGCTGCTCTACGGCCGGTTCCGGTTGGGCGAGTGGGCCTTCCGTGTCGGACACCGCGGGTCGGGCCGGCTTCGCCGGACACGGCTCCGTCGGTCAGGCCTACGTGCTCGGGGCGCCCCCCGGGGTGAGCCTGGTGCTGGTCAACGGGGACGGGGCGCGGGTCGGCGGCGGAACGGTCGATCGCCTGGGCAGCCTCATCGTGCGCGGCGTCCCCGCCGGGCCGGGGTACTCCTTCCGCACGACCGGTGGTGCGCATCCGACCGCCACCGCCCCCTTCCGCGTCCTCTCGCCCGGCGACATCCCGTCCGGGTCCTTCTATTCCGGCCAGCACCTGAGCATCGGTCTCAACTACCTCACCATGCGGGACGGGGTGAAGCTCTCGGCCACCGTACGGCTTCCTCCCGGCAAGACGCTGGCCGACGGCCCGTTCCCCACGGTGATCGAGGAATCGGGCTACGCCATCGCCGCCCCCCACAGCCTCATCGACGCCGAGCTCCACACCAACGGCGAGTCCACCTCCGACCCACTGGTCCCGGACACGGCCACCGTCGTCGGGTCACTGATCGCGCCCCTGATGGGGTATGCGACCGTGAGTCTGCAGATGCGGGGGACCGGGTGTTCGGGAGGCGCGTTCGACCTGTTCGGGCTGCCCACCACCTACGACGGCTATGACGCTGTCGAGATCGCCGCCTCGCAGCCGTGGGTGGCCCATCACAAGGTGGGCATGGTCGGGATCTCCTTCTCGGGCATCTCGCAGATGTTCGTGGCCGGCACGCGGCCTCCAGGATTGGCCGCCATCGCCCCCATGAGCCTCACCGACGATCTGTACTCGACCGGGTTCCCCGGCGGCATGTACAACAGCGGGTTCGCCGGCACATGGATCGCCCAGCGCATCGCCGACGCGCAACCGGCTCCGGAAGGCGGCCAGCTGTGGGCCCGGACCCTGATCCAGCAGGGTGACCGGCAGTGCCTGGCCCAGCAGGCCCTCCACCTCGAGGCCCAGAACGTCAACGCCCTGCTGCAGGAGGCCAGCCACCGGTTGCCGTCGCTCTACGACCAACGGTCGCCGTCGACCTGGGCCAAGCGGGCCGAGGTCCCGGTATTCGTGTCCGGGGCGTTCCAGGACGAGCAGACCGGGGGGCAGTGGCCCGCCATCGTGGGCAACCTGGCCCACGACCCGAAGGTGTGGGTCACCGTGGTCAACGGCACCCACATTGACTCCCTGGGTCCCGGCACCATCTCCCGCTGGCTCGAGTTCCTCGACCTCTACGTGGCCGACCAGATCCCCTCCACCCCTCCCATCCTGCCCACGTTGACCAGTCAGCTCTATCAGACGGTGGCCAACGCGCCCTCGGGCCCCGTCCCGGCCATCCGGTTCACCAACGCGCCGAGCGTGGCGGCGGCCCGCGCCGCCTTCGAGCAGCAGCCCCGGGTGCGGGTCCTGTTCGACAACGGAGGCGGCAGCGCAGGACCCGGGGCCATGGAGCCCGTGTGGAGCCTCGACTTTCCCGCCTGGCCCCCGCCCAAGGCCAAGGCCACCACCTGGCAGCTCGGCCCCGGCGGCACGCTGCGCAGTTCGTCGGCCGGGTCGGCCACGGTGTCCTTCCGGCCCGACCCGGCGGCCCGCCCCATCACCAGCCTTCCCGCGCAGGGGAATCCATGGGCGGCGCTCCCGCCCTACCAGTGGGCCCCGGTCGCCGGCTCGGACGGCCTGGGATTCACCTCGCCGCCCCTGGCCCGCGACGTGGTGGTGGTGGGACCGGGCAGTCTCAATCTGTGGGTCAAGAGCACGGCCCCGGACACCGATCTCCAGGCCACGGTGTCGGAGGTCCGGCCGGACGGGAGCGAGCTCTTCGTGCAGACCGGCCAGCTGCGGGCCAGCGACCGTGCCCTCGACCCCGCGGCCAGCACGGCGACCCACCCTGTCCCCACCTACTCGGCAGCCACGGCGCGACCCTTGCCGGCCGGTCGCTTCACCGAGGTGCGGATACCCCTCTTCCCGTTCGGCTACGCCTTCCGGGCCGGGTCGCAGATCCGGGTGACCGTCACCGCCCCGGGAGGGGACCGGCCGGTGTGGACGCTCGACACCTACCCGACGGGCGGCGCCGTCACCGACACGGTGGCACTGGGGCCGTCCCGCTCGGCCCTGGTCCTCCCGGTCGTCGCCGGC
>DASZGT010000168.1:0-1757 GCA_035938575.1 Acidimicrobiales bacterium
GACGTCCAGGCGTGGCTGATGGAGCACTGCGGCCGCACCGGCGCCGACCTGCGCCGGGCCGGCAAGAACGGCCTGCGCGACATCGCCCGCTTCGCCGACCCCGATGAAACCGCCGACGACACCTTCACCCGCATCCTCCCGTCCCCACGGCACGTCCCCCTCGTCGTGGCCGGCGCCCGCAACGCCGCGATCTCGATGGTGGTCAGGATCTTCGGCGAATGGTCCGGCACCGCCACCCCAGTCGAGCCGGTACCCGCCGCCCCGGTCGAGGTCAGAGCATGATTGATGCCGAACGGGCCGGGGTGCTTGCCTCGACTCTCGCGGTCGACGTTTACCACGTGGAGGTATCCTCGGCCAGGCATTCGGTCTACCCCCGGACGCCATCGACCTGACCTATCCTTCAACGTCCCAGACCCCCTCAACCTCCGAGACTCCCCAACATCTGAGCATGAGAGGTAGCCATGGCCCGCAGGATCAGCCCCCCGTTCCGTGCCGACCACGTCGGCAGCCTGCTGCGCCCGCAGCGCCTGCTGCAGGCGCGCGACGATCTCGCGGCCGGCCGGATCACGGCGGCGGAGCTTCGGTCGGTCGAGGATCAGGAGATTCCCGCAGCGGTGCGGATGCAGGAGGATGTGGGCCTGCAGTCGGCCACCGACGGCGAGTTCCGCCGCGCCTCCTGGCACATGGACTTCATCTACGCCCTCGGCGGGATATCCAAGGCGCCAGGGAACATGGCGGTGAAGTTCCGCAACGCGGCCGGGGAGATCGAGTTCACCCCGGCCTCGATCCGGGTCGACGGGAAGATCCGCATCGACGACACGATCTTCGCCGACGCCTTCACCTTCCTGAAGTCCCACGTCACCACGGCCGTGCCCAAGCTGACGATCCCGTCGCCGAACATGGTCCACTACCGCGGCGGCCCCGCCTCGGTCGACCCGGCCGTGTACCCCGACATGGAGGAGTTCTGGTCGGATCTGGCCGCGGCGTACGCCGACGAAGTGGCCCGGCTGGGCGAGCTGGGCTGCACCTACCTCCAGTTCGACGACACGTCCCTGGCGTACCTGAACGACCCGGCCCAGCGCGCCGAGATCGCCGAACGGGGCGAGGACGCCGAGCACATGCACCTGCGCTACATCCGCCAGATCAACGCCGCGGTGGCGGGCAAGCCCGCCGGGATGGCGATCACCACGCACATGTGCCGGGGAAACTTCCGGTCCTCCTGGGTGGCCTCCGGCGGGTATGACTTCGTGGCCGAGGCGCTGTTCTCCGAGCTGGACGTGGACGGGTTCTTCCTGGAGTACGACGACGAGCGCTCCGGCGGCTTCGAGCCGCTGCGGTTCGTCCCCCAGGGCAAGCAGGTAGTCCTGGGCCTGGTCACCACCAAGCGCCCGGAGCTGGAATCCAAGGATGACCTCAAGCGCCGGATCGACGAGGCGGCCAAGTACGTGCCGCTTGAGCAGATCTGCCTGTCCGGCCAGTGCGGCTTCTCCTCCACCGTGGAAGGCAACGCCCTGACCTACGACCAGCAGGTCGCCAAGCTCCGCCTCATCGTCGAAACCGCCCGCGACATCTGGGGCGACTGAGCCAGGAAAGGCGCCGCGACAGCGGTCGAGGGACACCCCCATGGGGCTCGAGGGACACCCCCATGGGGCTCGAGGGACACCCCCATGGGGCTCGAGGGACACCCCCATGGGGCTCGAGGGACACTCCCATGGGGCTCGAGGGACACTCCCATGGGGTGGGTGGGCCCTTGACCC
>DASZGT010000169.1:0-1570 GCA_035938575.1 Acidimicrobiales bacterium
TCGTCGAACACCGTGGTGACCAGGCCCATGTCCTTCATCACGGTGATGGCGTCGCCGTCGCTGACCGCCATGCCGGCGGACTCCTGGCCGCGGTGCTGGAGGGCGTAGAGGCCGTCGAAGGTGAGGTGTGCCACAGCCCGCCCCGGGGCATACACCCCGAAGACGCCGCACGCTTCCTTGGCCTCCATCATCGGTTGGTCACCGCACGCACCGGGGGTCGTCGAGCTGATTTGTCGCCACGATTAGGCCACACAAATGCCACGTCGTGCCAGTCCAGCCTAGCGGCGGGCCGGATCGGCGCGCCGCTCTCCCAGGCCAGGGCGCTCCCCGGCTCCCGATAGCCTCCCAAAGGATGATCGACCTCCACACCCACTCCAGTGTGTCGGACGGCAGCGACCCCCCGGAGCGGATACCCGAGCTGGCCGTCGAGGCCGGGTGCAACGCGGTGGCCCTGACCGATCACGACTCGCTGGCGGGCATCGGGCGCGCCGGCCACCGGGCCGGCCAGCTCGGCATCACCTTCGTCCCCGGGTGCGAGGTGTCCTGCCGTCCGATGGGGACCGGGGGCATGCATGTGCTGGTGTACTTCGTCGAGGAGGACGGCAGCCGGCTCTGCGAGGAACTGGGCCGGCTCCGCCAAGACCGCCGGCGGCGCAACATTGCCCTGGCCGATCGCCTGGCCGTCCTGGGCGTGCCCATCACCTACGACATGGTGGTGGCCCGGGCCGGGGGCGAAGAGGGAATGGGGAGGCCCCACTTCGCCTCGGTGATGGTGGCGGTCGGGGCGGCGGAGTCCGTTGACGACGCCTTCGACCGCTACCTGACCGACAACCGCCCGGCCTTCATCCCCAAGGGGCGGCTGACCGGTGCCGACGTGGCCCGACTGGCGCGGGAGGCGGGAGGGGTGGCCGTCCTCGCCCACCCGTTCAGCAACGGCCTGGCCGGGGCCGAGCTGGCCCGCATGGTCGGCGAGCTGGCCGAGGTGGGGTTCTCCGGCATCGAGGCCCTCTACGGGCGCTACTCGCCGCGCCAGCGCCAACAGCTCGGCAACCTGGCCCGTCGTTTCGATCTGGTGGCCACCGGTGGCTCCGACCACCACGGTCTGCTCAAGCCGGACCTCCGGGTCGGCACCGGTCACGGCGATCTGAAGGTGCCCGACTCGGCCTTGGTCCAACTCGAGGCCCGACGCCCCGATGGCTGATCCCGACGACACCACCGACCACCCGGGGTGGCATGTCAGTTGGTGGCCGGCGCCAGTCCGTCGAGCAGGGAGGGCAGCCGCCCCCGCCAGGACCCCGTGGCCTGGGCCAAGGTGAGATCGACCAGTCCCTCCACCACCACCCGGGCGCCGCCGGTCTCGCCGAGCACGCGGAACCCGACGCCCGCCCCGGCCGCTCTCGAGATGAGCTCGGCCCTCCGGGTGGTGCAGACCACCACCCGCGAGGGGGCCTCGGTGAACAGTTCGTGGTGATCGGCCACGCCGGCCACGCGGACGCCGACCCCGGAGCGGACGGCCATCTCGGTGAGGGCCACCCCCAGCCCACCGCCCGACACGTCGTGGATCCCCGCC
>DASZGT010000170.1:0-5426 GCA_035938575.1 Acidimicrobiales bacterium
GAACGTCGCCCGATGGCCGGGGTCGATGCCCCACCGGACATTGGTGGCCCGCACCCACTCGCCGATGGTGGCGAGATCCTCGTCATCGAATCGGAACCGCTCCCTGACCGGACCCGACGAGAGGAAGTCCAGCACGGCCGATGCCTCGAAGCGCCCGGTGACCAATTCCAACAGTTGCGTGGTCGCCCTCACCACCGGATTGGAGTTCCGAATCGACTGATCAGCGATGCGGTACCGGAGAGAGGGTGCCTCCGAGCGCCCACCCGAACCGAGGACCGGCGACGAGTCTGACGCAGGTGGCTCCGCGGATGATCCGAAGACAGCCTCGACAACCGGGGCGAACCGATCGAGAGCGGGGCAGAGCACGATGACGTCGTCCTCGGTGAGACCGGGCTCGGAGGCAAGCAGGTGGAGAATGGCGTCTCGCAGTACCTCGACCTGTCGCGTGGGCCCGTAGCAGGCGTGGAACTGGATGGAACGGTCGGCCGGGTCGAAGGCCAGGAACGCGCCGGGCTCGGCATTGATCCGGATGTCGTGCTGGAGGCGCCCGAGGACAGTGGAGGCATCGACCGTTGCTGTCTCCTCGGTCTGTGCCTTCGGCATACCCCGGGCCTGTGCGTCAGCCAGCAGCAACGCCGTCTCCCGGTGCAGTCGGCCCCACGACCTGAGCAGTGACGGCCCGACCAGAGCCGCTGTCGGATCGCTCGCCCGCGACCTGGTCCTCCCGCGGGCGGGCCGAGGGCTCATCCGAAGAAGGCCACCGCCGTCGTAATGGGTTGGCTCGAGCATGAACAGGTGCACGTCGCGCTGCTCGGCCACGGCTCCGACCAAGTCGAGGAAGTCGCCACCGGGCAGGAGCGTGAAACCGAACAGGATGAGGCGGCTGGGGAGATCGAGCCCCACGGCACCGCGCCCCAGGCGGTCGAGGAGGTCGGGCCACCGCTCGGGAGGGCTCGGCTCCCCCACCGCCCTTCGCACCAGCGTCCACAGGTGCGGCTGCCAGGCGGCGTGGTCGGCAATCGTGCGCCCGGCTCCGTCGGTGCGGTCACCGGCGGCCCAGGCGCGGATCATGTCCGGACGATGCAGATGGTACCGATCGAAGAGATCGGCGACCCGGCGGGCGTTGGCGTAGCGCGAGGCCCCGGGAGCGAGGTCGAGAAAGGGCGACAGGACGGAGTCGTCGGCGTTGCGGTCGGCCACGCTCAACACCGACCACACCAACCCCTGGATGCTCCACGGATCGGCGTCGTCGGGGTCGCGGTCGGCCGCGAGCACGTCGCTACGCAGCGTCCCCGGGTAGGCACGCACGATATTGGCGGCCACGCCGTCCCGGCACCCGGGGCCGGAGGCCCCCAGATGGGCGGCCAGTTCAAGTGTCACCCACCGTCGCATCCCGTCCGACGGCACGGCCAGCCACTCCGGCGTCATCGGGTCGGTTGGAGCGGAGGCCAGCAGGTGAGCAAGGCGGGTGGCCAGGGGGCGGGCGTGGCCCGCCGAGTACAGGTGCATCATCGCTACGGACCCTAGTCATGGGGTGTCATGACCAGGGATGTCATCCCCTGGTGGGTATCAGCCCCTCTCAAGCCCGAAGGTGGTAGCAAATGGTCAAGCATGTGCTCTTTCGGGCACGAGGAACCCACAGGGGGAACCATGGGATACCTGTCGGCGGCGACGTACAACTACAACACCAGCACGAGTGGAGCGGGGGCGCTGGTGTTCGTGCTGTTGGCTCTGGCCTTCTACGTCGTCACGGCTCTCGGGACCTATGGGGCTTACAAGAAGGCCGGGAGCTACGGCGAGCCCGCCTGGTCGGCGTTTGTGCCCATCTACAACTTCATCGTCCTCTTGCGGATCGCCGGCAGACCAAAAACGTGGGCATGGTTCCTGCTGATGATTATCGTCCCCTACTTGGGTTCGGTGGCGTTCTTCGTCGTCTACATCATCGTGGCCAACGACATCTCGAAGAGCTTCGGTCATGGAGGAGGCTTCACCGTCGGCCTCGTTCTGTTGGGCCCCATCTTCTGGTACGTCCTGTGGTTGGGCTCGAGCACTTACCGCGGTCCCGCCGCACTCAACGCATCGGGCGGTTACGGAGGCGGCTACCCGCCACAGCAGCCCGGTTACCCGCCACAGCAGCCCGGTTACCCGCCACAGCCCGGGTACCCGCCACAGCAGCCCGGTTACCCGCCACAGCCCGGCTACCCGCCACCGCAGCCCGGTTACCCACCGCAGCAGCCCGGGTATCCGCCCCAGCCGCCCGGCTACCCGCCTGCTGGACAGCCGCCCCCTCCGATACCCACGTATCCGCCACAGCCGCCACCAGCCCCGCCTGGTCAGGCGCCACCTCCGCCTCCTCCCGGCGAGGAGCCACCGCCGCCTCCCCCCGGCCAGATGCCGCCTCCTCAGTAGGTCGATTCGCGGGCCGGGCGCATCCTGTCCGGATCGCCCCGGGCTGGAGCAGGGTTACGCCGCCGGTGCTCCGCGCAGGCCGGCGGGAATGGTGTCCAGCGTCCTGAGAATGGCTTCGGCCAAGGCCCGGGCTGACGACGGATCGAGCTCCAGCGCCACCCGGGCACCCGCGCCATGGGACGGGTTGATCAGATCGATGTTCAGCGTGTGGTCCGCGGTGGCATGGACGGGGTGGTCGAAATAGACGGTGGCGTCGGACACCGCGAACCAACCCCCGGCGCCCTTGCCGCTTCCCTCCACGTCCAGCGTGGTCGTCTGATAGGTGCACATGTCGGTCTCCGCTCAGTTGGTGCTCAGGGTACGGCCGAAGAACTCCCAGATCCTCTGCCAGCCATCGCGGGCGGCCTCGGGTCGGTAGCTGGTCCGGTCCGTGTTGAAGAAGGCATGCCCGGCTCCCTCATACATGTGGAACTCGTACTCCTTGCCGGCATCCTTGAGCGCCTGCTCGAGCACACCGACCTCGTCCGGTGACGGGTACTGGTCCTCGGCGCCGAAGAGCCCGAGCAGCGGGCAGGACAGGTCTTTGGCCAGGTGGACGATGGGCTCCACGCTGATCGGCACTCCCTCGGGAGGCGGTGCCACCACGAAGGCCCCGTAGCAGTCGACGGCGGCATCGATGCTGAGGCTGCAGGCGGCCAGAAATGACTGCCGGCCGCCCGAGCAGTAGCCGATGGTGGCGATCTTGCCGTTGGACGAGCCGAACGACCGGAGGTAGGAGGCGGCACCGTCGACGTCCCCCACCAGCCGAGGGTCGGGCACCCCGCCCCGGGCGCGGGCGGCGGCCGCGGCATCGTCAGGACTGGCTCCGGGGGCCTCACGGAAGTAGAGATTCGGGCAGATGGCGAGGTAGCCATGAGCGGCGAACCTTCTGGTGATCTCCTTGGTGGCCTCGTCGTAACCGGGCATGTGGTGGATGACCACCACCCCACCGGTCGGAGTCCCGTCGAGGGTCTGCGCCAGGTATGCCTCGATCAGATCACCCGCGTGACCGGTGATCTGCACGGTCTCGGCCCTCATCGCATCGCTCATCGGTCATCTGCCTCCTGTAGTGGGTCTCGGTTGCACGCCCCCGCCACTCGCCATGGTCGCACCTGACGACCGGCCCGTCCCGGTGCGCTCTCTGGGCGCTACTGGCCGAGCTCGTCGCGAAGCTCCCGCAAGCGGACGGCCTTGGCCGCCCGCTCGTCCCGGAATGCGCCGATCCGGGCCAGTGTGTCCTCGAGGCGCTCGAGGAGTCTGTCATTGGCCTCGATGGCCTCGTCGATGAGCTCGCGGCGGCGTTCCGGCGAGGCGTCACCCCACCGGTACTCGGACCGCAGCTGGTCCAGCACGTCGATGTCCTCCGTGTCCAGCACCACCCGGACTTCGGCCAGCGAGAAGCCCAACAGCTCCTGGAGGTCGCGAATCCTGGTGGCCCGGGCCATGTCCGGCTGGGTGTAGAGCCGCTCCCCCCGGCCCCGATAGCTGCTCGGGCTGATCAGACCCAGCTCCTCCCAGTAACGAAGGGTGCGGGTGGTCAGCCCGGTCAGCTTGGCCACCTCGCCGATGCGCAGGACCACGGGGGCGGGTCGGGAGGCGGTATTGCGCGCCATCATCCGGCCTCCACTTGGGCGATCGAGCTGCTGGAAACATCGTCAGGAGAGACGAGTACCGAGGAGTCGCCTGCGCCCATCTTGCTCTCGATGGTCTGGTCGGACTCCGGCTCTCGCTCGGACCCGGGCTCCGAGTAGACATAGCGCCCGCCTCGGAGCCAGGACGCCCCCGCAGCCAGCAGACTGGCCACGATGGCGAAGTCGAACGCGGCGTGAAGCCCCGCCTGGAACGGAGCGCTGATCAGTCCTGGGAAGAAGCGTCGACCGGTGAGCACGTTCTGTTGGGCCAGCGGGAGCTGGCTCAGTGCATGAGGCCCGATCAGATGTTGGACCGGGTCGTAACCGAGAAAGGCGGCAAACAGGGTGGACACCGGGGAGAGGTGGGCGGCGCGGCTGGCGACCTCGAGCGGTACCCCATGGGCGGTCAACCCGTGGAGCAGGTTCTGGGGAAGGGACGACATCAATCCGATGATCATGAGAGTGAAGAAGATCCCAATGGACAGGACCTGGGCGGAGTTCTGAAAGGTGGTGTTCATTCCCGAGCCGGCTCCCCGATGCTGGGGAGGGAGGCTGTTCATCACTCCAGTCCGGTTGGATGCACCGAACGATGCCATCGTGAGACCCGTGAACAGAAGCAGCAGGCCGAACACCCAGTAGGGGAAGTCGACTGGCAGCAGCTCCAACAGCGCGAAGGAAATGGCGGTGCCGATCATGCCGCCAGTGGCAAAGGGACGGGCTCCGAAGCGGTCGGACAGGATTCCCGAGACGGGTCCGGAGATGAGGAATCCGAGAGTGAGCGGCAGCATGGCGATCCCGGCCCACAACGGGGTCACGCTGAAGGCATACCCGTGCAGCGGCAACCAGATCCCCTGGAGCCAGATGATCAGCATGAACATCAAGCCACCGCGGCTGAGAGCAGCCAGGAAGCTGGCCAGAACGCCGCTCGTGAAGGCCCGGATCTTGAACAACGGGAGGCGGAACATGGGCTCGGGGACCTTGGTCTCGATGACGCAGAAGGCGATCAGCAGTGCCACCCCGAGGACAAGGGCCGAGAGGACCATGGGGTTGGTCCACCCCATGGTGTGGCGGCCGTATGGCTCGATCCCATAGGTGATCCCCACCATCACCAAGACGAGGCCGAGGGCGAAAGTGATATTGCCCGGCCAGTCGATGCGGGCAGGACGCCGCTGGCCCGTCTCGCGCAGCTTGATATAGCCGAAGACGGTGGCGAAGAGCCCGATGGGCACCGACACCAAGAAGATGAGCCGCCAATTCACCGGAGCCAGAATGCCTCCGAGCACCAGTCCGATGAAGGTCCCGCTGAAGGCGGCGGCCTGGTTCACCCCGAGCGCCATACCCCGCTGG
>DASZGT010000171.1:0-4828 GCA_035938575.1 Acidimicrobiales bacterium
CGTCGCTTGGCGGCGCGCAACTTCGGAACGGTGACCGGCGCGGACCGGGTGTCGGGCATGGGAATCCTCCTGATCGACCGTCCAGCGCCCGGAGGCTGCCGGCGGCATGGGCGGTGGCCGCTCGCCACCGCGGAGTACAGCTCACTGCCACCCTCAGCGTAGTGGGCGACCCGACGGAAGGGAATGCCGGCGCGGCCCCGAGCGGCGTCCCGGACCCGGTCAGGTCCCGGTCAGGACCCTGGCTGGGTGGCCGTGCGACCTCGAAGTGGCTTGCGGGCCACCGCATCCACTCCGGCCCCGGCCGGGTACATCCGAGCCAGGTGGTTCCACGAGCACCCGACGCATACCTCGATCACGTAGCAGACCACCGGCTCCTTACGGCGCCAATAGCGCGCCAGCTCGGTCTGCGTGGCCACACACCGGCCCCCGGGCGGGAGTCTCGAGCCGAACACGAAGGTGATATCGACGAGATCGGCGTCCTCGCAGATGGGGCACTGCTCGCCGGAGGGCCGGCCCAGGTTGCGGGCGGCGCGGAGGAGCTCTGGGTGGGCGTCGCACACGTCCAGGCGGGAGAGCCGGCCCTTCCGGAACTCACGGATGACCGCATTGCGGGCGAGCAGGTACTCGACACGTCCCCCGGTGGGGGAAGTCTGCACTCCCTCGAGCGCTCCGGGTCGGAAGCTCACTCCGCCAAGGGTAACCCCTCGCCGGTCCCGAGACAGCCGTCCAACCCGGTGAGTGCCGGGCCGGAGACCGCCGGTGACCGACGGGCCGGCGGGTCATGCCCTGCGGCCGATATATTGCATTGATATATCAATCTGATATATCGTGGCAGGTATGCAGTTGGTGAACACGCAACGGCCGACCGGCCGGGGCCCGTCCGGCACCGTGGGCACGTCGCTTCGAGGGCCGGCCTCCTGAGATGCTCGACCTGGCCATCCTGGGCCTCCTCCACGAGCAGGAGCTCCACGGGTATGAGATCCGCCGGCGGCTCCGCGACGAGTTGGGCCTGTTCGCCAACATCTCGTTCGGATCGCTCTATCCGGCACTGTCCCGCCTCGAGGCCTCCGGTGCCGTGGCCGTCACCGAGTCGGCCGGCGCGGCGACCGTGGCCGTTCCCATGCCGTCGACCGGTTCCATCAGTGGCGACCGGGCGGGGCTCCGGGCCCGCCGGGCCGGCGCTCCCCGCGGCACCAAGCGATCGCGCAAGGTCTACCGCATCACCGACCACGGCCGGGCCCTCTTCGAGCAACTCCTCGACGCGGACGAGCCGGTCGGCACGGACGATGCCCGGAGCTTCGGCCTCCGACTGGCCTTCGCCCGCCACCTTGCGCCCCAGGCCCGGTTGTCCCTACTCGAACGGCGTCGCGGACAACTGACCCGGCGACTGGCCACCGACCGGGTGCGCGCCGCCGGGGAGAGCCTCGACGTCTACACGCGCTCGCTGGCCGAGCACAGCACCGAGGCCACCCAGCACGACATTGCGTGGCTCGACCGCCTCATCGAGTCCGAACGACAGAAGCAGGCAGCACTCCGATCCGAGACCGGTGGTCCCCGGAGCGGGAACGCCATGACAGCAGTGAAGGGAACCAATCCATGAGCACCATACGAGTGGCCATCGCCGGCATCGGCAACTGCGCCAGCTCCCTCGTCCAGGGAGTCGAGTACTACCGGGATGCTGACCCCGCCGACACGGTCCCCGGGCTCATGCACGTGGTTCTCGGTGGCTACCACGTCGGCGATCTCGAGTTCGTGGCGGCCTTCGACGTCGACGCGGCCAAGGTCGGGACCGATCTGGGCAAAGCCGTCTTTGCCGGGCAGAACAACACCATCCGCTTCGCGGCGGTGGGAGAGCTGGGTGTGACCGTCCAGCGGGGACCCACCCTCGACGGGTTCGGCAAGTACTACCGCGAGACGGTCGAGGAGTCGCCGGCCGAGCCCATCGACGTGGTGGCCGCCCTGAGAGACTCCGGGGCCGATGTCCTGGTCAGCTACCTGCCCGTGGGATCCGAGCAGGCCCAGCGCTTCTACGCCGACGCGTGCCTGCAGGCCGGCGTGGGCTTCGTCAATGCCATCCCCGTGTTCATCGCCTCCGACCCGGAATGGGCCCGCAGGTTCCGCGCCGCCGGGTTGCCCATCGTGGGTGACGACATCAAGAGCCAGGTGGGCTCCACCATCGTCCACCGGATCCTCACCCGCCTGTTCGAGGACCGCGGTCTCGCTCTCGACCACACCTACCAACTCAACGTGGGCGGGAACATGGACTTCAAGAACATGCTCGAGCGGGATCGGCTGGAGTCGAAGAAGGTGTCGAAGACCCAGGCGGTCACCAGTCAGATCGAGCACGGCGCCCTGCCGGCCGACGACGTCCACATCGGCCCCTCCGACCATGTCCCGTGGCTCCACGACCGCAAGTGGGCCTACATCCGGATGGAGGGACGCAACTTCGGCGACGTCCCCCTGAACCTCGAGCTCAAGCTCGAGGTATGGGACTCCCCCAACTCCGCCGGCGTGATCATCGACGCCGTGCGTTGCGCCAAGCTGGCCCTCGACCGGGGCATCGGCGGGCCCCTCGTTGGACCGTCGGCCTACTTCATGAAGTCGCCGCCCCTGCAGTACCACGACGACGTGTGCCACCAGATGGTGGAGGCGTTCGCCGACGGAGACCCCGGTCCCGTCTGGCCCGAGGACTGACCGGGCCGGCCCGCGTCGCGCCGGCGGTGGGCCCACGCCGGCCCCCGTCCCCGGAGATGTCCGTCAGCGCTGCTCCCGCCACCACTCCGTCAGCCGCTTCCGGGCTTCCTCTTCGCCCAGCGGGCCCTCTTCGAGCCGGAGCTCCAACAGGAAGGCCAGGGCCCGTCCCACCTGGCGACCGGGGCCCAGTCCCAGCTCCTCCATCACCTGGGTGCCGTCGAGGTCGGGGCGTATGGCATCCAGCTCCTCCTGTTGGCGGAGGTCGGCGATGCGAGCTTCGAGCTCGTCCATGCGGCGGCCCAGGGCCTTGGCCTTGTTGGCGTTGCGGGTGGTGCAGTCGCTGCGGGTGAGCTCGTTGAGGCGTTCGAGGAGCGGGCCGGCGTCCCGCACGTACCGTCGCACGGCCCGGTCCGTCCAGCCCAGCTGGTAGGTATGGAAACGCAAGTGGAGCTGGACCAGTTCGGTCACCACCTCCACCTCGTCATTGGGATACCGCAGGGCCTGCATGCGGTTGCGGGTCATCCGGGCCCCGACCACTTCGTGATGGTGGAACGTCACTCCCCCGTCGACGAAGGCCCGGGTCTTGGGCTTACCCACATCGTGGAAGAGGGCGGCCAGGCGAAGCAGGCGGTCCGGGGACGTCTTGTCCACCACGGCCAGGGTGTGCGCCAGCACGTCCTTGTGGCGGTGGATCGGGTCCTGCTCGAGGGAGAGCCCCGGCAGCTCGGGCAGGAACTCGTCGGCCAGTCCGGTCCGCACCACGAACCAGAGCGCCACTGACGGCACCGGCACCATGACGATCTTGTCCAGCTCGTCGCGGATCCGCTCGGCCGACACGATGGAGAGCCGGCGGTGGCCGGCCCGGATCGCCTCCACCAGCGGAGGGTCCGGCTCCAGCTCGAGCTGGGCCACGAACCGGGCCGCCCGCAGCATGCGCAGCGGGTCGTCGGCAAAGGACACCTCGGGGTCGAGCGGCGTACGCAGGCGCCGGGCCGCCAGGTCGGCCAGCCCACCGAACGGATCGATGAGTTCCAGCTCGGGGAGGCGGAGGGCCATGGCGTTGATAGTGAAGTCCCGGCGTGCGAGGTCGTCCTGCACCCGGTCCCCGAAGGCGACCTCGGGTTTGCGAGAGTCGGGACGGTAGGCCTCGGCCCGGTGGGTGGTGATCTCGTAGACCTGGTCACCGCGCCGGCAGCCGATGGTGCCGAACCGCTTCCCCTGGGTCCACACGGCGTCGGCCCAACCGGCCACGAGCGCCTCGATGGCGTCCGGCCGGGCGTCGGTGGTGAAGTCGAGGTCGTGGCCCCCATCGACCACCGGGACGCCCCCATCGGCCACGATGGCGTCACGAACCGAACCCCCTACCAGGTACAGCCGGTGACCGGCCGACCGGAACCGGTCGGAGAGGTCGGCGGTGGCCTCCACCAATGGTCGCAGCCGTTCGGGGAGCACGCCGCCGAGGGTAGTGCGACTGGCGTAGGCTGCCGTCCCAAGTGGATCGGGAACGAGGCAGCCTGTGCCCCTGCGGCAGCCGCCCCCGGGCCGGCGTGCCATTCGGCGACGGGCCCGCCCCGATCATCGGGGTGGGACGGCGTGGCGCCCGGCCGCGGTCGGTGAGCCGGGCAGGCGGGCACCGGGCCCGTCTGACAGGCGGCGTCGGCCTCGCCGTGCTGGCCGGGTTGTTGCTGACCCCGGGCGCCGCCGCCGCAGGACCTGCGTCACCGGCGGCGGGCCGGGAGGTCGCGGCGTCGGCGTCGGCCGGCGGTGGGCTCCCGCTCACGCTGGTGTCCCAGACACCGTGGGTCACCCCGACCCAGAACCTGTTCGACCTCCAACTGCGGCCCGGGACCTCGACCCCGCCCGCCCAGCTCGGCGTGTCGGTGTCCGTCTACGGCTGCCTCTCCAGCGTGTCGGGCTTCGACCAGTCGGTGTCGGCGTCAGGACCCCAGGGAGCGCCGATCTCCTCCACCCGGGCGCCGCTGGCCCTCAGTGGCCTGCCGACAGTCGGCCCCGGCGTGTTCGACCTCAGCATGCCCGTCGTCCCGGGCGGCACGCCCGGTCCGGCGGCGGCCGGTGGGTTCACCATCGCCCTCAGCTCCAGCGGGGGGCAGTGCGGCATCTACCCGTCGGCCGT
>DASZGT010000172.1:0-3529 GCA_035938575.1 Acidimicrobiales bacterium
GCCTCGACGCCGAGCAGGTTGCTCTGGCCGATCGGGCGCTGCACGACCAGCTGACGGGGCTGCCCAACCGCACGCTGCTCGCCGACCGGCTGCGCCAGACGGCCCGTTCGCTGAGCCGCCGGGACAACGGCGCCGTGCTCCTCTACCTCGACCTCGACAACTTCAAGGCCATCAACGACCGCTTCGGGCACCCGGCCGGAGACATGCTGTTGATCGAGGTGGCGGCTCGACTGCAGGAACGCGTCCGACCGAGCGACACCGTGGCCCGTCTGGGCGGCGACGAATTCGTGGTGTTGGCCGAGGACCTCGAGGACCCAGTCGGCGCCGCGCAGTCTCTGGCCGAGCGCATCCACTCGGCCATGCGGGCGCCGATCGTGGTCGGCGACCGCGACCTGCACACGTCGGTGAGCATCGGCATCGCCCCCGTGGTGCCCGGGGCAGATCCGGAGATCTCCCTGGCCCAAGCGGACGCGGCCATGTACCAGGCCAAACGGGGTGGCCCGGCCCGCTACGAGTGCTACGACCCGGTGATGGGCGAGGACAAGCGGCGCAGCAGCCTGCTGGCCCACGAACTGCGGGTGGCCCACGAGCGGAACCAGCTCTCGATCCACTATCAGCCCCTATTCAAGCTCAGCGGTGGCTTGGTGGGCATGGAGGCGCTGCTGCGCTGGCAACACCCGGAGCTCGGCCACGTCGCCCCCGACGAGTTCGTGCCGCTGCTCGAGCGGAGCCGGGAGATCGTCCCCGTCGGTCGATGGGTGCTCCACGAGGCGGCCATTCAGTGTCGCCGGTGGCAGGAGGAGGGGAGACCCGAACTGACGCTGTCGGTGAACGTCTCGGTCCGCCAGCTCCAAGACCCGGACTTCGTCGATCACGTGCAGCATGCCCTGGAGGCCTCGCGTCTGGCGCCGAATTCGCTGGTCCTCGAAGTCACCGAGTCCGCTCTGGTCGTGGACATGTCGGCCATCGGGACGACAATGCGGAAGGTGAGGGACCTCGGCGTGCACCTGGCCCTCGACGACTTCGGTACCGGCTACTCGTCCATCCTGTATCTGAGGGGCCTGCCCATCGACCGCCTGAAGGTCGACCGCAGCTTCGTGTCGGGACTGGGCTCGTCGGGACAGGATCCCACCATCATCTCCACGGTGGTGGACCTGGCGCACAAGCTCGGGTTGTGCGTCGTGGCCGAAGGAGTCGAGACCGAAGCAGAGCTGCACGCCGTGGAGGCCATGGGTTGCGACGAGGCCCAGGGATTCCTCCTGGGCCGGCCCGGACCGGCTGAAGACTTCTCGTCCGAGGCCGAGCGGGGAGGGGCACCTGTTCGCCGTCGGTAATCCCGTCAGCCCCGGTTGAGCCGGGCGAAGAGTCCCTTCTGGGCCGAGTAGAACGCAGGGAACTCGGCATACAGCCGGTCGTAACGTCCGACGTGCTCCTGGTCCGGGAGATGGGTTGCCTCGAGGGGCACCAAGGAGCGGATCTCGTCCGGGCGAACCTGTCCGAGCGCCATGCCCGCCAGCAGGGCGCTGCCCCGGAGGTTGGCGTGTTGGGGGTCGGAGACCTGCTCGATGGGTCGGTCGAGGACGTCGGCGTAGATGGAGCACCACAGGGACGAGACGGCTCCACCCCCGATGGCTCGGATCGGGCCGAGCCGCCGACCGATGAACCGTTCGACCCCTTGGGCCAGCCATCTGGCGTTGAAGGCCACGCCCTCCAGCACGGACCGCACCATCTCGGGGCGCGTCGTCTGCAGCGAGAGGTTGTGGAACCCGGCCCGGGCCGAACGATTGTCCACCGGCGATCGCTCACCGGCCAGCCACGGCGTGAAGATGACCCCGCCGCTGCCGGGCGGCGCCTGGGCGGCCAGGGCTGTCATTCGGTCGTAGGGGGGCAGTTCCCCTCCGTCCGACAGGCAGTTCCGGAGCCATTCGAGGGCGGCACCACCCGATTCCTGATTGTTGGCCACCAGGTTGAGGCCGGCGGTGATGCCCGGGACCGTGGCGATCTGGCGGATCGGGTCGGTCTTCTTCCCGGGGTACGGACAGCTCAGCCAGCTCGTGGTGGAGACGGCCAGGTGGGCCTCATAGGCGAGGACGGCGCCGGCACCGGCGGCGGCGGAGTGGAGGTCCGGGGTGCCGGCCACGACCGCCACCCCGGGGGCGAGTCCCAACTCGGCCGCCACGTCGGGAAGGACCGTGCCCACCACACTGCCCGTGGCCACGAGCGGCGCCAGCTTCCGGAGAGGAACGCCGGAGGCCCCGACCAGGACAGGGTCGTACTCGAGGCGCTCGGGGTGCCGGTTGTCGGTCAGCCAGGCCCCGGCCATCGAGGCCGGCGAGGCCGCGGCCACACCGGTGAATCGCATGGCCAGATAGTCCACCGGCTCGAGGTACCACCGGGCCAGCCGGGCGACCTGGCCGAGCTCGTGCTCGAGGTAGAGCATGTGGCCGATGGGGTCGGCCCCCGACGTCGAGGGCGCCCCGCCGCTGTGCCGGATCCAGCGGGCCAGCGCTCGCGGGGAGTATCCCCCGAGCGGCCCTCCGACGGCCCGGCGGGTCAGATGGCCGCCACGGGTGTCGAGCCACAGGAGGCAGTCGCCCACCGGATGCCCGGCGGCGTCTACCGGCACCGTGCTCGCCCACTGGCCCGTGCACGAGACGGCCACGATCTGCTCGGTCGGCACCACGCCGGAGCCCACCGCCCGCTGCGCGCCGGCGCAGATGAGCCGCCACCATTGCTCGGCGTCCTGGGTGGCCCCGCCGTCGCCCGACCGGTGGGTCTGGACCGGCAGGTGCTCCTTGTGGGCGATGACGCCGGTCAGGGAGACGAGGCCGACTTTGGGACCGCCGGTGCCGAGGTCGACGGCAAGGACGAATCGGTCATCCCGTCCCGCGTGGGTCGGCTCGCTCACCTCCCGAGGGCGTAGGCGTCGGCTCCGTCAGGCACCAGCGGGGATGGCCTGTTGGGAATCCATCATCTCGCCCATGACCATCTTGATGAAGTCGTCCGCCTCATCCGTCATCCCTCCGGCCACGCCTCCGTAGACGGCCCCGCTCCTGGGCGACTCGGCGGTGTGCTCCTTGGCGTAGGCCACCGCCCCGGCGAGATCGTCGGCGAAGGTGTCGGCCACCCCGGCCTGGGTCTGCGGCCGGGTGACCGCCATGTGCAGAGCGTTGGGGTACTGCTGGCCGTTGAAACGCCATCCACGCTCGCGCATGAAGTCGTTCACATGGTAGATGTCGAACTCGTCCGACGTGAAGCTGAACAGAAAGGTGGGCTGGCCCACGATCCGAAGTTCCGGGTGGGACAGGACCGACGCCTGCATGGCCGCCGAAGTCTCGAAGATGGCCTTGGCGTAGTGGCGGTAGCCCTCCCGGCCGAATTGGACCATCGCCGCCCACGTGGCGGCGATGAGCCCACCCGATCGCGACCCCTCCATGCCCGGCGAGCAGTACTTGCCACCGCTCCAGTCGGTCCGGAAGAAGTACTGGGCGTTCCGGATTGCCTTGTCCCGGAAGGTGAGCACCGAGGT
>DASZGT010000173.1:0-1885 GCA_035938575.1 Acidimicrobiales bacterium
TGATGAGCTCACCGAACTCTGCGTCATAGGTGTCCTGGCCGGCGATGGCCTTGGCGAAGATGGTCGGATTGGACGTCACCCCCCGGATCCCCTGGGCGACCAGACCGGCCATGGTCCCGTCCTGGAGCCAGTCCCTCCGGAGGTTGTCGAGCCAGGGGCTCTGCCCCTCACGTTCGAACAGGTCATGCAAGAGGGTCATGGGTGATCCTTTCCATCGGGCAGGTTCCGCCCGAGCGGGCGCTGCGGGTTCCGTAGCCCATCGTTGCCGGCCCGGTCACGGCGCCGCCCCCGCGGCCAGCAGAGCGGTGGCCCGGGAAGCCACATGCTCGGGGGTGAAGCCGAACTCCTGCAGCGCCACCTCTCCGGGGGCCGACGCCCCGAAGTGGTCGAGGCACACCGTGGCATCGGCATAGCGGTCCCAGCCGAACGAGCTGGCTGCTTCCACGGCCAGCCGGGGGACGCCCCGGGGGAGGACCTGGCGTCGGTAGTCGTCCGGCTGGACGGCGAACAGCTCCCACGACGGGAACGACACCACCCGGGCGCGCACGCCGGTGGAGGCGAGACGATCGGCGGCGGCCAGGCAGATGTGGACCTCGCTGCCGGTGCCGATGAGCACCACCTGCGGGGATCCACCGGTGGGGTCGCGCAGGACGTAGGCACCGCGGGACACCCCCTGTTCGGCCAGCCCGGCCGTCTCGGTCAGTACCGGGATCCCCTGGCGGGTCAGGATGAGGGCGGTGGGGCCGTCGCTGTTGACGGCGATGCGCCAGGCCTGGGCGGTCTCGTTGGCATCGGCCGGCCGGATGACCCGGAGGTTGGGCATGGCCCTCACCGCGGCGAGCTGCTCGACCGGCTGGTGGGTCGGGCCGTCCTGCCCCAGCCCGACCGAGTCATGGGTCCACGAGTAGACGACGTGGACATCGGAGAGGGCGGCCACCCGGACCGCGCCCCGCATGTAGTCGCTGAATACGAAGAACGTGCCGCCGATGGGCAGGACGCCGCGGTGGGCAGCCATCCCGGTCATGACCCCGCCCATGCCGTGCTCGCGGATGCCGAAGTGGACCAGATCACCGCCGGGCTCTTCGGCCGATTGGGCCACGGCGTCGGCCATGGCCATCCCGGTGTTCCCGGTCAGGTCGGCGCTCCCGGGAAAGACCCCCGGGATGCTGCCGCCCGTGGAATCGAGGCAGGCCTTGATGGCCTTGCGGGTGGCCATGGGGCCGTCCTCGGGTGCGAATGTGGGCAGTTTCGAGTCCCACCCGGGCATCCCGTGCCCGCCCTGGGCCGCCTCCCACCGGGCCTTGTCGCCGGTCCAGGCGTCGAAGCGCCGGGTCCACTCGGCCCTCCACGCCTGCCCCCGGGGGATGCACCGGCGATACAGGTCGACGACTTCGGCCGGCACCCAGAACGACTGGTCCTCGGGCAGACCGAGGATCCCCTTGGTCAGGCGGATCTCCTCTTCGGGGAACGGGTCTCCGTGGGCCTTTGCCGTGTCGGTCAGGTGGGGCGATGGGTAGCCGATGTGGCTGCGCAGGATGATGAGGGACGGTCGGTCGTCGTCTGCTTTGGCCCGGAGCAGGGCCGCCTCGAGGGCATCGACGTCGTTGGCCACCTCGCCGATGTCGTCCACCCCCCACCCGTAGGCGTCAAAGCGCTCGCCTACCTTGTCCGAGTAGGCCAGCTCGGTGGGCCCATCGATGGTGATGTGGTTGTTGTCGTAGACATAGACGAGGCGTCCCAATCGGAGGTGGCCGGCCAGCGAGGCTGCTTCATGGGAGATGCCCTCTTCGAAGCACCCGTCGCCCGCGATCACGAAGGTGTGGTGGTCGCAGACCTCGGGGGAGAAGTTCGTGCGCAGCCACCGTTCGGCGATCCCCATGCCCAC
>DASZGT010000174.1:0-5229 GCA_035938575.1 Acidimicrobiales bacterium
TGCCGGCTGCTGATCACGGAGTCGTTCGACCCGGTGGCCACGCCCGCCTTCCTGGCCGACAACCTTGTCACCCTGGCCGGCTCGGGGACTCCCTTCCACCTGGCCTATCTGGCGGCCCAGCGAACAGCCCCGGGTGCATCGATCTTCCCCCACATCCGGTCCTATCCGGGGGGCGGCGCCCCCAAGCCGCCGCAGCTCCACTACGACCTCAAGCGGGAGATCGGGGGGGTCGGGATCGTATCCGGCTACGGGCTCACCGAGGCCCCCATCGTGGTCATGGCGAACACCGGCGACCCGGACGGGAAGCTGGCCGAGACGGAGGGGAGGCCCACGCCCGGTGTGGAGCTCATCGTGGTGGACCTGGACGGACAGCGGGCAGGGCCCGGACAGGAGGGGGAGATCCGGCTCAAGGGACCGCAGGTCATCCGCGGGTATCTCGACCCCTCGCTCGATGCCGAGGCCTTCGACCAGGACGGGTACTTCCGCAGCGGCGACCTCGGGATCGTCGATACCGAGGGGTACGTCACCATCACCGGGCGCCTGAAGGACGTCATCATCCGCCACGGCGAGAACATCTCGGCCAAGGAGGTGGAGGACCTCCTCTACACCCACCCGGCGGTGGCCGATGTGGCGGTGATCGGACTTCCCGACCCCAAGACGGGTGAGCGCGCCTGCGCGGTGGTGGCCGTCAAGGCGGGCCAGACCCTCGGGTTCGCCGACATGGTCGACTATCTGAAGGAGCAGGAACTGCGGGTGCAGGCCATCCCTGAGCAGCTCGAACTGGTCGACGCCGTCCCTCGCAACCCCGCCGGGAAGATCTTGAAGCACACGCTGCGCGAGCGGTTCGCGCCATCACCACAGACGGGGAGAGATGCATGAGCCCGATCCAACGGGTCACACTGGGACAGGGCGGAGCCGAGCACGACGCGGCCAACGCCGCCATCGGCTCGTTCACCGGGCGCCGCTTTGTGGACAAGGTCGCCGTGGTCACGGGGGCCGGCTCCGGCATCGGCCGAGCCGTCGCCATCCGGTTGGCCGAGGAAGGAGCGAGGGTGGCGGCGCTCGATGTGGCCGCCGACAACCTGGCGGCCACGGTGAAGGACATCGCAGAGGAGGGCGGCACCGCCATCGGGTACCCGTGCGACGTCACCTCGGAGACATCGGTGAACGAGACCGTCGCCGCCCTGGCCGGCGAGGTCGGGCCGCCGACGGTGGTGTGCAACGTGGCCGGCATCGGGGGCTTCTACAACACCGTGGACATGCCGACCGATCGGTGGGAGAGGATCCTGGCCGTCAATCTGACCGGTCCCTTCCTGGTGTGCCGGGCCACGCTGCCCTTCCTGCTCGAACACGGTGGGTCCATCGTCAATGTGGCCTCCAACACCGCGCTGATGGGCCAGGCCTACTCCGCCGCCTACTGCGCCTCCAAGGCCGGGCTCCTCATGTTCTCGAAGGCCTTGGCCGCCGAATACCTCTCCCGCAGCGTGCGGGTCAATGTGGTGGCGCCGGGCGGTGTCGACACCCCGCTGATCGGGACCTTCGAACTGCCCGAGGGAGCAGACTTCAAAGAGCTCAGGAAGATCATGACGCCGATGGGGTTCTCCACGCCGTCCGAGATCGCCGCCTCTATTGCCTTCATCGCCTCCGACGAATCGACCTACACCACCGGCGCCGTCCTCTCGGTCGACGGAGGATTGACCATCTGACGCCACGGGCCGCCCGACGGCGGCGGCGATGGGCCACCGGGACCGGTTCTGTACCGGCTGCTATGAAGGGACGGGCCACGGCCGTACGAAGGACGGGCACAGTCGACGGTTGCCAACCGCCCCGAGTACGCCATCGAGCCAGTCCTGAGGAGGGACGATGCGGCTGGGGAACATGTACGGGGCGGACGCCACCTTTGCCGGGGTGCCCCCAGCTGACCTCGACGATCCGGCGAGCTTCGCCGACGCCTTGGCCGTGGTCGTGGGCGCGCCCTTCGACGGCGGGACCAGTCACCGGCCCGGGTGTCGCTTCGGTCCCTTGGCCATCCGCACCACGGACTACCTTCCCCATGACGGGAAACGACCCAGCCTGGCCCTGGGCGTCGATCCCCTGATCGCCCTCGGGGTGGTCGATGTCGGAGACATCGAGATGCCGTCGGGCGACACCGAACTGTCCCTGTCCCGGTTGGAGGAGGCGGTGGCCCGCATCGCCGCCGGAGACGCCGTGCCCATCGTCCTCGGGGGAGACCACACCATCGCCCTACCCGATGTCACCGGCGTGGCCCGCCACGTCGGCTGGGGCAAGGTGTCGGTCGTCCATTTCGACGCCCACGCCGACACCGCCGATCTCCAGTTCGGGTCGCTGATCGGTCACGGGACGCCCATGCGGCGCCTCATCGAGTCCGGAGCCGCGCGCGGCGACCGCTTCCTCCAGATCGGCCTGCGGGGCTACTGGCCCGATCCCGACACGCTCGACTGGATGGCCGAGCAGGGAATGCGGAGCTACGAGATGACCGAGGTGGTGGCCCGGGGGCTCGACACCTGTCTGACCGAGGCCTTCGCCATCGCCACCGACCAGTGTGACGCCGTGTTCCTGTCCGTCGATGTCGACGTCGTCGATCCGGGCTCGGCTCCGGCTACGGGCACGCCGGAGCCCGGCGGTCTGAGCCCCCGCCAGCTGCTCGATGCGGTCCGCCGCGTGTGCATGGAACTACCGGTGGCGGGGGTGGACATCGTCGAGCTCTCGCCTCCGTTCGACCACGCCGACGTCACCGCCTACCTCGGCAATCGCATCGCCCTCGAGGCGATGTCAGGCATTGCCTGGCGAAAGGCCCGGGACGCCGGCCAGTCGGTGCGCCACCCGCTGAACCCGCTGCTCGACCGATGAGCCGGTGCAGGCCGCCCCCGCCCTGAGCCGGAAGCCGCCGGGCGCGGCACGCCCCGGCGAACGGCGCCTACGACAGGCGTTCGACGATAATGGCCATGCCCTGCCCTCCGCCCACGCACATCGACTCCAGTCCGATCGTCTTGCCGGTGTCCTCCAAGGCGTTGAGCAGCGTGGTCATGATGCGGGCACCGGTCTGGCCGAACGGATGACCGAGGGCGATGGCGCCTCCCCGGACGTTCAGCTTGTCGTAGTTGATGCCCAGTTCCTTGGCCGAAGGGACGACCTGGGCGGCGAAGGCCTCGTTGATCTCCACCAGGTCGATGTCGTCGATGGTCATCCCGGCACGCTGGAGAGTCTGGCGGATGGCGTCGACCGGCCCGAGTCCCATGATCTCGGGGTTGAGACCGGACACCCCGCTGGCCACGATTCGGGCGAGCGGGGAGATGCCCAGTTCGCGGGCCTTCGTGTCGCTCATGACCACTACGGCGGCGGCGCCGTCGTTGAGCGGGCAGGCATTGCCGGCGGTGATGGTGCCCCCCTCGCGGAACACCGGCTTCAGGTTGGCCAGTCCCTCGAGGGTGGTTCCCGGCCGGGGGCCGTCGTCCTTGGTCACCACGTCACCGTTGGGGGTCGTGACCGGGATGATCTCGCGCTCGAAGAATCCCGTCTCCTGTGCTGTTACGGCGCGGGTCTGGGACTGGACGGCGAACTCGTCCTGCTCCTGGCGACTGACCTTCTTGAACTCGGCCACGTTCTCCGCCGTCTGGACCATGGCGATGTACACGTCGGGCAGACCGGCCAGTGGGGTCCATGGATCTCCGGCCACCGGGGCGCGCTCGAAGGTGCGGGCCTCGGCGTCCGCGAACAGCGGGTTGTGCGGGCCGGTGTCGGCTGCTCCGTTGGCGTAGCGACTCACCGTCTCGACCCCGGCGGCCACGAACACGTCACCCTCCCCGGCGCGGATGGCATGGGCGGCCATGCGGATGGTCTGGAGGGACGAGGAGCAGTAGCGGTTCACCGTGACACCCGGCACGTCCGGGAGACCGGCGAGGAGCGCGGCCACCCGGCCCACGTTGTAGCCCGCCTCGCCGCCGGGCTGTCCCGACCCCATGATGACGTCCTCCACCGATTGCGGATCGAGCTGGGGCACTTTGGCCAGGACCTCGCGGATGACCAGGGCGGCGAGGTCGTCCGGCCGACAGTCGACCAGCGAGCCCTTGTTGGCCCGGCCGATGGGGGTCCGGCCGGTGGCGACGATGACTGCTTCGGGCATGTGGTGCTCCTCGGGACTCGGCGGTCGAACCGCAGCGGATGGGTGAGATGACGTCGACGAAAGCGGGTGAGCAAGATTTGTGCAGAGGCTCGCCACCGGGAAGGCACTCCCAGTGGAACGGGGCTCAGGGTGACCTGGGTAACTTACCGCTTGGTAACCCTAGCGACGAACGCCTCGGATCGCGGCGGTCAGCGGCAGGCTAGTTCGCGCCGGGTTCCCGTGCCTCAGGGTGGCGGTGGCGTCCGCCTGAATGTAACGTGTTCTAGTAGCGGGCACCGGCCCAACCGGACGCGCCGGCCGGCGTCCCCGCCGGGATCCACGGTGCTCGGGGCTGACAGGCCCGAACCCCGCTGCTCTACAGTCCAGGGTCGAGCCGCGGGGACGTCCGACGGTCCGAGTGGCGCTGACACAATCGGGAGGGATCACACATGGAGATCGGCTACACGGAGGAACAAGAGGGTCTAAGGACCCGTCTCCGTGACTACTACTCCGACCTGCTGACCCCGGAGGTGGAGGCCCAGTTGGTCGACAGCCACGGGATCGGCCCCAACATGCGGCGAGTGGTCAAGCAAATGGCGGAGGACGGATGGCTCGGCATCGGGTGGCCGACCGAGTACGGCGGCCAGGGCCGATCGGCCATCGAGCAGTACATCTTCTTCGACGAGTCGATGCGGGCGGGCGCCCCCGTCCCCATGTTGACCATCAATACGGTCGGACCCACCATCATGCAGTTCGGCACGCCCGAGCAGAAGCAGTTCTTCCTGCCCAAGATCCTCGCCGGCGACATCCATTTCTGCATCGGCTACACCGAGCCCGAATCCGGAACCGATCTGGCCTCGTTGCAGACTCGGGCGGTGAAGGACGGGGACGAGTACGTGATCAACGGCCAGAAGATCTACACCTCCCTGGCCGGAGGCGCCGACTACATCTGGTTGGCCACCCGCACCGATCCGGAGGTGGCCAAGCACAAGGGCATCTCCATGTTCATCGTCCCCATGGACACCCCCGGCATCAAAGTGGTGCCCATGCACCTGCTCGGCGACCACAACATCAACTACACGTTCTACGAGGATGTGAGGGTCCCA
>DASZGT010000175.1:0-3183 GCA_035938575.1 Acidimicrobiales bacterium
CGGCAACATGGAGATCCGACTGGACCGGAGGTTGGCCGAGCGGCGGTTGTACCCGTCGATCGACGTCAATGCCAGCTCGACGCGTCATGAGGAGCTGCTCTTCGATCGGTCCCAGCTCCAGCAGGTGTGGAAGCTGCGCCGAGTGCTCAACGCCCTGGCCAACGAAGGCAGTGCGGCGGCCGGCCTCGAGTTGCTCATGGACAAGATCCGCACCACCAAGAGCAACGACGAGTTTCTGGCCGAGATCGCCAAGGGCCCCGCTACCTGACCTGAGTCGAGGCCGGCTGGAGCCGGCCGCCGCACTTGGGCCAGCCAGTGGCCTGAACTGGTTGACGGTCGAATCCGGTACACTCTCACCGCTGCGATTCGGTCGTCCGACACCGACACGCCGCCACTACAGGAGAATCCCATGAAGACTGACATCCACCCTCCCTACGTCGAGGCATCGGTGCGTTGCTCGTGCGGCAACACCTTCACCACACATTCGACCAAGTCGGAGATCCACCTCGAGCTGTGCAACGAGTGTCATCCGTTCTTCACCGGAAAGCAGAAGCTGGTGGACTCCGGGGGTCGCGTCGAGCGCTTCCAGCGCCGCTACGCCAAGACGGGGTCCCGCAAGAAGTCCGCGTCCCCCCGCGCCTCCTCCTGATCCGATAGGCGCTCCCTCCTCGGCCTTTCCCTCCTCCTCGGGCCGGGAACTGCCCGGCGGGGCACCTGAGGAGGGGCGCGCGGTTGCCACTACCCTTGGTCCGTGTTCCACGACGTGTTCCACGATCGCCTGACGGAGCTCGAGCAGGAGTACGAAGGGGTCCTCGCCGAGCTCAACGATCCGACCCTCTCGTCGGATCCGCGCCGCCTGCGGCAGGTATCCCAGCGTCATCGCGACCTCAAGGAAGTGACCGACGGGTGGCATCGTCTGCAGGCTGCCGAGTCCGATCTCGACGCAGCTCGCGAGATGTTCGACGACTCCTCAGGCGATCAGCGTGAGCTGGCCCAGCTCGAAGTGGTCCACGCTGAAGAGGAGATCGCCCGGCTGGAGGAGGAGCTTCGACTCCTTCTGGTGCCGCGTGATCCAAATTCCGGACGCAATGTCATCATGGAGATCCGGGGCGCCGAGGGAGGCGAGGAGGCCAACATCTTCGCCAAGGATCTGTTCGAGATGTATTCACGCTACGCCGCCAACAAGGGGTGGAAAGTCGAAGTGCTCTCCTCCAGCCCGTCCGAGCGGGATGGACTGAACGAGGTCACCTTCCTGGTCAAGGGAGAGGACGCTTGGCAACGGCTCGAGCACGAGGGTGGCCCGCACCGAGTCCAACGGGTGCCGGTGACCGAGTCCCAGGGTCGAATTCACACCTCGTCCGCGGCGGTGGCGGTGTTGCCCGAAGCCGAAGAGGTGGACGTGGCCATCGACCCCAGCGACCTCAAGATCGACGTCTACCGGTCGACCGGTCCTGGCGGACAGTCGGTGAACACCACCGACTCGGCCGTGCGCATCACCCACCTGCCCACCGGCATCGTGGTGGCCATGCAGGACGAGAAGAGCCAGATCCAGAACCGGGCCAAGGCCATGATCGTCCTGCGCTCGAGGCTCCTCAAGGCCGAGCAGGACCGCCAGGCCGCCGAGCTCTCGCAACAGCGCCGCAGCCAGGTCGGTGGTGGCGGAAGGTCCGAGAAGATCCGGACCTACAACTACAAGGACAACCGGGTGACCGATCACCGGATCAAGCTGACGCTGCACAAGCTCGACCGCATCCTGCTCGGCGATCTCGATGACCTGACCGATGCCCTCATGGCCGACAAGCGCTACCGGCAGCTGGGTGAAGGTTGATTCGATGGCTTCGCGGGCCAAGGCAACCGGGTCGGCGGGGACCACCCCCGGGGAGGTCGCCCGAGTCCACGAGCCTGCGAGTCTGGTGTCGTCGATCGCCGCGCAGCTGGGCTCGAGGCGAGAGGCAGCCTGGATCGTGCAGCACGCCTCCGCCGACCACCCCGGTGAGCATCGGCTCGAAAGGGTGGCTCACGAGTTGGCGGATCGGAGGTCGGCGGGGGAGCCCCTCCAGTACGTGCTCGGTCGCTGGCCTTTCCGATCACTGGACCTGAAAGTCGACGGGCGGGTGCTCATACCCCGGCCCGAGACCGAGGAGGTGGTCGGGGTGGCTCTGACCGAACTGCGCCGCGCCCGGGCCGGTTCGGGCCCCGATGACGTAGCCGGCCACGACCCGACGGCAGGCCCGCACCCGGGCCCCGTGTGCGTGGACCTGGGGACCGGGGCCGGAGGGATCGCCCTCTCGCTGGCGACGGAGGGCGGCACGCTGGGCCCGGGCTTGGAGGTGTGGGCGACCGACCGCTCCGCGGCCGCGCTGGATGTGGCCCGGGACAATCTCCGCAGCCTTGGCCACTCCGATCCGACCGCCGCCTCCCGGGTCCGACTGGCGGAGGGGTCGTGGTTCGACGCCCTTCCCCCCGAGTTGGCCGGCCACGTCGATCTCGTGGTGTCAAACCCGCCCTATGTGGCCGAGTCCGAGTACCCGGATCTCGACCCCATGGTGCGCCGGTGGGAGCCCCGGGCGGCTCTGGTGGCGGCCCGGGGAGCGGGTGGCGTGGGCGGGATGGCGGCCATCGAGGTGGTCATCGCCGGCGCACCTCGGTGGCTGCGCCGCACGGGCGCCATTGTCGTCGAGATCGCTCCGAGCCAGGCGCGCCCCTCAATGGAGGCGGCCCGCCGTGCCGGCTTCAGCCACACGACCACGGAGCGGGACCTGACCGGGCGGCCGCGAATGCTCGTGGCCAGGTGCTGACGATGGGGCCGATCTGGATCCCCGCCTCGGATCCAGCAGCGATGGAACTGGCTGCAGAAGCACTCGGTCAGGCCCTGGTCGTGGCGCTCCCGACCGACACCGTCTACGGACTGGCCGTCGATCCGTCACAGCCCCAAGCGGTGGAGCGGCTCTTCGCCTTGAAGGAGCGTCCCCGGGATGTCGCCATTCCGGTGCTGATCGGCACGCGGGAGCAGGCACAGGTGGTCGCCGGGCCCCTGGAGGGCGCAGCCGAAGCGCTCACCGGGCGCTACTGGCCGGGGCCGTTGACAGTGGTCGTCCCGCGGGGGGACCGCTTCACAACTGACCTGGGCGGCCCCCCGTCGGCCCGGCATCTGGTCGGGGTGAGGTGGCCGGACCATCCGGT
>DASZGT010000176.1:0-8462 GCA_035938575.1 Acidimicrobiales bacterium
GTCGATGTCCGAGGCCATCCGCTCGCCGTCGGACAGCCCACCGCCGGCCAGCAGGTTGAAGCCGAGCGTGCCGTCCTCGGCCCGAGCCGGCCACAGACCGATGTCGTTGATCTCGGCCTGGGCGCAGTCCTCGACGCAGCCCGTCACCGAGATCTTGAACTTGCGGGGCAGGTTGGCGTACTCGCGGTTGCCGGTGAAGAAGTCAGAGACGGCCCGGGCGATGGGCAGGGCGTCGAATGCCTCGTCGGCGTCCACCCCCGAGACCGGGCAGCTCAGCACGTTGCGGGAGGAATCGCCACAGGCCTGGACGGTGGTCAGGCCCACGGCGGCCAGTCGGCGCCAGACACGGGGGATGTCCTCGATGCGGAGCCAGTGGATCTGCACGGTCTGGCGGGTGGTCAAGTCGGCGTAGCGCGACCCGAACACCCGGCTCTCGGTCCCGTCGGGCCCCTCGCCGAAGGCGTCGGCCACCACGCCGATGGCGCGGATCTGTGGCGCGGTGAGGAATCCCCCCGGGATCTTGATCCTCATCATGAAGGCGTCTCCACCCTGCTTCTGCGGGTAGATGCCGGCCCACTTCAGCCGTTCGACCTCCCCCGGCACCTTGGCGATGCCCGCCGGTCCCTCCTTGGAATAGGTGTCGATGATGGCGTCAGCGATCTCCAGTGGATGCCGCTCGAGCTTCCACTGCTCGATCTCGTTGAGCTCGCCCTTGGTCCGGTAGGGATTGATGAAGGGCATGGGACGCTCGGGTCCACGGATGTGGAGCCCGTACAGCTCGTCCCGATCTTTGGTCATCTCAAACGTGCAACCCGCACTCGACCTTGTCCGAGTCGGACCAGCGGCCGGAGCGGGGGTCCTCGCCGATCTGCACCGGCCTGGTCGTCGGGGCGCAGCCGATCGAGAGGTAGCCCCGGGACAGCAAGGGGTGCTGGGGGATCCCGTGATCGGCTCCGTAGCCGGCGACGTCGTCCTCCGTCCACGTGGCCAACGGGTTGACCTTGACCATGCCCCAGTTCTCGTCGTAGGACACGATGGGCGCGTCACGCCGGGTGGGCGCGTCGACCCGCTTGAGGCCCGTCACCCAGGCCGCTTTTCCGGCCAGGGCCTGCTTGAGCGGGCGCACCTTGCGGAACTCGCAGCACTGGGCCGTCCCGCACGGCCACTGCTCGGCCCCGGCCGCCGGCTTGGTCACCGTCAGGTTGAGGTCGTAGCGGGCCCGGATGGTCTCGACATAGTCCAGCGTCTCGGGGAAGTGGGAGCCGGTGTCCAAGAACACCACCTCGATGGTGGGGTCCACGTTGACGGCGATATCGATGAGCACGGCGTCCTGGAAGGATGCCGCCATGGCCAGCTTCGGGCCGAAGCGTTCGACGGCCCAGGCGACGATCAATCCGGCGGGAGCGGACTCGAAGGCGGACGCCTGCTCCTCCATCTCCTCGCACAATTGGGTCAACTCAGACTTGCTGGCCACGATGCTCACTTTCACGACCCTCTCTCTGCTCGCTTCCAACCGGCCGGGAGCGGGCCCGTCCGGTCCGGCCTCCCGAACCGCGGTCCACATCCCATCCGTCCCGGTCCCCGATCACCACCAGTGAACCCTTGTCACTCCATTCGCATTCCCGGACCAGGCCGGATCGGTGGCGGCCAAAGCGCCACCGGCCCTGCTGTCCGTGTGCTGAACTGCCTGCAAGCGACGACCGTCCGTCGCCCGCCACAGCCCGACTTCCTTCTCCCAGACTATACATGACTAATCAGATCAAGTTTTAGAACAATCCCGGTCGGAGGTGCAGGAAATCCCCTCGTGGGGCTGGGCGGGCCACAATGGCCACCAACCCGGCCCGCCCAGATCCCATGAGCACGACCCCGGATCCCCAGCCGGACGACCGGCCCCTCGACTACCCCGTCGTGCTCCGCGTGGCCGGTCGGCGGTGCCTCGTGGTGGGCGGCGGCCCGGTGGCCGCCCGCAGGGCACGGGCCCTGGTGGAGGCCGGAGCCCGGGTGACCGTGGTGGCGCCCCTGGTCGACGACGCCATCGAGCGGCTCTCCAGGCGGAAGCCGGGCATCGGCCGGCGAACCCCCGGCCCGAGCGGCTCCTCGGCATCGCTCGAGATCGAACGCCGCCCGTACGAGGCCGGCGAGGCGGCCGGCTACGGCCTGGTGGTCACCGCCACGGGCCGGGCGGAGATCGATCGCCTGGTCGTGGCCGACGCCGTTGCCGCCGGGGTGTTGGTCAACAGCGCCGACCGCCACAGCCCGGGCTCCGTCCAGCTCCCGGCCGTCCATCGCGACGGGCCGATCACGGTGGCCGTGTCGACCGGCGGCGCCAGCCCGGCGCTGGCCCGGTGGATCCGCAATCGCATCGTCGCCTCCATCCCAGCCGGGGTTGCCACCATGGCCACCCTGCTCGACGAGGCCCGGGCGGCCATGCGCCGTGCAGGCCGGCCCACCGGGTCCGTCGACTGGGATTCCGTCCTCGACCGACAGGTGGCCCCGCTCATGGCCGAGGGCAGGGTCGACGAGGCCCGCGCCGCGCTGTTCGAGGCCTGTCTTCTGCCGGCGCCCGAGCGGCCGGCGCCCGAGTAACTTCGGCACCCCGACCTCCCCGGCTGACCGGATCGGCCTTCAACGGGTCAGGGCTTGGCCACCATCACCACGGTGGCCGCGATCAGCACCACGGACAGCACGGACGCCATGGCCTCCACCCGGAGACAACGCGTCCGCAGACCAATGCCGACCGACGGATCGGCCACCGCGGCCTGGATCCTCCGCTCCTCCGGCCACAGCGCCATCTCCGCCACGACGGCGACGACGGCCCACAGCCCCAGGCCGATGGTGATCCATCCGTCGGAGAACGACCAGTCGCCCTGGCTCATGGCCATCAGCGCCACCCCGAACACCGGCACGAGAAACAGGATGCGACCGACCCAGTTCACCCCGGGTTGGTAGTAGCGGCGCACCGATTCGGACGCCGGTCCCGCCCGGCCGAGGGCCCAGGCGTAGGCGCCGGCCACCGCCACCGAGCCGAGTCCGACGAGCGCAGCCAAGACGTGAGCCAACAGGACGAGGTCATAGGCCGCACCTCTGGCGTGCTCGGCCATCAGCGAGGCGAGAAGGAGGCAGGCCATCGCGGTGATTCTGGCATCCGCCATCCGGGAGACCGAAATAACCGCCCTGGCACCAGTCGCCGTCCCGACATTGCTACGTTGGGGACTGGGCATTCTCCCTCCCCTGGGGCATCCGGGTGAGCGGCGGGCGTCGAAGACCGGATAGAGGTGGCGACCACTGTGGGTAGACAAAGCAGAGTACGACACAGGGGCAACGCGCACTTCTGATGAATCAGCTCCGACTTGATCCCCTCACCGGCCGCTGGGTGGTGGTCAGCACCGACCGGGCCGTCCGGCCGAAGGCCTTCACGCCGAGGATGGCATCCATCCAGGCCGACACCTCCCGACCCTGTCCCTTCTGTCCCGGCAATGAGGAGACCAACTCCCCCACGCTCGAGACCCTGGGGCCCGACGGCACGTGGCTGGTCCGGGTGGTCCCGAACCTCTATCCGGCCTTCGAGGGCAATGCCCCGTTCGTGGTGACCAATCGGGGCCCTGTCTTCACCCAGGCCACGGCGGGCGGCATCCACGAAGTCATCGTGCTCTCCCCGGACCACCAGAACTCGTGGTCGATGCTCAGCGACGAGCAGACCACCGTGGTGATGACCGCCATCCGCGACCGGATCGAGGAGCACTCGTCGATCCCCGGGCTGCGCTACAGCCAGGCCATCGTCAATGCCGGGCGCGAGGCCGGTGCCTCCATCGAGCATCCCCACGGCCAGCTGCTCGGCATGTCCTTCGTCCCGAGGGAGCTGGTCGAGGAGCAAGCCGGGTTCGCCCGGTTCGCCGGGCGGTGCCTGCTGTGCACGACGGTGGATGCGGAAGAGAACGTCAACCACCGGGTGGTCTACGCCGACGAGCGCGTGCTGGTGATCTGCCCGTTCTGGAGCGGAGCGCCCTACGAGATGCTGGTGATCCCGCGGGCCCACGGGCCCCACCTCCACCACAGCCCCCAGGCCGACATCGTGGCGGTGGGCAAGGCGCTGAAGGTGGCACTGGGCAGCCTGCGCGACGTGGTGGGCGACGTGGCCTACAACCTGGTCTTCCACTCGGCGCCGTATCGCGCCCCCGAGCCCTACCACTGGCACGTCCACGTGGTGCCCAAGATCACCACCGTGGCCGGCTTCGAACTCGGGACCGGTGTGCTCATCAATATCGTGAACCCCGAGCAGGCCGCCGAGGAGCTGGTGGTGCGGGTACCGGTGTCCCGCGCCGTCTGACCGCCGTCCATCACGCAGGCGCCGCAGGCTTGCGGCCCGTCCTCACCCGGGCCGATTGGAGCCGTTCAGGCGAGCTCGAAGCACAGGGAGCCGTACGACGCCACCGTGGCCGGGTAGGGGTCGGCGCCGATCAACGGGAAGGCCACCCGTCCCAGCAGCTCGATGGGCTGACGCCCCACCCACCGCTCCACGTGCAGTTCAGCCGGCTGGGCCAGCCGGCTGAGGTTGTGCACGCACAGCACCGGGTTGACCGGCCCCCGGCTGGCGTGGTCCGGGGCTGACCGCACGAAGGCCAGCACGGACGGGTTGGCCGAGGAGATCACCTCGAGGTCCCCCGTGCCCAGGACGGGGAACTCGCGGCGCACGGCCAGGATCCGCCGCATCCAGTGGAGGAACGAGCTCGGGTTCCGCTGCTGGGCCTCGACGTTCACGGCGGCGTAGCCGTAGACCGGGTCCATCAGCGGCGGCAGGTACAACTGGGCGAAGTCGGCCCGGCTGAACCCGCCGTTGCGGTCGGGGGTCCATTGCATGGGGGTGCGCACGGAGTCGCGGTCGCCCAGGTAGAGATTGTCGCCCATCTGGATCTCGTCCCCGTAGTACAGGACGGGGCTTCCCGGCAGGGTGAACAACAGGTAGTAGAGGAGCTCGGACAGCCGCCGGTCGCGATCCAGCAGGGGGGCGAGGCGCCGCCCGATCCCCATGTGCCGCTTCATGCGCGGGTCCTTGGCGTACTCGGCGAAGAGGTAGTCGCGCTCCTCCTCCGTGACCATCTCGAGGGTCAGCTCGTCGTGGTTGCGCAAGAAGATGGCCCACTGGCTGGATCCGGGCGCCTCGGGGGTCTGGGCCAAGATCTCGGTGATGGGATAGCTCTGCTCGCGGCGGACGGCCATGAACAGCCGGGGCATCAGGGGGAAGTTGAAGCAGAGATGGCACTCGTCGTCGTCCCCGAAGTAGTCGGCCACGTCAGAGGGCCACCCGTTGGCCTCGGCCAGGAGGATGCGGCCGGGGTAGTTGGCATCCAACTCGGCCCGCACCCGGCGGATGAAGGCATGGGTCTCCGGGAGGTTCTCCCCCGCCGTGCCGTCCCGCTGGTAGAGGAAGGGGACGGCATCGAGTCGGAACCCGTCGAGCCCGAGGTCGAGCCAGAAGCGCACCACGTCGAGCATGGCGTCGGCCACTTCGGGGTTCTCGTAGTTCAGGTCGGGCTGGTGCGAGTAGAACCGGTGCCAGTAGTACTGATTGCGCTCCTGGTCGTAGGACCAGTTGGAGCGTTCGACATCGACGAAGACCACCCGTGCCTCCGGCCACCGCTGGTCGTCGTCATTCCACACGTACCAGTCGGCCTTGGGATTGTCACGGCTCTGGCGCGACTCCACGAACCAGGGATGCTCATCGCTGGTGTGGTTGATGACCAGGTCGGCGATGACCCGGATCCCGCGGGCGTGGGCCTCGTCGAGCAGCCTCCGCAGGTCCTCGACGGTGCCGCTCTCCGGGTGCACCGAATAGAAGTCGCTGATGTCATAGCCGCCGTCCCGGAGAGGGGACGGGTAGAAGGGGAGCAGCCACAGGCAGTCGACACCCAACCACTGCAGATACTCGAGCTTGGCGATGAGTCCGGGGATGTCGCCGACCCCGTCGTTGTTGCCGTCGAAGAAGCCCCGGATCAGAACCTCATAGAAGACAGCGCGCTGGAACCAGAGGGGATCCTCTTCGGGCCGCACCAACGGGGCCTGGCGGACACCCAGTTTGGCCAGGCTCCCGAGCGGGGAGAACGGCAGGGACAGCCCCGGCAGGCCCGGGTCGGATTCAACAGCCACGTGCGCACGCTACCTGAGCGCCCTGCGTCCGCAGTGCACGCTCGGGATCAGATCAGGAACCCGGTCGGTCCCGGAGCACCTCGGCCAGCAGCCGGTCCGCGGCTTGATAGGGGTCGATGTCACCCGCCACCATCGCCGCGTTGATGTCGGCGAAGTGGTCCGCCTCGGCCATGGCATCGATCCGCTCCCCGACCCGCGCCGTCACGATCTGGCGGAACTCGAGCTCGAGTCGCCGTCGTCGCATCCGATCGAGGGTGCCGTGTTCGATCTGGTGGGCCCGGTGCTCGCGGACGGCCGTCCACAGCGCCTCGATCCCCTCCCCCTTCGACGCCACGGTCTCCACGATCGGCGGACGGTACGCTCCCAGCTGGGTGAGGTCCAGCATGAGCTCGAGGTCCCGCCGGGTCTGGGCCGTCCCCGGACGGTCGGCCTTGTTGATGACGAACAGGTCTGCGATCTCCAGCAGCCCGGCCTTGTTGGCCTGGATGGCATCGCCCCAACCGGGGTTGACCACCACGATGGTGGTGTCGGTAGCCGCCGCCACCTCGACCTCTTGCTGGCCGACGCCCACGGTCTCCACCAGGACCAGCGGCATCCCCACCGCCGAGAGCACCCGCACGGCGTCCGGGACCGCCACCGACAGCCCTCCCATGTGGCCGCGGGTGGCCATCGACCGGATGAAGACGCCGTCGTCGAGGGCATGGCTCTGCATGCGGACCCGGTCGCCGAGGATCGCCCCGCCGGAGAACGGAGACGACGGATCGACGGCCAGCACGGCCACGTTGCCGGCCCCGTCGAGTCCCTGCTCCCTCCCGACGGTGATCAGCCGATCGGTGAGGGTCGACTTGCCGGCACCGGGCGCACCTGTGATCCCCACCGAATAGGTGTCCCCGGGGGTCTTGAAGGCCAGCCCGGCCACCGTCCGGGAGGGGTCGCCTCCGCGCTCCACCAACGACAGCAGGCGGGCCAGCGCCACCCGGTCGCCGCCCCGGGCCGCCTCGAACAGCGCTGACGGGTCGGACGTACGGGGGGCGGGCATGGAGTGACGAGCGTAGACGGGAGGGACCGGGGCGTCAGACCCGTGAGACGTGGGCACCGAGCGAGACCAGCTTGCCGTCCAGGTCCTCGTAGCCGCGGTCGACGTGGTGGGCATCGGTGATCAGGGTCTCACCGTCGGCGACCAGGCCGGCCAGCACCAGGGCGGCCCCGGCTCGCACGTCGAAGGCCCGGACCGGCGCGCCGGAGAGCCGGCCCACCCCCCTCACGACCGCATGGTGGCCCTCGGTGCGGATGTCGGCGCCCATCCGGCGCAGCTCCTCGACGTAGCGGAACCGGCCGAAGAAGAGGTTCTCGGTCACGATGCCCACACCGTGGGCCACGGTCAGGAGGGTCACCAGCAGCGGCTTGTAGTCGGTGGCGAACCCGGGATACGGGAGCGTGGCCACATCGACCGCCTGCAGCGGTTGGGCGCGGTCCCTCACGGCCCGCAGGCCCTCGGGCTCCAGCGTGATGTGGATGCCGGTGGCCGCCAGTTTGCGGATCAGCATGTCCATGTGCTCGGGCCGACCGTCCTCGACCACGACTTCGCCCCCGGCCAGCCCGGCCGCGACCAGGAAGGTGGCCACCACGAGCCGGTCGGGGATGACGGCGTGGGTGGCGGGGGACAACACGTCGACACCCTCCACCTCGATGCGTGACGTCCCCGCGCCGGTGATCCTCGCCCCCATCGAGTTGAGGAACTCGGCCAGGTCCTTCACCTCCGGCTCGCGGGCGGCGTTCTCGATGATCGTCGTCCCCTTGGCCAACGACGCTGCCATCAACACGTTGTCCGTGCCGGTGTGGCTGGGGTATTCGAGGACGACCCGGTTGCCCACCAGCCGCGGCACGGACCCCACCGTCGTCTCCACCCGCCCCTCGACATAGCCGTGCGACGACTCGAACACGGCACCCATCGACCCGAGAGCGTGCAAATGCATGTCGATGGGTCGGGGCCCGAAATCGTCACCACCGGGCATCGACACCTTGGCGTAGCCGTGACGAGCCAGCAGCGGTCCGAGCACCACCACCGAGGCCCGCATCTTCTCGACCAACTCGTAGGGAGCCTCGGGGTTCACCGTGGCCGGGGTGGTCACCACCAGCTCGTCCGGTGTCCGTCCCCGCCTCACGTCGACGCCCATGGCGCCCAGCACTTCGCCCATGATGTCCACGTCGGTGATCCGGGGAACGTTGGTCAGCACATGGCGGCCCTCGGCCAGCAGGCAGGCCGCCATCAGCTTCAACACAGAATTCTTCGCCCCACCGGCCCGGACGGTCCCCGA
>DASZGT010000177.1:0-4631 GCA_035938575.1 Acidimicrobiales bacterium
GAGGTCGATCGAGTCACCCTCGTGGAGGGTGACGATGGCCCGCTTGGTGTCGGGACGATGGCCGAGGCCGTTGGTCTTCCGGTTGCGCTTGGTCTTGCCCTTCCGGTTGAGGGTGTTGACGCTGGTCACCCGCACGCTGAAGGCCTGCTCCACGGCGTGGCGCACGTCGATCTTGGTCGCGGAGGGGTCCACGATGAACACGTAGACGTTGTCGTCCATCAGCGAATAGGACTTCTCCGACACCACGGGCCGGATGAGAACGTTGTGGGGATCCCTCATGACCCGCTTCCTTCCTCGGTGTCGGCGGCGCCGGCGCCCGGCGATCCGCCGGTGACCTCCGGCACGGCATCCGCTTCGGCGCCGGACCCTCCGGGGAGGGTCTCGTCGGTGAACACCACCCAGTCGTTGACCAGGATGTCGTAGGCGTTCAACTCACCGGCGACGATGGTCTGGATCTCGGAGAGGTTGCCGAACGACCGATCGGCGTAGCCGTCCTCCTCCCCCAGCACGACCAGGACCCGACCGGACAACCCCAGGGCATCCAGGGCGGTCAGGGCGGCCTTGGTGCTCGGCACGTCGAAGGTCCAGGCCTCGATCAGCGCCACCCGGCCCTGGGCCGCCCGGTCCGACAGCGCGGACCGGAGCGCCAGCTGAATCATCTTCTTCGGTGTCTTCTGGGCGTAGGACCGCGGCTTCGGGCCCAGGGCCACGCCTCCGCCCACCCACTGGGGGGATCGGGTTGAGCCCTGTCGGGCCCGACCGGTGCCCTTCTGGCGGAAGGGCTTGGCCCCACCGCCGCGAACCTCGGCCCTCGTCTTCGTGGACTGGGTGCCCGACCGGGCCGCGGCCAACTGGGCCGTGACCACCTGATGGAGGACGGCCAGGTTGGGCTCGATGCCGAAGATCGACGGCTCGAGAGCCACCTCACCGAGGTCGGCGCCATCACTCGACCGCCGGGTCACCGTTCGCTCCTGGGGCGCGGGACGCAAGAACCGTCGGATCTCGGCGGGACTGGCGGTCTCGAGATCGATCGCCTCGCCGGCTGCACCGCTCATGACGTCCTCCCCCCCTTGACCAGGGGTGCCTTCACCGCATCCCGGAGCACCACGATCCCGCCCCTCGGCCCGGGGACCGCCCCCTTGACCAGGATGAGCTCGCGCTCCGGATCGGCCTGGACGATCTCGAGGTTGAGGGTGGTCACCTGCTGGCCGCCCATCCGCCCGGCCATGCGCGTTCCCTTGAAGACCCGGGACGGGGTGGCGCAGGCGCCGATCGAACCGGGCGAGCGGTGCTTCTTGTGGTTACCGTGCGAAGCACCCTGACCCTTGAAGTTGTGGCGTTTCATCCCTCCGGCGAATCCCTTGCCCTTGGACACGGCGATGGCGTCCACCAGTTCCCCGGCCTGGAGAAGGTCGGCGGTCAGCTGCTGGCCCACCTCGTAGTCGGAGGCGTCATCGATGCGGAGCTCCACCAGGCGCCGGCCGGGATCGACTCCAGCCCTGTCGAAATGACCCTGTTCCGGCTTGGTCAGGGTGGACGAGCGGCGATGGCCCCAGGTCACCTGGAGCGCAGCGTAGCCCTCGCGCTCAGGCGTCTTGACCTGCACGATCCGGACCGGAGCCACGCGCACCACCGTCACCGGTATCGCCCGGTGCTGGTCGTCCCAGATCTGGGTCATTCCGACCTTCTCGCCCACGATCGCCTTGGTGGCCACTGGAGCTTCTCCGTCTCGACTCTTCGCTCTGATCGGTGCCGGCCGGCACCGAATGGGTTACAACTGGACTGCTCAACCTGCTCTGCTGGACACGGGCTCTGCCGGCCATAGCCGGTGCGTTCACCGCATCGGCTGGCACGCAGACGCTCCGCTCGGAAGATCCCGAGCGGAGCGCTCGCCTGGTTTGGTCCGAGGTCCCCGCCGACAAGCCACGGGCGCTCAAACACGTCCTACTCACTTGGAATGGCCCAAAATCGGGCCGACTGATCACTGTATACCAACTGGACCGGCGCTGACAACGGGACCCCGGCCGGCGAGGCCTCGGCCTCGGGACCCGATCCGGCCCCAGGGCCGGCTAGACGGTCTGGATCTTGATCTCGATATCCACCCCGGCGGGCAGGTCGAGCCGCTGGAGCGAGTCGACCGTCTTCGGGGTGTGCTCCACGATGTCCACCAGCCGCTTGTGCACCCGCATCTCGAAATGCTCCCGGCTGTCCTTGTACTTGTGGGGAGAGCGGATCACCGTGTAGCGGTGCTTTTCGGTCGGCAGGGGCACCGGACCGAGCACCTTCGCCTGCGTGCGCAGGACCGTCTGCACGATCTTCTCGGTCGACTGATCGAGGATCTCGTGGTCATAGGCCTTCAGGCGGATCCTGATCTTCTGGCGGGGGCCCTCTGCGGCCATGGGTACAGCGTCCTCTCGTGGGTGTGGTTCGGGAGATCTGGGCTAGGCGAGGATCTTGGTGACCCGACCGGAGGCCACGGTGCGTCCACCCTCACGGATGGCGAACCGCAGACCCTCGACCATGGCGATCGGCTTGCCCAGCTCCACCGTCATCTCCGTGTTGTCCCCGGGCATCACCATCTCGGTGCCGTCCGGCAGCGAGATGGTCCCGGTGACGTCGGTGGTCCGGAAGTAGAACTGTGGGCGATAGTTGGTGAAGAAGGGCTTGTGCCGCCCGCCCTCCTCCTTGTTCAGCACGTACACCGTGGCCTCGAACTTGGTATGGGGAGTGATGGAGCCGGGCTTGCACAGCACCTGGCCCCTCTCCACCTCCTCCTTCTTGGTACCGCGCAGCAGGGCCCCGATGTTGTCGCCGGCCCGTCCCTCGTCGAGCAGCTTGCGGAACATCTCGATGCCGGTGACGGTCGTCTTCTGGGTGTCCCGCAAGCCGACGATCTCCACTTCCTCGCCCACCTTGACGATGCCCTGCTCCACCTTGCCGGTGACCACGGTGCCGCGACCGGTGATCGACATGACGTCCTCGATCGACATGAGGAACGGCTTCTCCACGTCACGCTCGGGCTCGGGGATGTAGGTGTCCACCGCGCTCATCAGCTCGGTGATCTTCTCCGACCACTCGGCGTCGCCCTCCAGCGCCTTCAGGGCGCTGACCCTGACGATGGGGGTGTCGTCGCCCGGGAACTCGTACTCGTTGAGGAGCTCGCGCACTTCGAGCTCGACCAGGTCGAGGAGCTCCTCGTCATCCACGGTGTCCGCCTTGTTGAGGGCGACCACGATGAAGGGCACGCCGACCTGGCGGGCGAGCAGCACGTGCTCGCGGGTCTGCGGCATGGGGCCGTCGGCGGCGGAGACCACCAGGATGGCCCCGTCCACCTGGGCGGCACCGGTGATCATGTTCTTGATGTAGTCGGCGTGGCCCGGCATGTCGACGTGGGCGTAGTGGCGATTCGGCGTCTCGTACTCCACATGGGCGATCGAGATGGTGATCCCGCGCTGCTTCTCCTCGGGTGCCTTGTCGATCTGGTCGAACGGCGTGAAATTCGTCGTCGGGTCGTTGTCGTGCAGGACCTTGGTGATGGCCGCGGTGAGCGTGGTCTTCCCGTGGTCGATGTGCCCCATCGTGCCCACGTTGACGTGGGGCTTGTTCCGCTCGAATTTCTGCTTGGCCATAACTGGGGTAATGCTCCTGATCTCGGGCGGTACCCCCTCGGGCCCGCCACGACGCAGGCGGGTGCCTGTCGTCATTCCTCGTGTATCGGTGGTCCTGCGCTACTGCGTGTACTGCAACTTCGTTACTGGCTACTGCGCTCTGCGAACGGGGTGGTTGCCGTCCGGCTACTCTCCGCGCGCCTTGGCGATGATCTCCTTGGCGATGGACTCAGGCACCTCGTTGTAGGCGTGGAATTGCATCGAGTACGTGGCCCGTCCCTGAGTGCGCGAGCGCAGGTCGGTAGCGTAGCCGAACATGTCGCTCAGCGGTACCTGCGCCCTGACGATGTGGCTGTTCCCCCGCTGCTCCATGCCCTCCACCTTGCCCCGCCGTGAGGAAAGGTCGCCGATCACGTCGCCCATGTAGTCCTCGGGTGTGGTCACCTCGACGGCCATCACCGGCTCCAGGAGCACCGGGTCGGCCAGGTTCGCCGCCTTCTTGATGGCCATGGAGCCGGCGATCTTGAAGGCCATCTCGGAGGAGTCCACGTCGTGGTAGGACCCGTAGGTCAGGGTCACCTTGATGTCCACCGTCGGGTACCCGGCCAAGACCCCGGAGGTGATCGACTCCCGGATGCCGGCGTCGACGGACGGGATGTACTCCTTCGGGATCACCCCACCGGTGATCTTGTCCACGAATTCGTACCCGCCGCCAGGGCCGGTGGGCTCGAGGGTGATGACCACGTGGCCGTACTGGCCCTTGCCGCCGGTCTGGCGGATGTAGCGCAGCTCGACCTTCTCGACCTTCTTGCGTACCGTCTCGCGGTAGGCCACCTGGGGCTTGCCCACGTTGGCGTCGACGTTGAATTCGCGGAGCATCCTGTCGACGAGCACCTCGAGGTGGAGCTCGCCCATCCCGGAGATGACCGTCTGGCCCGTCTCCTCGTCGGACTGGACGCGGAAGGTCGGGTCCTCCTCGGACAACGAGTAGAGGGCCTTGGACAGCTTGTCCTGGTCGGCCTT
>DASZGT010000178.1:0-4723 GCA_035938575.1 Acidimicrobiales bacterium
CTCACCATGACCCGCTCCGCCTCACCGGTGAACTCACCGGACATCTCGGCCACTCCGGCGGCGTTGTCCGACACCGGGCCGAAGCTGTCCTCGGACACGATCATGCCGGCGGTCGACAACAGGCCGATGCCGGTGAGCGCAACCAGGTACAGCGTGAGCTGGATGTTGCCGCCACCGAGTCCGACGGAGACGGCGATGGCCAACACGATGGCGATGATCGCCCACACCGACGACTCGAGGCCCAGGGCCAGGCCGGAGAGGGTGAGGGTGGCCGGTCCGGTCCGGGCCGTCTCGGCCACCTCCTTGACCGGGCCGCGCTCGGTGGAGGTGAAGTGCTCGGTGATCTGGCTGGCCACCAGCATGAGGACCACACCGGCGAGCACGGCGTAGAACGCCTTCCAGTAGTGGAGATAGGCACCGGCCACCACGGCAGAGCCGCCGATGGTGAGGGCGGCAGCCGTCCACACCCCCCGGTTGATCGGCGCCATGGCGTTCTTGTCGTTCTTTCCCGCCCGCACCACGAAGACGCCGATGATGGTGGCGAGAATGCCGATGGCCGGAATGGCGATGGGGAAGATCACCGTCTTGGCCGCGTCGCCGCCCCGGTGGATGGAGCTGAAGGCGGTGACGCCCAGGATGATGGCGGCGATGATCATGATCACGTAGGACTCGAACAGGTCGGCGGCCATGCCGGCACAGTCGCCCACGTTGTCGCCCACGTTGTCGGCGATGGTGGCCGCATTGCGGGGGTCGTCCTCGGGGATGCCCGCCTCCACCTTGCCCACCAGGTCGGCGCCCACGTCGGCCGCCTTGGTGAAGATGCCGCCGCCGACCCGCATGAACAGGGCCAGGAGTGAGGCGCCGAACCCGAACCCGATGAGCACCGAGGTGGCGGTGTTCTGGAAGATCAGCACGATCACGGTGGCGCCGAGCAGGCCGAGGCCCACGCACAGGAGGCCGGTGATGGCACCGGTCCGGTAGGCCACCTTGAGGGCGGGGGCCATCTTGCCCTCCCGGGCGGCGGCGGCGGTGCGGACGTTGCCGCGCACGGCCAGGCTCATCCCGATGAAGCCGGTGAGGCCCGAGCACAGGGCCCCGGCCAGGAAGCAGATGACCCGGTAGATCCCGGCCTGGGCGAAGGTGAGATCCACCACCGTCTGACCCAGGGCATTCACGTGGGTGACCTTGGTGGCGGTGAAGAAGATGAGCACTGCCAGGGGGACGATGATGATCCCGATGGTCTTGAACTGACGGGCCAGAAACGCCTCCGCACCCTCCTGGATGGCCTTGGCGATCTCCTTCATCGAGGCAGTGCCCTGGTCGGCGGCGAGTACGCCCCGCACCAGCAACAGCGCCACCGCGATGGAGGCCACGGCACAGAGGAGCGCGAAATACAGCCAGGTCTTCTCGGTGCTGTGGAGCGAGAAGATCTGGTAACCCCCTTCAGCCAGGAGGTGGGTCATCGGTACGGCTCCCTTCGGTGTACTGCGTGGTTAGGTTCGAATGCTTGCGGGCTTCTGCGATCGCGACTGACCGCAAACGTCGGGGGACGTCGTCCCCTGCAGAAGCCACGGCCGCGAGGCCGTACGCCGGGCCGCGCTCTCAGGGCACGCCGAATCCGGCAACGGGGGCAGAAGATACCGACAAATGGGTCCCTTCAGCAAGGAAGGCACTGCCGCGGCCCGTGGCCAGCCCCGACCCGGCCGCCAACCGCGGGCCGCTCAGATCGGCTCAACACCGGCCTCCGGACCGGCGATCAGCTCGTAGTCGGGGTTGAGGATGGCCTGGCGGCGGGCCCAGTCGCCCACCATCCCCTCCACCACCAGGCGGGCCCCGGGCTGGACCCCCGGGATGCGCCTGCGGCCCTGGAACACCAGCAGGATCCGGCCGGTCTCGTCGGCCAGGACGCACTCGAGATTGGAGGTGCCGGCCCGGGGTTGCACCCGCACCGACTTGACCCGGCCCGCCACGCGGACCCGGTGCCGCCACTCGGCCTGGCCGATGGGCGTGGTCCCCCGCCCCTGCTCACCGAACGCGGCCCGGTCGAAGGTGGTCCTCGGTGCCTCCCGGGTGGCCGTGCGGGCCGCGGACCGCTCGGCGGCCCGGGACGCCCGGCCGGGGGGCCTGGGGCCGGCGCCCGGCGCCCGGCGCCACTCGCGCCGGCGCGACAGCCACCCACCGGTGAGCTGATAGGGCACCACGGTGGCGTTGACGTGGGCCAGCTGGCCGACGGCGGCGGCGATCTGATCGGCGGTGGCGTCGTGGAGCACCCGGTGCCAACCGGCGGTGAAGCCGCGTCGGGGCAACAGGATGGTCAGCTCGGTCTGTCCGTCGGCCACCGTCTCGGCCGCCAGCTCGAGGGCGGCCCGGGTGAGCCTCCGGTCCTCACACGCTTCGACGTCGAGCGGGAGCCGGGTGAGGCCGAGTCGGCTCCACTCCGCTTCGAGCTCGGCCGACACCCGGTTGTCGAGCGTGAAATGGACGGCGCGGAGCTCGTCCGGATGCAGCGTGCGCCCGTACTGGAGGGCGCGGGCCGTGGCCATGTCCAGCCGGTCAACCAGCACCACCACCACGTGGCGATTGAGCACCGGCGCCTCCGCCGCCTCTGACGCGCCCTCTTCCAGCTGGTGCTCCTCGTCCACGTACTGATGATGGAGGCGCAGGAGGATGAGCACCCCGAGCGGGAGGATGACCAGGATGACCCAGGCGCCTTCGGTGAACTTGGCCACGGCGATGATGACCAGGACGATGAAGGAGAGCACCGAGGCCGTGCCGTTGATGGCCAGCCGCCGCCGCCAGTGGTCCTCTTTGTGGGTCAGGTGGTACTTGGCCATGCCGGCGCCGGCCATGGTGAAGCCGGTGAACACCCCGATGGCGTAGAGCGGGATGAGCTTGTCCACCTTGGCCCGGGTGACCAGCAGGATCAGGACGGCCACCACGGTCAGGACGATGATGCCGGTCGAGAACACCAGCCGGTGCCCGCGCCGGGTCAGCTGGCGGGGCAGGTAGGAGTCCTCGGCGGCGAAGCTGGCCAGGAACGGGAATCCGGTGAAGCTGGTATTGGCGGCCAGGATGAGGATGAGGGTCGTCCCGACCTGGAGCAGCCAGTAGAAGACGTTGCCCAATCCGCTGCCGCCGTAGACGAACTTGGCGATCTGGGAGATGACCGTCGGGGTGCCCAGCTCGTAGGGCACCGGGTGGGTGACGGCGGCCAGGGCCGAGACCCCGGCCACCAGTGAGCCGAGGATGACCGCCATCAGGATCATGGTGATGCGCGCGTTGCGGGACTCGGGCCGCCGGAAGATGCTCACCCCGTTGGAGATGGCCTCGGTGCCGGTCAGCGCCGAACCCCCCGAGGCGAACGCCTTGAGCACGATGAACGCGCCGGCCCCGTACAGCAGGCCGCTGGCGGGCTTGCCGATGGGCACCGATCCGACGACCCCGTGGATCGGATGGGCGTGGAGCGTGCCGGCGATGGCCCGGTAGGCCCCCACCGTCATCAGGATCACCATGTTGGCGATGAAGAAGTAGGTCGGGACGGCAAAGGTCCGCCCGGCCTCGCGGATGCCCCGCAGGTTTCCGTAGGCGATGAGGATGACCAGGGCGATGGCGATCCAGGTGGTATCGGGTGTGAGCCCGGGGTACACCGACGTGATGGCGGCCACCCCGGCGGCCACCGACACCGCCACCGTCAGGGTGTAGTCGATGAGCAGGGACATGGCGGCGACCTGGGCCACGGTCAGGCCGAAATTCTCGCGGGCCACCACGTAGGCGCCGCCGGCCTTGGTGTACACCTTCACTACCTCGAGGTAGGAGAGGGTCACGAACAACAGGACGAAGATCACGGCGATGCTGACGGGGATGACCAGCGAGTAGGCCGCGGCACCCACGGCGATGACCAGGGGGATGAGCATCTGCTCGGTGGCGTAGGCCGAGGACGAGATCACATCGGACGACAGCACGGCCAGGGCGGTCGGCTTGCCCAACCGCTCCGAGGTCTGGCGGTCCGAGGAGATCGGGGGGCCCAGCAGCTTGTTCTTCAGGCGATAGCGCAGCGTCTCGGGCAGGTCCACGGCGCCGGACGGGGTGATCGTCGGCGCCAGGCGCTTGGCCGGAACCGGGGCGGTGGGCGAGACGGCCACGCCGGTCCCGGCCATCGGCTCGACCGGATCCACGCCTCCGGTCACCGATGGGTCCACCCCCTCAGTAAATCACGGGCGCCGAACCTGCTCCGGGAGGGCCCGGATGCCCCGGGGGCTCCGTCAGGGCACCGGGACGGGAGGGCGGGCCTGAGTTGTCTTGGACCCGCGATGCGTGTTGCATGGTCGGGTGCACATCGTCATCGTGGGCTGCGGTCGGGTGGGGTCGGGCCTCGGGATCGGGCTCGTGGAGCAGGGACATTCCGTCGCCATCATCGACCGCAACGCCAAGGCCTTCCGCAGGCTCCCGGAGGCGTGGCCGGGGACCACCGTGGTGGGCTCGGGCTTCGATCGCGACGACCTCGACCGGGCCCGCGCCGCCGAGGCGACGGCGCTGGCCGCCGTGACCAGCGGCGACAATTCCAACATCCTGACCGCCCGCATCGCCCGGGAGACCTACCAGATCCCCAACGTGGTGGCCCGCATCTACGATCCGCGGCGGGCCCAGATCTACCTCCGCCTGGGCATTCCGACGGTGGCCACGGTGTCGTGGACCATCGACCAGGTGCGCCGCCGGCTCATCG
>DASZGT010000179.1:0-5347 GCA_035938575.1 Acidimicrobiales bacterium
CGTCACCGGACTGCCGCATCTCGTGCAATCCGCCAGCGGCACTGAAACCGCCGCTGCCACCTCACTGGCCGGCTCCTTCCCTTCGGCCACCACCGCCGGAGATCTGCTGGTCCTCTCCATCAGCGAGTACACCGGCGCCACCAACCACATCACGTCAGTGACCGACAATGCGGGCAATGCATGGGTCCGCGGTACCGGCTATTTCGTGGCGGGCCACAACTCCGAGGGGGAGATGTGGTACGTGGCCGACGCCAGTCCGATCACCACGGTGACCGTTCATACGGGCTCAGCCGCCTCGATTGCCTTTGAGGTGCAGGAGTTTTCCGGAATCGCCACCACTTCCCCGCTCGACGTGGCCACAGGCACGTCCAACACCGGGACGGCGGCCAGCTCGGGCACAGCCAGCTCGTCGGTGGCCAACGAGTTGGTGGTGGGATTCGTCGCCGGACACAACAACGCCCAAGCGATCTCGGTGACCTCACCGGGGTACACGCTCCAGTCGCAGCAGACCACCACAGGTACGATCGCCACGGTGATCACCGGCTACCAGGTTGTCTCCACTGCGGGTGCCCAGAGCTTCGCCGGCTCGTTCGGCACCGCCATGTACTGGGCCGCGGGCGTCGCCATCTTCAAGCCCTGACAACGCCAGTCCAGCCGCAGCCCAGGATGGCCGACACGGAACGGACGACGGTCTGGATCGGAATGGCTCCGGGGGAGAGACTCGAACTCTCAACCTAGCGGTTAACAGCCGCTCGCTCTGCCGATTGAGCTACCCCGGAAGGCCGCGCACGGGGGCCGGGACGGCCCCACGGCGTGCCTGAGGACACTAGCCGGTGCTCGTCCACCTCAGGGGCGAATATGCACGGCTCCCGCCACGCGGGCACAATGGGCCGGTGAGGTTTCGAATCGGCACCGCCGCTGCTCTGGGCATCGGGTACGTCCTGGGGACCCGGGCCGGTCGTGAGCGCTACCTGCAGATCACACGGATGGCCGGAGCCGCCGCCCGGTCGGCGCCGGTGGCCAGCACCGCGTCCCTCGTCGGCCACAAGAGCAGGGCCGTGGTGACCCTCGGGGTCGAGCGGGCCAAGGACGCCATCGGCGTTCGACTCGGGTGGCGCAATGCCGACCAGGCAGCCGATGCCATCGCCCTCGATCTGGCCGAGGACCTGGCCTCGGCCCTCAACGGCCGTGCTCGTTGGTCGGACCCGGTAGCCCAGGTCCGGTATCCGGCCGGCCCGGATCCGGCCCGCTCACCGGCCGGGTCCCGACGTCACGCCTCGTCGAGCCGTCACGCTTCGTCGAGGTAGTCCCGAAGCAGCTGGGCCGACTCGGGCCGACGCAGCTTGGCCAGCGTCTTCGCCTCGATCTGCCTGATCCGCTCGCGGGTCACCCCGAAGGCCTTCCCCACCTCCTCCAGCGTGCGGATCTTGCCGTCCTCCAGCCCGAAGCGGAGCCGAACCACGTCCTGCTCGCGTGGCGACAAGTGTCCCAGTGCCTCGTGTACGGCCCCGTCGAGCATCATGCGAGCGGCGGCGTCATCGGGAACCACCGCCTCGCGGTCCTCGATGAGGTCGGACAGGCTGAAGTCGTCCTCGTCGCCCATCGGCTGCTCCAGTGACACGGTGTCCTGGTTGATCCGCTGGATCTCCCGCACCCGTTCGATGGAGAAGTCGACCCGCCCCGCCACCTCCTCGGCGCTCGGCTCTCGACCGAGCTCCTGCAGGAGCTGGCGCTGGGCCCACACCACCTTGTTGATGGTCTCCACCATGTGCACCGGGATGCGGATGGTGCGCGCCTGGTCGGCGATGGCGCGGGTGATGGCCTGGCGGATCCACCAAGTGGCGTACGTGGAGAACTTGAAGCCCTTGGTGTGGTCGAACTTCTCGACGGCTCGCATGAGGCCGAGGTTGCCCTCTTGGATGAGGTCGAGGAAGGCCAGGCCCCGGTTGCGGTAGCGCTTGGCGATCGAGACCACCAACCGGAGGTTGGCCTCGATCAGTGCCTCCTTGGCCGCCTGCCCGCGTCGGATGACCTGACGATCGGACGCCCGCTCGGGGTAGCGCTCGCCGGTTTCGCCCTCGAACGCCGCCATGCGCTCGACCACCTCGTTTCCAGCCACGATCCGCTCGGCCAGCTCCACCTCGAGGGCTGCGTCCAGCAGCTTGACCTTGCCGATCTCCTTGAGGTACATGTGCACGGGGTCGGCGGCCGATCCCCGGAACCCCTCGCCGTCGACATAGCCGTCCTTCGGCGCCGATCGCCGCGACGCCCGCTGCTTCCTGACCGGGGTCCGAGCCTCGACCGCGGGACCTTCGTCGCCGGTGGCGGACCCGCTCCGGCGCGTCGTCGGCGACCACGGTGGCTCCAAGGCCACGATGAGAGCCGGCGGGATGCCGTCGGCGACGGCGGGGCCGCCGGCATGATCGGGAAGAACGGGGAACTCGTCGCGCAGCCGTTCGGAGAGGTCGTCGGCGACCGCACCGGTCATGGGCACGATCGTGGTCTCGCCCGTGTCATAGGTGAATTCGATGCCGGCCTCCCTGATCCTCTCCACCACTTCGGAGATCAGATCCGCGTTGAGCTCAACGGATCGCAACACCGTCATCACGTCGTCCTGGGTCAGTCCGCCGCGAGCGCGTCCCATACGGATGAGGGCCTCGAACTGATCGGTCGGGAGCACGTCGAGCGCCCGTCCGCCGGTGGCGGTCGAAGGCTCCGAGGGAATGGCCACGGAATCCGGCGCCGCCGACGCAAGGTGCGACCCTTGTTTGGCGATCATGCTTCCGATCCCGGTCCGCTCGTCTGTGCCCTCACCACGAGCCAGGCTACCAACCTGGCCGTGGCCGCGACCGAGGCGTTCGGATCGTCAAGCTCCTGGACCCAACCCGCGACGTTGGCGGCCTCCCGCGGCGCCGTCGGTGACGTGCGGGCCTCCGCCGTCATGACGGTCAACTCCTGCCTGGCCGCGTCCCGCACCAGCTGCAGCACGACGTCGTCCGGCTCACCCATCGGCTCCTCCACCGTCAGGCGGACCAACAGGGCCCGAACCGGCGACGGTGAGGCGTCGATGGCTTCGTGGAGATCGTCGGTGCCGACGAGGGCCTCGAAGGCGGCCCGCTGCAGATCATCACGGAACAGGGCGGCCTCCAGCCGGTCCACCACCGCCTCGGGCCGGTGGATGGCCAACCGGAGGGCCTCGAGGCCAGGCCGGAATTCGCGGGGGGGCCGGTTCGACCCCGAGCCGCCACCGGTGCCCCCGGAGGACCCCGCTCCCCTGCTCCCCGCCGGGCCGGGAGCGGTGCCCGGCCTGGAGCCGGCGCCGTCGAACCTGTCGCTGTCCCAGCCGCTGTCGTCATCGGGCTCACGTACCCACGGTTCGTCGGGACCCGGAGGCCGACCGCTCTCCGTCCGTCCTCGACCCGACCCTCCGGCCCCACCCGTTCGGCGACCGCCACCGGCCTCGGGGAGCGGACGGGGGCCCTCACGCCGCAGTTGCTCGAGCCGCTCGCGCAACAAGAGGGGCTCGAGGCGGCACCGCTCGGCCACCTGCATCAGGTACTGGTCGCGGACCAGATTGTCGGGGTGCTCGGCCACCGCGGCCAGGGCGCTGTCGGCCGCCTTGGCCCGCCCTTCCGGTGTGGTCAGCTCCGCACCGTCGAGGATCCGCTCCACCCGGAACTGGAGGAAGGGCTTGGCCCCCTGGACGGCGGCCCGCAGGCCCTCGGGGTCGGTACGGGCCATCTCGCCGGGGTCCGAACCGGGAGGCAGGGCGGCCACGGCCACGTCGATCTCGAGGCGACGCTCCCACTCGTAGAAGCGGCCGGCCGCGGACTGCCCGGCCCCGTCGGCATCGAAGGCCAGCACCACTCTGGAAGCGAAGTTGCGCAGGAGCTTGACGTGCTCTTCCGCCAACGCCGTACCGCAGGTGGCCACGGCCCGCTCCACCCCGGCCTCGAAGAACCCGATGACATCGGTGTACCCCTCGCACACCACAACCTCACCGGACTTGATGATGTCGTGCTTGGCCCAGTTGAGGGCGTACAGCGTGCGGCGCTTGGAGTAGACGGGGGTCTCGGTCGAGTTCTTGTACTTGGCCGGGTCCGAGCTGCCCGGGAGGATCCGGCCGCCCAGGGCCACCGGGTGGTCCGAGGGGTCGTAGATGGGGAAGATGATGCGCGCCCGGAACGCGTCCTGCAGTCGGCCCCGTCGGTTGACGAATCCCAGCCCGGCACCCACGGCGACCTCCTCACCGAGGCCGATCCCCAGACACAGGGCGTCCCACTCGTCCGGGGCCCATCCGAGCCGGAATCGGCGGACGACCTCGCCGTCGTACCCCCGGCTCCGCAGGTAGTCGCGGGCCTGGCCGGCATCGGCGGCGACCAAGAGGCGCTGGTGGTACCAGTCGGTGGCCCGCCCGAGGGCGTCCAGGTAGACCTTCCGCCGTTGGCTGTCCCGTCCCGAGGTGGCGTCCTCGTGGATGGTGATGCCGGCCTTGTCGGCCAGCCGGCGCACGGCATCGACGAAGTCGAGGTGCTCGACGGCCCGGACGAAGCTGATGGCATCGCCCTTTTGCTGGCAGCCGAAGCAGTAGTAGAAGCCCTCTTCTGCGTTGACGCTGAACGACGGCGTCTTCTCGGCGTGGAAGGGGCACAGGCCCACCCAGCGGCGACCCTGACGCTTCAGTGCTGCGTGCTCCCCGATCAGCGCGACGATGTCCGTGGCCGTCCGGACACGGGCGATGTCCTCGTCGGGGATGCCCATAGCTGTCGACGGTACCGCGTCGTTGCCCCGCCTCGACCGCCGGGGGACGCCACGGCGGCCGACAGCCCATCCCTCGGTCCTACCGCCGGGGCGCGGACCGGCCCTTGCTGGCCCCGGTGGTCGGCCCTTTGGGCTTCTTGCCCGGCTTGGCGGAGGTGAGACCGGCCAGCACCGCCTGGGCCGCCGCCAGTCGGGCGATGGGCACCCGGAAGGGCGAGCAGCTGACGTAGTCCAGGCCGGCCCGGGCAAAGGTGGCGATCGACTCGGGGTCGCCCCCGTGCTCGCCGCACACGCCGATCTTCAGGGAGGGCCGCGTGGCGCGGCCCCGCTCGACGCCCAGCCGGACCAGTTCGCCCACGCCGTCGGGGTCGACCACCTCGAACGGGTTGCGCTTCAACAGCCCCTGTTCGAGGTAGGCCGACATCATGCGGCCCTCGACGTCGTCGCGGCTGAAGCCGAAGGTCATCTGGGTGAGGTCGTTGGTCCCGAAGGAGAAGAAGTCGGCCTCCTCGGCGATCTCTCCGGCCAGGAGGGCCGCCCGGGGCGTCTCGATCATGGTGCCGATCAGGACCTCCAACGACCCCGC
>DASZGT010000180.1:0-3335 GCA_035938575.1 Acidimicrobiales bacterium
TCGCGGTGTCGCCGGACCGGATTACCGGCGGACCCGGACCTCCACCCGGAGGGGTCGGGCCATGCCGGTGCGCTCGGCCACGAGGTCGAGAAGATCCTCACCCAGGTGCCGCACCTGGGTGGCCCAGGCGGGTCGGTCGACACTCACCACCAAGGTCTCGTGGTCGAGCTTCACCGGTTGCACGTGCTCGGCCATGGCCGGCCCGACGATCTCCGGCCAATGGGCGAAGAGCCGGCCCAGTCCCCGCGAGTCGCGCATGCCCAGCTTCTTCGATACCTCCTCCAAGGAGGCGTCGAGGGGCCGCGGACCGACGTCTCGTCCGTACGGGTCGGTGTCCACTACGCCGGGCCCCTCGCACCGGTGGTGGCCACATGGCCCCCGGCCTCCACTTGGTAGATCTTGGCCGCCGACACTTCCGGAGGAGCGGGAAGGGCCGTCGTCAGCAGGGCTTGCCCCGGGGGCAATCCGGCCAGCAGGGCCTTGGCCCGGAACGGATCCAGCTCGGAGAACACATCGTCGAGCAGGAGCACCGGTGGTGAGCCCAGGCGCTCCGTGGCGAGCTGGTGCGCCGCCAGGCGCAGCGCCAGGGCCAATGACCGCTGCTCACCTTGTGAGGCGTGGGTGCGGCCCGGGAGGCCGCCCAACGACAGGTCGAGGTCATCCCGGTGGGGCCCGATGGACGACACGCCCCGCTCGACGTCCGTCCTGCGTGACTCGGCCAGGGCGTCGATGAGCCGGCCCGCCCACGAGCGTCTGTAGTCGAGCCCGACCGGGGTGTCCTGGGCCGCCAGCCGTGCGTAGTGGGCGCCGACAATGGGCACCAGCTCCTGCACCAGCGCCTCGCGGGCCTCGACCAATGCTGTCCCCGACGTGTCCAGTCGCGTGTCCCACACATCGAGCGTGGCCGCCACCTCCGGGGTGAGCCGCCGGCCGGCGCTCCTGAGGAGGGCCGAGCGCTGGCGCAGGATCTTGTCGACCTCCTCGGTGGATTGGGCGGCTTTCGGGTCCACCACCGCCAGGGTCTCATCGAGGAACCGGCGCCGGTCCGTCGGTCCGGCGCGGACCACCCCGATGTCCTCGGGCGAGAACACGGTGGTCCGGATCGCCTCGTGCAACTCAACGCGTCTCCGGACACTCTGGCGGTTGAGCATGGTGCGTGACCGTCCCGTGGTGGACAGTTCGGCCTCGATGGTGACGGAACGTCCGGCGACCAGTGTCTCGGCTCGGAGGATGGCGTGATCGGCGCCACGACGAACCATGGCCTCGCGCGGGGTCCCTCGAAACGACTGGAGGGTGGCGAGATAGCCGATGGCTTCGAGCACACTGGTCTTGCCCGCACCATTCAGACCGGTGATCACCGTGGTCCCCTCGGGATCAGGTTCGATCGTCGCCTCGACGATGTTCCGGAAGTCCGAGATGGCGAGCGAGACGAGGTGCACGTGGCGGTGGCCGTGGCGGTGAGAGCCCTACGACACCCGGACCGGCATGAGCAGATAGCGGAAGCTGGTCTCCTCCGCAGCCCGCACGGTTGCCGGTTTGGTGGCGTCGACGGTCTCGAGGAGGACCTCGTCGCCCGTCACCGCCTCCACCCCATCGATGAGATAGGTGGGATTGAAGGCGATGGTCAGCTCGGTGCCGTCGAAGTCGGCGTCGACGGTCTCGCTGGCATCGCCGACCTCTTGGGAGACGACGGTCAGCTCCACGCCACCCGGACGCATCGAGAGGCGCACCGGCGTGGTGTTGTCGCGCACCAGTAGTCGCACGCGCCGCAGCGCATCGAGGAGCGAGTCCTTCCCGACGTGGAGACGATTGGGGTACTCGGACGGGATGAGTTGGCGGTAGTCGGGGTAGCTCCCGTCGAGGAGACGGGTGCTGACCTTGACATCGCCGGCGGTGAAGGTCACGTCGTGGTCGCCGATCGAAAGACCGATGGTGGGGAGTACCCCGTCCCCGTCGTCTGCACCCTCGCCGGTCGAGCCCGACGCGCTGTCTTTGGTCGGCATGCCCAACACGGAGAGCTTCTGCAATTCGGCCAGGGCCCGCGCCGGCACCAGGATCTGCGAGGCGCCGGCAAGGGCGTCGCTGCCATCGATGTCCCGCATGGCCAGCCGATACGAATCGGTGGCCACCAGTCGTACGTCGTTGCCCTCAGCCGCCACCAGGACCCCGGTGAGCAGAGGTCGGGCGTCGTCATTGGAGGCCGCCCGAACCACCTGGCGGAGGGCGCTGGCCAATCCCGCTGCCGGGAGGAAGGTGGCCGGTTGAGGTGGTTCCGGCAGGGTGGGGAAGTCGTCCACCGGGAAGGTCCGCAGGCTGAATCGCGACCGCGCCGCGCCGATCTCTACTTTCTCCGCTTCGGCCTCGATGGTCACCGCCCCTGGTTCGAGCGATCGCACGATGTCGGCCAGCAGTTTCGCCGGAGCAACGCACACGCCGTCGGATATCCCGATGGCTTCGGTGGAGACGTGAATGGTGAGATCGAGATCGGTCCCGACCACCGCCAGGTGATTGCCCGAGGTCTCGATCCGGACTCCTCCAAGGGCCATGGATGTCGACGTGCGCGAACCGACCGCTCGCCCGGCCGTGGTCAGTACCTCCACCAGGGAGTCACGCTCGCATCGAAACTTCACCAGTTGGTCCCTTCTCGCTCTTCTGCTTTGTATCTAAATTGAATAGTGATGGTAATAAGGCCTGTGGACTGTGGACGAGGGCCGGTCGGCGCAGCGTAGGACATGATTCGCTATCCCCTGCTCGTCCACTGTTTACCGGTGGAGTGTGACACTGGATGTTCGTAGGGTGTCCGGTTATGGACAAGTTCATTTGAGTTCACAGAATTACCCCAGGTTTCACGATAGATATCCACAGATAGTGCACAACCTCCGGATAGAAGGCGGTTCGAAGAGAGTGCACGTCGGGCGCACCCTCTCCTGTGTGACAGCCCCGGTAACTCGGTCCCGTCCGGGCATCAAGCACCGCCGCTTTTGATCCGGACGATGAGATCGGTCACCTGGTTGTAGATCTGATGGCGCTCCCTCATCATGGCGGTGATCTTGTCCACCGCGTGCATGACCGTGGAGTGGTCGCGGCCGCCGAATTCACGACCGATGGCCGGATAGCTGAAGTCGGTGAGCTCGCGGAACACGTACATGCTCACCTGTCGAGCGGTCACCAACGGGCGTCGTCGATTTGGACCGCAGAGCTCCTCGACGGAGAACCCGAAGGTGTCCGAGGTGGCGTCGAGGATGACCTGGGGGGTGATGCGTCGGGGCTGATCGGCCGAGACGATGTCGGACAGCACCTGTTCGGCCAGCTCCAGGCTCATTGGCTGCCGGTTG
>DASZGT010000181.1:0-1668 GCA_035938575.1 Acidimicrobiales bacterium
ACCACCGCCACCTGGCCACTGAAGTCGAGAACTCCGGACTCTCGAGCGAAATCGATTGTGGCCACAGGTGCCTCCCGGTCCTCGACTGGTACTGTCCTGACGCTGTATCAGATCACGCCGAGTGCGTTGTCCGCGCCCCATACCGCGATGCCTGGGCTCCTCGTGGATGGCGTCGCCGGCCGGCGCCTCCGAGCCCACCGGAGCAGTCATGCCCATCATCTCCCACCAGGATCGGCCCGGCATCGCCGAAGTCGTCATCGACCACCCTCCGGTCAACGCCCTGGATGTCGCCGGTTGGTTCGATCTCGCCGAGGCGGTCCTCGTCGCCGGCCGGGTGCCCGACAACCGGGTGGTGATCGTGCGAGCCGAGGGTCGGGGGTTCTGCGCCGGTGTGGACATCAAGGAGATCCAGGCCAAGGGGGATCAAGCACTGATCGGCGCCAACCGGGGCTGCTTCGCCGCCTTTGCTGCGGTCTACGAATGCGAAGTCCCGGTCATCGCCGCTGTCCATGGGTTCTGTCTCGGAGGAGGAGTGGGCATCGCCGGCAATGCCGACATCGTGGTGGCCTCGGAGGATGCCACCTTCGGGCTGCCCGAGGTCGACCGGGGCGCCTTGGGCGCGGCCACACACTTGTCGCGCCTGGTTCCCCAGCACCGGATGCGATCGATGGTCTACACCGCCAAGCCGGCCACGGCAGCCGAGCTCCACGGCTACGGATCGGTGCTCCGGGTGGTTCCCCGGGAACAGCTGGTCGATGCGGCCTATGAGGTCGCCGCCGACATCGCCACCAAGAGCCCCACCATCATCCGAAGGGCCAAGGAGTCCCTCAACGGGATCGATCCGGTCGACGTCAAGAGCAGCTACCGATTCGAGCAGGGCTTCACCTACGAGCTCCACGTGGCCGGCGTGGCCGACGAGCAACGCGCCGCCTTCGTGGAAAAGCGCGACGCCGACACCACCACCTAGGTGTCGGGCGTGCGAGTCGGAACGAGCAGCCATCGACGATGAAGTGGGGAGTGACGGGATGGAGACAGAGGGGCTGGGGATACAGGGGATGGGGACGGACGAGATGAGATCCACCGGGGTCGGAAGCTGGCCATGGGTGCGCGCCGATGGCTGACAAGCGGCTGTCGCTCGACGACTTGGTCGGCGAGCTCCGGAGCGGGATGACCATCGGCATCGGCGGTTGGGGCTCGCGGCGCAAGCCGATGGCGGCCGTCAGGGCCATCCTCCGCTCTGATCTCACCGATCTCACCGTCGTGTCGTACGGCGGGCCCGATGTCGGCCTCCTGTGTTCGGCGGGCAAGGTGGCCAAGGTGATATTCGGATTCGTCACCCTCGACTCGATCCCCACCGATCCCCACTTCAAGGTGGCCCGCCAGACCGGCTCCATCAACTGCATGGAGATCGACGAGGGCATGTTCTATCTGGGTCTGCTGGCCGCCTCCCACCGCCTCCCGTTCCTACCCACCCGGGCGGGACTGGGTTCCGACGTGCTCCGCAACAATCCGTCCCTGCGGGTGGTCACCTCGCCCTACGACGACGCCGAGGAGCTGGTGGCCATGCCTGCCCTTCGACTCGACGCCGCCCTGATCCACGTCAATCGGGCCGATGCCGCCGGATCGGGCCAGATCCTCGGACCCGACCCCTTCTTCGACGAACTGTTC
>DASZGT010000182.1:0-5101 GCA_035938575.1 Acidimicrobiales bacterium
CCCGGTGGGAAGTTGGTACAGGCCAACTCCCTGCTCGAACTGCGCATGCACCCCGAACGGCTGACCGAGCAGATCGCCCAGTTCCTCGATGATGTTTGGGGCCCTCAGGCGCAGCGCGACCTCAAGGTGGGCTGAGGCCTCAGTCGTCGAAATCAGTTCGCCGGGCCCGCTTCCGTTCCGAGAGGTGGCGCTTGGCCGTCAGCCGGCGCTCCTTCGCCCCCCGCGACGGCCGGGTCGGCCGACGACGCTTCTCGATGTGCAGCGCGTCGGCGACACGGACACGGAACCGCTCCACGGCCAGCTGCCGATTGCGGACCTGCGATCGCTCATCGTCCGCCACGACGCGGACCTCCGGGCCCAGGCGATCGAGCAGCCGGGCCCGTTGCCGCGGCCCCAGCGACGGGGACCCCGCTACGTCGAATCGCAACTCCACCCGGGTGTTCACCTTGTTGGCATGCTGGCCTCCGGGGCCGCCACTCGGGCTGAACCGGAACTGCAGCTCGGCGAGGGGAAGGGACAGTGACGGAGTGACCCGCACCGTCCCACCGCCGTCAGTGGCCGCACTCATGATGCACCCTGCCGGGTGCCGAGCCGACCGGGCTCGTCGACCACCGGATTGGTGAGCTCGCCGACTCCCTCGATGGCCACCGTGACCGTGTCCCCGGCGGCCAACCAGCGCGGCACCTCCTCGCCGGCGGCCACGCCGGCGGGCGTCCCCGTGGTGATGAGCATCCCCGGTTCCAGGGTGAAGGCCTCCGAGAGGTGTTCGATCATCTGACGGCAGGTGAAGATCATGTCGGCGGTGGAACCATCCTGGCGGACCTCGCCGTTCACGCAGGTCCGGACGGCGAGGTCCTGAGGATCCTCGACCTCGTCGCTGGTGACGATCCACGGGCCGGTGGGGCCGTGCGTGTCGAATCCCTTGCCCATCATCATGGTGGGAGATCGCCACTGCCAGTCCCTCACGCTCACATCGTTGACCACGGTGAACCCGGCCACGACGTCGAGTGCCTCTCGAGCAGGCACGTGACGGCACCGTCGCCCGATGACCATGGCGAGTTCCCCCTCGAAGTCGACGGTCGAGGACACCAATGGCACCTCGATGGCCGCTCCGGGACCGATCACACAGGTCGGCTGCTTGGAGAACCAGGTCTGGAACTCGGGTCGCTCGTGTCCCAGCTCCTCGATGTGGGCGACGTAGTTGCGGGCAATGGCCAGAAACGAAGGGGGGCGCGGCACCGGCGCGGTCAGCTGGGCCTCGGCCAGGGCAAGACGCCTCGCCGCGGTCGATGGTGCCCGCGCCAGGGCGTCTCCGGCATCGTCCCCGAGGGCCAACAGAGTCGGCATTCTTCCGGGGAGCCCGATCAGTGGATCCGTCAGATCGACGACCTCATCACCGACCACCAGTCCGGTCCGCAGTCCGTCGTCGAGCACACTGACCAGTCGCACCCACGAAACATAGGCCACAGGCGGTTCTACACTCGATCCATGCCCGACTCGACCTCCTCGCCCCGCACGCCCCCCGACGCCCAGTTTCGGGGGCAGACCGTCCTGGTCACCGGGTCATCGTCGGGGATCGGGGCGTCCACAGCCCGCCTGTTCGCCCAGTCGGGTGCCACCGTGGTCATCAACTCCTCGACATCCGTCGAGGCCGGCGAAGCTCTGGCCGCCGAGCTCCCTGACGCCAGCTACGTCCAGGCCGACATCGCGGACGAGGCCCAGGCCCGGCGACTCATCGACCAGGTGCTGGCGGAGCAAGGACGCCTCGACGTGCTGGTCAACAACGCGGGGACCACTGAGGTGATCTCCCACGGCGACCTCGAGGCCGCCTCACCGGCGATATGGCGCCGGATCTTCGACGTCAATGTGATCGGAACCTGGCAGCTGACCGTGGCCGCCGTCCCCCACCTGCGGGCCTCGGGACGGGGTCAGGTCATCAACGTCTCCTCCGTGGCGGGCGAACGGCCGGTGGGGAGCTCGATCCCCTACGCATGCTCGAAAGCGTCGGTCAGCCACATGACCCGACTTCTGGCCAACACACTGGGTCCCGACATCCGGGTCAACGCCGTGGCACCCGGGTTGGTGGACACTCCGTGGACCGCCGACTGGGACCTGGTGCGGGAATTCGTGATCTCCCAGGCGCCGCTGCAACGCTCGGCTTGCCCCGACGACGTGGCCGAGGTCATCGTCGGCCTGGCCCGGGCGGCCTACGTGACCGGCGAGGTCGTGATCGTCGACGGCGGTCTCAACTTGCGCTGACACGAACCACGCTCGCTCCTCCCGGCGTCGGCCATTGCAGCAGTCAATTGTCGCCACGGGCCCAAGCGATCACCGCAGTGTGGTGTCGATGACCATGCCCGCTCGCAGGGTGCGGCTCACCGGGGTGCGGTCGGCGATCTCGGCCAGCCGCTGGCGCTGCTCGTCGGTGAGGTCGCCGTCTACGGTGATGGCGCGTTCGATCCGTTCGACCTTGGTGGCGCCGTCGCCGGTGCGCAGCAACCGGGCGCGGACCTTCACTTCACCCAGCGACCACCCCTTTCGATTGGCATACATGCGCAAGGTGGCCGCCGTGCACTGGACCAGGCCGGCGAGCAACAGCTCATAGGGATTGGGCCCTTCGTCATCACCTCCCACCTCGGGTCCCTCATCGGCCACCAAGTGATGCCGCCCGGCCCGGATGTCGCCTCGGTATCCGGCGGCGCTGGCCACGGAGGCCATGGCGATCGCCTGCTCTCCCTCCACCGGTGCCGCCTTGGCCCGACTCATGGCGTCCCCCCGTCCTCTTCCGACACACCCACTTCTGTACTCCTTCGTAGCACCGAATCCCAGTATCCGTAACAGACCCGTGAAAATTCGGGATTCGCTGTAAAGGGGAAGCAAACATGACTTCCCACGGCGACCGTACGGCGCGACAGTGGTGTGGTGGCATCCGTAACCAGACTGGAACATTGGAGGGATCACCAACGAGGCGAAGGGGCGGAGCCCGCTCCACCGTTCCGAGCCCGGGTCCGCCCGGACACCTGGATCATGCTGTCGGCGGTGGGCGCTCCGATCGCCACGGCCCTGCTGCTCACGCCGTGGCGCGGTCACCTCGATACGGCCGACAACGCCCTGTTTCTGGTCGTTGTCATCGTGGCCGTGGCCAGCACCGGCCGGCGCGCTGCTGCCGTGGTCGCCGCCATCGTGTCTGCGCTCTCCTTCGATTTTTTCCTGACGCGCCCGTACAACTCGTTCCGGATCACCCGTCAGGCGGACCTGATCACCGAGATCCTGTTGTTGGTGTTGGGACTGGCCGTGGGTCAGATGGCCGCACGGGGTCGTATGCACCGGCAAGCAGCAGGGCAGAGCCGCCGCGAGGTTGAACTGATCCACTCGGTGACCGAGTTGGCCGCATCCGGCCGGGAGCCCCAGGTACTCATTACCGCCGCGGCCGCCGAGCTCCGGAGCCTGCTCTCCCTGAGGGGATGTGAGTTCACGCCAGACAACCCTGGTGGCGTGGTCGCTCGAGTCAACGCCAACGGCGATGTCACCCTCGGCCAGGAGAAATGGTCCACCGAAGATCTCGGTCTGCCGACGCGCCGAGTCGATCTTCCCGTGCGGGGCAACGGATGGCTCCTCGGTCATTTCATGCTCACGCCTACGCCGGGCAAATCCGTGCCCCACGACAGGCTCGTCGTGGCCGTGGCCATCGCCGACCAGGTGGGTGCTGCGCTGGCTTTCAACCAGCCAACGCCGGCGTCTCGCGCCTAAGTGGGCGGGGGCGGCTCCGTGTTTGACGCTCTCTGCATCGTCGGGATCATTGTTCCGGGAGTGCCATCCAAACCACCCGCATGACCAGAACCCGACCCTTGACGGACAGAGGTCCGAAGGGATTCGTTGACAAGTCGGAGACTCGCCGCTCACACGCATCGACGGGCGGTGGCCAACGTCTGCGCCGGCCGCCGCTCGTTCCGGCCGTCAAGCAGGCGACCCGCAGGTCGACACTCGTTCTTCTTCCGCTGCTGTGCGCCGCCGCCCTGACTCTGGCCTCCTGCAGTTCGGGCTCCTCGTCCACGATCCCACCGCCAACAGCAGCACGCCCCGCCCCGGCCGATGCCGCCGGTCAGGCACTGTCTGCCTACCGGATCATGTGGGCCGATTTGGTGACTGCGGCTCAGACGTCTGACTTCCAATCGACACTCCTCGCCCAGCATGCCACCGGCGAGGCGCTGACCCTGCTGGTGCAGGGACTGGCCAGAGACCAATTTCACGGCATCGTGACGAGGGGCACTACGGTTCACCACCCCCAAGTCACCTCGCTCACACCAGCCGCGAACCCGACCGGCGCGACCATCGGGGACTGCTTCGACGACACGCACTGGGTCGAGTACAACACGTCTGGGGGGTTGGCGAAGAATGCTCCAGGCGGCCGTCGCGCCACTACCGCAGCCCTGGTGAGGAGCGGGCGTACCTGGAAGGTGTCTCAGATCACGGTGCAAGCAACTGGCACCTGCTGACCGCAGGCGAACCCCATCAGGCAGCGATTCGAAGGACCCTCTACGACTCATCTGCCGCCTCGGAGATCTCCCCTTGGGCAAGGGCATCATCACGTCTGGCGATGATGTGGACGTCGATTGCAGCCGATGCGGCCAGTCTCGAGATCTTCCGGACGTGGGAGCCCCCGCCAAGGAGTTCTCGCCACCAACTGCGCTCGCTCGAGCCGACCACGATCTGGGTGACGTGGCCGGAGCGAGCGAAGTCGATGAGCGTCTGGGCCGGATCGTCGCCTCGGATCTCGTGCCATTCGGCGCCGACATCGGCGGTCAGTTGTCTCAGTGCTACCAGCTGATCGTCCGGAGAGCGGTCAACTTCCTTGCCGGCCATGACATGGATGACTTGGAGGTCGGCCTTGATGCGGTGGGCCATCCTCGATGCCCGGCGAACGATGGCCTCCGTACCCGGGGCCGCGGTGACCCCCACCAGGATGCGCTCATGGGTTTCCCACACGGCTCCCTTTTGGTGTTGGCGGAGATACTCAAGGAGCTGGTCTTCGGTCTCGTGGGCGAGGAAGCGGAGCGCCAATTCCCTCAGCGCCGTCAGGTTGTCGATGCGGAAGTAGTGG
>DASZGT010000183.1:0-19613 GCA_035938575.1 Acidimicrobiales bacterium
CTCCTTGAGCTCCACCTCGGTGGCCGCGCCGACCTTGATGACGGCCACGCCGCCGGACAGCTTGGCCAGGCGCTCCTGCAGCTTCTCGCGGTCGTAGTCGGAGTCGGTGTTTTCGATCTCGGCCTTGATCTGGTTGATCCGGCCCTTGATCTCCTCGTCAGAGCCGCCACCTTCGACGATGGTGGTCTCGTCCTTCGTCACCACGACCTTGCGGGCGGTGCCGAGCAGGTCGAGGCCCACGTTCTCGAGCTTGAGACCGACTTCCTCGGTCACGACCTGGCCACCGGTGAGGATGGCGATGTCCTGGAGCATGGCCTTGCGGCGCTCGCCGAACCCGGGGGCCTTCACCGACACGCTCTTGAACGTCCCCCGGATCTTGTTCACGACCAGGGTGGCCAACGCCTCGCCCTCGAGGTCCTCGGCCACGATGACGAGTGGCTTGCCCGACTGCATGATCTTCTCCAGCAGGGGGAGCAGGTCCCGCACGGCGGTGATCTTCGATCCGACCAGCAGGACGTAGGTGTCCTCCAGGACTGCCTCCATCCGCTCGGGGTCGGTGACGAAGTAGGGGGAGATGTAGCCCTTGTCGAAGCGCATGCCCTCCACCAGGTCCATGTCCATGCCGAAGGTCTGCGACTCCTCGACGGTGATGACTCCGTCCTTGCCCACCTTGTCGATGGCCTCGGAGATCATCTCCCCGATCTCCGGGTCGGCCGCGGAAATGGAGGCCACCTGGGCGATCTGGCCCTTGGAGTCGGTGTCCCTGGCGATGCCCCGCAGCGAGGCGACGGCCGATTCGACGCCGGCCTCGATGCCCTTCTTGAGCGACATGGGGTTGGCCCCGGCGGCCACGTTGCGCAGGCCCTCGTGGACCATGGCCCAGGCCAGGACGGTTGCTGTGGTGGTGCCGTCGCCGGCCACATCGTCGGTCTTCTTGGCGACCTCCTTGACGAGCTCGGCGCCGATCCGCTCGAACGGATCCTCCAGCTCGATGTCCTTGGCAATGGAGACGCCGTCGTTGGTGATGGTGGGCGCCCCCCACTTCTTGTCCAATACGACGTTGCGGCCTTTGGGTCCGAGGGTGACGCGTACGGCGTCGGCGAGCTTGTTCATGCCGCTCTCAAGGGACCGGCGGGCCTCCTCGTCGAACGTGATCAACTTGGCCATCTGGTGTTCCTCCGTGTCGTTAGCACTCTGCACTGTCGAGTGCTAATAGCAAACCACGTGTACGGCCGGTGCGCAACCGCAGCCCCGGACAAATCTCCTCAGGATCCCCGGGCCGCCAAGGCCGTTCGGCCTTCGAACCCTGGTGGCGGGACCGCCAGCCCGGGCGGCAGGAGCTGCGAACCCTGGCGACGGGGCCAGGCCGGTCGAATCTGAGGGCCGTGCCGCCTGGTGTTCAGATCGCCAGTCCGGCTCGCTCCACATAGCCGTCGAACAGCCGGTGGGTCTGGTCCTCCGGCCCGTGCCCTCCGGCGTCGAACCCTGCGAGCAGGTCCTCAGCAACGGAGGGGCGGATCCGGTCCTCGGCCTGGGCCTCGTCCACCCAGTGGCGCACGATCTCACGGGTGACCTCGGGATGGAACTGCACGCCGGTGTGGATCCCGAGGACGTACGCCTGATCGGAGACGTCGGTTCGTGCCACCAGGTCGGCGCCCGGAGGAGTGGTGAACGCGTCCTCGTGCCAGACGAACCAGGGCCCGGTGGGCACCCGGGCCTCGTCGTTGGTCTCGACCTCGAGCCACCCGATCTCGGGTCGGACGGCCCGGCCCACCTCACCACCGAGGACCTGCGCCAGCAGCTGGCCCCCGAAACAGATGCCGAGCACCGGGATGTCGGCGGCGACGGCCTCGGTGACCAGTTGTCGCTCGTGCCCGATCCACGTGAGGGCCTGATTGGTTGCGGACTCGATCGAGCCCATGACCACCAACAGGTCGAACGAATCGGGCGGGGGCAGGCCAGCGGGTCCGTGGTCGGCCCGGTAGGTCCTGGTGGCCAGACCCAGCTGCAGGGCGCGCTGCTCGAGCACTCCAGGCAGGTCGGATGCGCTGTGCTGGAGGAACGCCACCTGCGTCGTCATCAGGCCACCCGAGCGGTCATCTGATGGTCTCCTGTCGGTGGTCAGCCCGGGCGCCATGTGATCACGGTCCAACGTACCTGCGCTGGTGGCGGTTGAGCACCGGACCGAACGATGGGGGGGGAGCTCGGGGCCGACCGCCGCCCTCAGGGCAGGACCAGGTGCACGTCTCCGAATTCGTGCCAGCGGTAGCCCTCGGCCAGACCCACCCGGTAGGCGTCACGGAGGAGGTCGCGTCCGGTGAAGGCCTCGAGCATCAGCAGGTGGGACGAGGCGGGCTCGTGCCATCCGGTGAGCAGCCCGTCGGTGATCTCCACGCCCCGCTCCGGCGACACGACCAGGTCCGTCCAGCCGTCATAGGGGTGCGCAAGCCCGTCGGTGCCGACTGACGTCTCGAGTGCCCGCACCACCGTCGTCCCCACGGCGATGACCCGATGGCCTCCGCGCCTCGCCGCGTTCACCCGCTCGGCGGTCGGCTCCGGCACCCGTACGCGCTCGGGGTAGGGAAGCTCGTCTGCCTCGAGGGAGGCGACCCCCGTGTGCAGGACGATCGGGGTCACCCCGACGCCCTTGGCCACCAGGCGGGTGACCACCTCCGGTGTGAAGGGCCGACCTGCGCTCGGCATCTCCGCGCTGCCGGGCTCGGTGGCGTAGACGTTCTGGTACATCTCGATCGGCCACGGCCGGTCGACGTAGCCGTAGCGAATGGGCCGACCGTGGACGGCCAGCCAGCTGAGCGTGCGCTGCCCGAGGTGGAGCGTCGCCACCCACAGTCTCCCGGCGGTGCCGTAGGGCTCGTCGAGCGTGAGGGAGGCACCGCCGGCCAGGAAGAGGTGCCGTGATGGGGGTGGGCCGTGCCACCGCTCCGTGGCCCGGCCGTCCGGTCGCCGTGGCTCCACCACCCACCTCGCCCCGTCCAGTCGGGTGGACAGATGGATGACGAGCGCGGTCCCGTCCTCAGCGGTGGCGTCGACGGCGGCCGGAATGGTGCCCGACGTGTTCACCACCACCAGGTCACCCGGCACGACGAACCGGGGGAGCATGCTGAAGGTGCTCCGAACCTGCGAGCTGTCCCTCGTGGACGTGACCAGCATGCGCACGGCGTCGCGTGTGAGGCCCCTCGCCTCGGGCGGCTCCGAGGCCTCGAGCGCGGACGGCAGGTCGTAGGTGAACCGTTCCTTCGGATCGGCGAGTGCGCTCATGACCGCACCCACTCGTCGGCGCGGTAGCGCCCACTGGGAGCGCCTGAGTCGAGCAGCCGCCGCAGCGGCGGCACGGCCGACTCGGGCTCGGGCCGGTCCGAGATGTCCTCCCCGGGGAATGCGGCCTGGTGCATCTCGGTCCGCATGTCACCGGGGTCGAACTGGTAGACGTGCAGCTCCGGCTGCTCGGCGGCCAGCACCCGGTGCAGCTGGTCGAGCGCCGCCTTGGAGGACCCGTAGCCCCCCCATCCTTCGTAGGCCTCGACGGCGGCGTCGGATGAGATGGAGACGATGGTGCCGCCGGCCCGGCGCAACAGCGGCAGGGCCGCCTGGACAAGCGCCAAGGGGGCAAGGACGTTCACCTCGAAGACGCGTTGCAGGGCCTCGAGCGGGTAGCGGTCGAGCGTCGGCAGCGGAGAGGGACCGAGGGTGCTGGCGTTGTTGACGACGAGGTCCAGGCCGCCGAGGGCAGCCGCCGCTTCGACGAGCGCCGCCACGTGCCCGGGGTCGGTGACGTCGCCGGCGATCGACGCCACCGGTACTCCCAGCGCTCCCAACGACCGGCTGACCTCCTCGAGCGGACCGGCGCGACGCCCGTCGACGACCAGGCTCCACCCGTCCTTGGCCAGATCGACGGCGAGGGCCCGTCCAAATCCTCGGGAAGCCCCGGTGACGATGGCAACTGGCATGTGAATCCTCACTCTCGGCACCGCCTCCGGCGCTTATCCGGTAGCGTAAAGGTTAAAGTAATGTTTAAGTCAAGGGGATTTCTCGGGAGAGGATTTCCCACGAGAGATTGTGAAGCGTCATGGAAGATCTGCTCACCATCGGAGAAGTGGCCCGGCGCGCCGGCCTGGCCGCCTCGGCCATTCGCTTCTACGAGAGCCGAGGGCTGATTCACGCCGAACGCACCTCCAGCGGCCAGCGGCGATTCCGACGTGACGTTCTCCGGCGGATCGCCTGCATCCGGATTGCGCAACGTGTAGGCCTGAGCCTCGAGGAGATCGTCTCGGCTCTCGCCGGACTCCCCGCCGACCGTGCGCCGAGCCCGGAGGACTGGCGGCGCCTGACCCGTGGTTGGGGCGCGCGGATCGATCAGCGCATCGCGCTGCTCGAGGCGCTGCGGGGGGGCCTGACCAGTTGCATCGGCTGTGGATGTCTGTCATTGCGCACCTGCGCGTTGTCGAATCCGGGTGACGTGGCGGCGACGCTCGGCACCGGGCCGCAGTACCTGCTCGACGAATGAGGCTCGTCTCCGGCGGCATCGATGGGGCGGGAGTCCTCCCGTTGCGGCCGTAGGGCGTGGCCGCTGGACGCGCCGTCACGACTGGCAGGCGTGATCGTCCATGGAGATACCCGAATTCCCCGTGATCTCCACGTACACTCGTCGGGTCGGTGGAACCTCGGCCCGGGAGCCAGAATGAAACGAGCGATTATCGCAGCCAGTTCGGTCCTGGCGCTGACCCTGCTCAGTGTGAGCCTGGGGGCTGCGGCGTGGAGCGTGACGAGCACCCCGTCCACCGCGGTCATCACCTTCGATGACGCCGCCCAGCAGGTCACACTGACCATTCCCACCCCTGCATGTCCGACGTCGCAGCCGAACTGCATGTGGAAGTTCTTTCTGAACGAGCCGAAGCTCTCCGTCGACGTGGCCATCGTCTACGGAACGTCCGGTACGTTGACCCTCGCCTACCCGAAGAACTTCTGCGGCGTGATCCAGGCCGACGCCTATGTGGGGCCACCCTGGGTGGCCAAACGGGGATTCCAGCACACCATCGAGGACTGCAGTGGTCCCGTCGGCCCGACCACGGGTACTCCCGCCAGCACGACGACCACCGAGCAGCCCGGCCAAGCCAGCGCCACGAGCACCACCACATCAACGGTGCCCGGCCCCGTGGATGCAGCCGGTAGTGGCCCACCCCCGGCCGCGGCCACCGGTTCCCCTCCGAGCGCACCGGCGAGTGCCTCGGGGGGTGGCTCCGCCAGCACCTCGCACAACGCCCCGGCCGACGCCACGAGCGGTACCCCAGCCAGTGCTCCTGTCCATGCCGCAACGGGACTGTTGCCCTTCACGGGTGTGGGTTTCGAGCAGTTCTTGCTCATCGGCTTGTCGTTGGTGGTGCTCGGACTGGCCCTGCTCACTTCCACTGAGTCGGGGCGCAGGATGGCCCGTCGGCTGGCCGCCACGGTCCATCGCCGCTGACCGCACTCCCACCCGGGATGGCCACCGGCGGTGGCCGACTCGGCAGCCTGACCCGTCGCTGCGGCTGGAACGATCCAGTACCCTTTGGACCTCTCCGTGGTTGCGGCCCGCCGGTGATCGCTTCGGCCCCACAAGGGCCTGGGGGTTCGATGTGGGCACAGAGGAGGGCAGGGCGAAGTTGAAAAACTGGCTCCTGAGCAGCAAGGAGAGGTGCGAGAGCGGCCGAATCGGACTCACTGCTAATGAGTTGACCTGGGTAACTGGGTCCGAGGGTTCAAATCCCTCCCTCTCCGCTCTGTGATGTCGGGAGACAGAAGCGACCATGTCGCGGGACATCAGCGAGCGTGTCGCGGGACATCAAAGGTGTCCGGCCACGGCCGCAACTGAGACACCGTGTCCGGCCACCGCTGCAACTGAGACACGGTGTCCGGCCACTGCGGCAATTGAACAGCCGCCGTGGTCTTCCGCTCGCCTCCATCGATCCCGGTCGGTCAGGCGATCGGGTGTGCGCTCGTGCCGGTCCCGAAACCTCGGCTCGGCGAGCCCGTAGCTCCCCTGCCCCGGTACCCCGGTAGATTGTCCAGGTGGCCGAGCGGTATTGGATCGAGACGTTGGGCTGCCCCAAAAATCAGGTCGATTCCGACAAGCTGGTCGGAACGCTGACGGTGGACGGATTCGAGGCGGCCGACTCCCCGGAGGAGGCCGATCTGGTGGTGGTCAACACCTGCGCCTTCATCGAGGCGGCGCGCCAGGAGTCGATCGACACCGTGCTGGCCCTCTCCGACGTCCGCCGGCACGGCGCCCGACTGGTGGTCACCGGGTGCATGGCCGAGCGCTACGGCCACGAGTTGGCCGACGCCCTGCCCGAGGTCGATCTGGTGGCCCCCTTCGGAGCCTCCCTCACCGGTCCCCCGACCGTGACCGCTCAGGGGCCCGGTACGCCGGTCCTGCTGGGTCGCAAATCGGCGCCCTCCGCCAGCATTGTGCCCCTCCCTTCACTCCCTCTCCCCTCGTTCGACCTGTTGAACCTGCCCCGGCCGGCGGCGTCGGCGCCGTGGTCGTACATCAAGGTCGCCGAGGGGTGCGACAGGAACTGCGGCTTCTGTGCCATCCCCTCGTTCCGGGGCAAGCAGCGGTCCCGCACCACCGCCTCGATCCTGGCCGAGGTGGACCAACTGGCGGGACCGGAGGGGACCCTCCGCGAAGTGGTGCTGGTGGCCCAGGACCTGTCGTCGTTCGCCCTCGACCGATCGGGCGGGAGGACCGAACCCCGCCTCGATGGGCCGGCGACGGGCGGCAACCGCCCCATTGTGGAGCTGGTGGCCGCGGTGGCGGAGCGGGTCCGGTGGACCCGCCTGCTGTACCTCTACCCCTCGACGCTCGATGACGCCCTGGTCGAGACCATTCTGGCCACCGGTGTCCCGTACTTCGACCTCTCCCTGCAGCACGTCTCGCGCCCGCTCCTCAAGCGAATGCGCCGATGGGGTGACGGATCGCGTTTCCTCGAGCGGATCCGATCGATCCGGGCCCTCGAGCCGACGGCGGCATTCCGGTCGTCGTTCATCATCGGGTACCCGGGGGAGACCGAGGCGGATCACGACCAGCTGCTCGAGTGGATCGACGAGGCCCAGCTCGACTGGGTGGGGTTCTTCCCCTTCAGCAACGAGGTGGGCACCTTCGCCAGTGGGCTCGACGACCAGATCCCCGACCAGCTGATGGCCGAGCGTCTGCGGGAGTCCACCGAGCTCCAGGACGCCATCACCGCCCGCCGGCGGGAGGACCTCATCGGTGCGGCCGTCGAGGTGCTGATCGATGCCCCGGGCGAGGGACGCACCTACCGGGAGGCCCCGGAGATCGACGGGATCGTCTCCTTGCCCGACGACCTGCCCGTCGGGTCATTCGTCGACGTGGTGATCACCGGGGCCGACGGCCCGGATCTGGTCGCCGAATTGGGGCACCGGAGCGGACCAGCCCCGGGCCGCCGGGTGCCGGCGTCGACCGGAGCGGCCCCATGAGCAACGGCGCCGTCACACCCGACACATCCGTACCGGATGCGCCCGTGTCCCGGGTCACCACCTTCGGGCCTTCGGCCCTCCTGACTCCGGCCAACGGCATCACCGTGCTTCGCCTGTTGGCCACGCCGGTGGTCATCGCCCTCATCATGTTGTGGGGGGCGAGCTGGTTCACCTTCGTCTTCGGGGGCCTGCTGGCCATGTCCGACGGCGTCGACGGATGGTTGGCCCGCAAGCAGGGGACCACCCGGTCCGGCGCCTTCCTCGACCCGTTAGCCGACAAGGTGGTCGTGCTGGGCGCGCTCTTCGCCCTGGTGGCCAAAGGGATCGTCTGGTGGGTCCCGGCGGTCATCATCGCCGTACGGGAGGTGACCATGAGTGTCTACCGATCGGTGGTGGGGCGCCGGGGCGTGTCCATCCCCGCCCGCACCACAGCCAAGGTGAAGACGCTGGCGCAGGACGTGGCCATCGGGCTGTGCCTGGCGCCGCCGTTGGCCACCCATAAGGTGGTGCTCTCCACCGCCATCTGGGTCGCTACCGCCCTGACCGTGTTCACGGGCGGCCAGTACTTCCTCGATGGCAGAAGGAGCGCGCGGCAGGGTGTCGCCGACGGGCCCGGCATCGGCGTCCGTCCGGTGGACGGCTCGAGCTCGGCAGCCTGAGCGAAACGGTGCGCATCGAGATCGTCGCCGTCGGCACCGAGCTGCTCCTGGGCCAGATCGCCGATACCAACTCCCAGTGGATGGGGGAGCACCTGGCCGCCGCCGGTGTCGCCTCCCACTTCCACCAGGCCGTCGGCGACAACCAGGAGCGCATGGTGCTGGCATTCCGGACGGCCCTGGCTCGCAGCGACGGCGTCATCGTCTGCGGCGGTCTCGGCCCCACCCATGACGACATCACCCGCGAAGCCATTGCCGAGGTGATGAACGTCCACCTCCGCCGGGACGAGGACGGGGTCGGGAGGATCCGGGCCATGTTCTCGAGCCGAGGTCGGGAGATGCCGGACACGAATCTCCGTCAGGCCGACGTTCCCGAGGGCGCCTCGATCATTCCCCAGACCAAGGGCACCGCCCCCGGCCTCATCTGCCCGGTCGGGCACAAGGTCATCTATGCCGTCCCCGGCGTGCCCTATGAGATGGCCGACATGTTCGAGCGCGGCATCCTGCCCGACCTGCAGCGCCGCATGACCGAACGGGGCGAGTCGGCCGGGGTCATCGCCAGCCGGGTGATTCGCACCTGGGGCATGAGCGAGTCTGGCCTGGCCGAGACGCTGGCCGGTCACATCGACGATCTCGAGGCCGCGCCCGCCGGACCGTCGACGGCAGGCGCAGGGACGTCCGGGTCTGCCACCATCGCCTTCCTGGCCAGCGGGATCGAAGGCATCAAGGTGCGGGTCACCGTGAGGGCCGCTGATCAGGATGCGGCATCCACCCTGCTGGACGACCAAGAGGCCGCCATCAGGCGCATCCTCTACGCCAAGGCGGGGGACGTGGTGTTCGGCGTCGACGACGAGGCCATCGAGGACGCCGTGGCCCGGGCGCTCGCCACCAACGGGCTCACCCTCGGGCTGGCCGAGTCGTTGACCGGAGGGCTGGCCTCGTCGAGGCTGGTCAACGTGCCCGGGGCCAGCCGGTGGTTCCGGGGTTCGGTGGTGTCCTACGCATCGCAGGTGAAGTTCTCAGTCCTCGGCGTGCCCGACGGCCCGGTGGTCTCGGAGCAGGCGGCCCGGGCCATGGCCGACGGCGCCCGCCGGGTGCTGGGGTCCGACGTCGGCCTGTCCACCACCGGCGTGGCCGGGCCCGACGCCCAGGACGATGAGCCCCCCGGCACCGTGCACGTCGGGCTGGCCCGAGCGGGCCATCTGACCGAGTCGTTCAGTTTCAACGTGCCCGGCGATCGGGACCGGGTTCGCCAGTACGCCACCATTGCCGCCCTCGACCTGCTGCGGAAGCGACTGGGGAGCCCCAGCCCGGACTAGCGGCAGCTCCCCGTCAGGGACAGGGCCAGCGCCAAAGCCAACGCCGTCAGCCGGTGGTGCGGGCCGGTGGTGCCGCCCCGGCGGGCGACGCCGCCGGAGTCACGACGATGCCCGCCGGTACCAGCTCCTCCCAGGTGTTGCCCGGTCGCAGGGTGATCGGCGTCCCGTTGGCCGCGGTGAGGGTGGCGGGTTGGGTGAGGCTGGTCCGGGTCCAGGTGCCGGCGATGGCCACGCCGTCCCGCATCACCACGAGCGGCCCACTGCCGGTGGCGGTGACGTCAACCTCGTGGCCACCCTGGTCGTTCTCCACCCACGAGCCGTAGTACGTCTGCACGGACATGATGACCACGTTGCTGGCTGCGGTCTGCGAACCGTCGAGGAGCCTGTCCGGCGTTCCCGAGTAGAGCCGGAGGTACTTGCCGGCGGACGGGCTCCACTGCCAGGTCACGTCGGACGAGTTGGAGAAGGGAATGTGGACGCTGGCACCAGACCCGGGAACGGATCCAGCGGGCAGTGCCGCCGAGAACTGGAAGATCGGTGCCGGCGGCGCGGCATCCGACGGGGCCAGGGCCCACAGGGAGGCTGTGTTCACGAAGGTGGAGTAGGGCGAATAGCGGCCGGGCTGCTGGATGATGGCCGACTGGTTGCTCCCCTGGTAGAGGTTCTTGTCGATGAGCGGCGACCCGGCCAGGAGGCTGATCACCGGATTGATGCCCCCGGCATGGACGAAGACGGGGTTGGAGAGTTGCGAGAGGATGCCGGCATCGGGCTGGCGGGCGGAACGGAGGTCACCCACCAGTGGGGCCCCCTGGCACTGGAACACCGAGACGAGGCGGGTGATGCCGCCCTCGACGGGTTCCTCGAAGACCATGTCGGCCTGGTTGAGGCCGGAGGACGGGCGGTCACCGGCATAGTTGCCGATCTTGACGCCGAGGGCGGGGCGGGGCGGCACCGAGCCCCCCGGGGCCGGCGCCCCGGTCAGCGGACAGGACTGGACCACCACAGGGACCGTCGTCGTGGTCGGGGTGAGCCTGACCTTGGCCGCCGTGTTGGCGCTCGCCTGGGTGAGGAAGACCGCCGCCACCGCCGCCACGACCAGCACCCCGGCGGTGCCGAGCATGTACCACCACCGGCGGGAGCCGGCGTTGCCCTCACCGCCTCTCGGCGTGCGGAGCTCTTTGCGGGAGAGGACGGGAGGTCCGGCGGCGCCCCCAGTCCCGCTACCGGAAGGCTTCGCCGACTCAGGGTCGGATGGCGATTGATCGTCCGGCATTGATGGGGCAGGCTACTCGGGGCCACCTGGCCGCGGGTTGATTCTCGGGCGTCAGCGGGGGCATCAGGGGCCCGGGATCGGCCCCCGGACCCGGCCGGCGCCGGCCGCGTAGGACCCGGAAACGGGCTGCGGGCAGCACACCGGACTGCGTGGCGCGGGCCCTCGAAACCATCCCTCATCGAACATGCGTTCGGGTCTAGAGTGAAGGTCGCGTGCAGCAGTCCGAAGTGGCCCGCCTGCCATCGGGTCCGGCTCCGGGGCCACCGAACCGAGTGTCACACCCGCTCCGTAGGGTCAGCACTCTCAAGTGAGTGACAGCATCGAGGAGAGTAGAAGACATGGAACGTGACAAGGCACTCGACATGGCCCTGGGGCAGATCGAGAAGCAGTTCGGCAAGGGGTCCATCATGCGCATGGGCGAAAACCTCCACATGAACATCGAAGCCATCCCGACGGGGGCACTGGCCCTCGACCTCGCCCTCGGCATCGGTGGCCTCCCGCGCGGCCGGATCGTGGAGATCTTCGGTCCGGAGTCGTCGGGCAAGTCGACCCTGGCCATGCACGTGGTGGCCGAGGCCCAACGCAACGGTGGCATCTGCGCCTACGTGGACGCCGAGCACGCCATGGACCCCGTCTACGCCAAGGCCATCGGGGTCAACATCGACGACCTGCTGATCTCCCAGCCCGACACCGGTGAGCAGGCCCTGGAGATCTCCGACATGCTGATCCGGTCGGGGGCCCTCGACGTGCTGGTCATCGACTCGGTGGCCGCGCTCACCCCGCGTGCGGAGATCGAAGGGGAGATGGGCGACACCCATGTCGGCCTCCAGGCCCGGCTGATGTCCCAGGCCTTGCGCAAACTGACCGGCACGCTGTCGAAGTCGCGGACCATCGCCATCTTCATCAACCAGCTCCGGGAGAAGATCGGTGTCATCTACGGATCGCCCGAGGTCACCCCCGGGGGCCGGGCGCTCAAGTTCTACTCGTCTGTACGGCTCGACATCCGTCGTATCGAGACGATCAAGGACGGTGCCGACCAGGTGGGCAACCGGACCCGGGTCAAGGTGGTCAAGAACAAGTGCTCGCCTCCGTTCAAACAGGCGGAGTTCGACATCACGTTCGGCCGGGGCATCAGCCGCGAGGGATCGCTCCTCGATGTCGGCGTCGAGCTGGGGTTCATCAAGAAGTCCGGTGCCTGGTTCACCTATGAGGGAGAGCAGCTGGGCCAAGGCCGGGAGAACGTCAAGACCTTCCTGACCGAGAACCCGCAGCTGATGGCCGAGGTCGATGAGCGGATCCGTGAGCACCTCGCCGCTCAGAATGCGGTCGAGGCCGACCAGGCCGCCGCCGGTCTGCCCGCTGACGTCGACGACCTCTCCCTCGACGACCAGCCCATCACCCTCAGCGAGTGACCTGGGCTGTAGGCGCTTCGAGGGAATGGCCTACAGATCGACGGGGTTGATGACGACAACGACTGGGTAGTAATCACCTTCGCCGGCCCGGGACGCGATTGACGCGTCCCGGGCCGCTGCGTTCTCTTCGAGCTCAGGCCGCGTTGTTGGTGCTGGGTGCGGCGGCCGAAGGTGAGCCGGGCGCATAGACCGCACTCCAGTTGCCCCTCGAGGGCTGCGTCCGGCTGGCCGGGCCGAGCCCGATCACCGAGTACACGTTCTCCATAATCCGCAGCAGCACCGGAGTGACGGCGGGGACCGGCCCAGGGACCACATTGGACGGGATGAGCGGGCTGTTGGCCAGCTGCCCGACCCACGAGGCGTTGCCGGTGGCGAACACCCCTCCACCGTTGGGCACGGTGTACCAGGTCACGTCGGAGTAATTGTTGTGCCGGTTGGGCACCATGGAGTGGGCGATCACGTCCAGGTTGGAGGGACCGGCCCCGGTGGGGACATAGCGATCGAACTCGCCGCGGACTGCGTGGGCCAAGTGCTGGTTGGCCGCCAGCGAGGTGCCGGCCAACGCCCACGAGGCAGGATCGACGATGACCAGGTCGGCGTCGGCGTCGATGTCCTGATAGGTGCTGCCGATCAGTTGCGCTTCGGGACTGTTGACCGGCGACTGGTCCCAGTTGACCGTGACCAGGGCGTTGTCCGTACCGGTCATGGGGTCCTCGGCCGCCGACTTGTAGCAGACCTGGTGTCGATTGGGCCCGAGGGGTGACGGCTCGAAGCGGATCTGCCGGTAGCAGGCGTTGGCGCCGAGGAAGGCCAGGTTGACGCCGCCGGCCAGCGCCTGGGCCGCCCCACCACGCATGGCGGCGGACCAGTACTCATCGTGGCCCAGGCTCACCAATGCCTTGTGGCCGCTGAGGAGCTGGGGCTGCGCATGCAGGTCGACGTCGGTCCAGTACGTCACGTCGAGGCCCAGCTGCTCGGCCTGGAAGATCAAGGGCAACTCGTTCCCCACGAAGTCGGCCGCCCCCGACGCCCAGTCGTGGTCGTAGGGCCGGTCGAACGAGACGATCCGGGCGCGATCGGCGAACGTGCCACCGGCGGGGGCATGGGTGAAGGACAGGGCACCGCCGTGATTGCCGTAGTAGAGGCTATAGCCGCCCCATCGGTTGTAGGCCTGCCACGTGGTGACGCTGTGTTGGATGACGATGGCGGCCCGCGACGCGTCGTCCCGCACGCAGAGGGGGACGAACTGTTGCTCGCCGGAGGCACCGACCAGCTTCAACAGGTAGGCGCCGGGCGGCCAGCTCGATCCGATGGTGACGCTCAAGGAGGGCGCCCACTGGCACTCGATGGTGTTGGTGGGGGCGATCAGTTGAGGCGACGGCTGGCGGTGGCCCGGTACCGCGGGTGACTGCCAGACCAGACGGCCCCCGATCCCCTGGTAGTACCCCATCCGGTAGGCCTCGACGTGGAACTGGGAGGCCTTGGTGCTCACGAACAGGGTGACCGTGTCCCCGACCGACGCGCTGACCTGACTGGCGTAGCCCTCGATGTCGCCGGCCTGCTGGGTGGTGGTGACCCACCAGGCCTGGCCCGTCTTGGCGTTCTCGGCCACGATGGCCGCCGAGGTGGGGATGACGGTGCCGTCGGACAGCGTGGTCGTCGAACCATCGGGATCTGCCGGTGTCGTCGCCGGATGCGATTTGGGGTGGTGCCTGGCCGCGGTCTGGGCCGTCGGACTGTTCCCGGACGATGTCCCTTCGACGACGCCCACCACCGCCGCGGCGGTGATGGCCCCTCCGACGGCGGACAGCGTGATGAAACCCCGCCGGTTCAGGCGAACGGGCGCGGAGTGGCGGTGGGATCCCGATCCTCCGGAAGGCACCTCCGGTCGGTCGGGCGTCGACTCGTCCACTGCCGTCAGGGCCCGGCCACGCCGGAGAGGCTGGCCGTGACCATGCTGTCTTTCCCCCCCGGGACGTCACTGAGCACCCGCTCACACTAGTGATTCGCCGTCGGGTGAGGGAGGTCAGGTCCCTCCGGGCATTGGCGCCGGGCCGAGGCCACGCTTACGCTCACCTTGCCGGCCGACGCCACAGGCGGCGCTCCCGTGCTACCCGGGTCAACGGACGAAAGCGAGCGCTGCATGCAGTTCGGAATCATTCCCCCCGTCCGTCTCGGGGTCACCGCCGATCCGGCCTGGATGGCCTCGTTCACCCGGCATGCCGAATCGTGCGGATTCGAGTCCGTGGTGCTGGTGGAGCACGCGGTGGTGGTGTCGGACTACGACAGCGTCTACCCCTACGCGCCGTCGGGGCGGATGCCGCTTCCCGACGACTGTGCCATCCCTGATCCTCTGGACCTCATGGCCTATCTGGCCGGGGTGACCCACGCCATCACGTTGGCCACGGGGGTGCTGGTGCTTCCCAACCACCAGGCGGTCATCCTGGCCAAGCGGATCGCCACGGTCGACGTCCTCTCCGGCGGCCGGGTCCGGATGTGCGTCGGTGTCGGATGGATGGACGAAGAGTTGCGGGCCACGGGTGCGGACCCGAGGACCCGCGGGCGGCGCACCGACGAGACCATTGCCGCCATGCGCACCTTGTGGGCGGATGCCGGGCCCGGGGGCGCCGACTTCGACGGCGAGTTCGTCACCTTCCACCGCGCCCACTCGTTCCCCAAGCCGGTTCGTCCCGGGGGCGTTCCCATCCATATCGGCGGCCACAGCGAAGCGGCGGCCCGCCGGGCCGGACGGGTGGGGGACGGGTTCCAGCCCTTGGGCCTCGCCCCTGAGGACCTGAGCACCCGGCTGGCCCAGCTGCGCGAGTCGGCCGAGCAGGCCGGCCGCGATGCCGATTCCGTCGAGCTGTCCCTGTCCGGCTATCTCCCGACCACGACCGAGCAGCAGGTGGCCGAGGCGGAGTCGGCCGGGGCCGTGCGGCTGGTGGTGTCGGCGTCCATGACCGAAGACCTGGCGCAGGTCCACGATGAGATGTCTGCCTTCGCGGAGCGCTTCGGGCTCCCTTCGGTGGACGAGCCGGGGGATCGGGTGGCGGGCGACGGTGCCCGTGCCGGTGGGCCATGACGCGGTCCGGGCCGACCGTCGACCGCCGGCTCGACGAGGAGGCGCTGCGCGCCCTGTCCACCGCCTACGCCGCCGCCGTCGACGGGTGCGACGGCGCCATGTTGGCCTCGCTCTTCGTGCCCGAAGGCGAACTGGTGGTGCCGAACTACCCAGACGACCTCCGCCCGACCATCACCCGCACCGGGCACGAGGCGCTACGGCGGCTGCCGGATGGGCTCCGGCGTTACCACCGGACATTTCACCAGGTGTCCAACCACAGCTACACCATCGAGGGTGAGCGGGCCACGGGCGAGGTTCAGTGCGTGGCCCACCACGTCACCGGTACCGGCGGTCGGGCCGAAGACGGCCGGGCCGGGACCGATTCGGTGTGGTTCATCCGCTACCACGACGAGTACCGGCGCACCGGTGCCGGGTGGAGGATCGAACGCCGCCAACTGCATCTGCAATGGGTCGAGGAACGACCCGTGGCGGTGCTGGGAGCGGCTCCTCCCGGCCGCGGTCCCGGGTAGCGGCGGTCAGGTCGCCGGCACCGGCTCGGGAGGGGGCGGGCCCACGTAGCGGGCCGCCGGTCTGATCAGCCGATTGTCCTGCGCCTGCTCCATGATGTGGGCGGCCCAGCCGATGGTGCGGCTCGAGGCGAAGGTCGGGGTGAACATTTCCCGGGGGATGCCACAGCTGTGCATGACCACACCGGCGAAGAATTCGACGTTGGTGTAGAGCTGGCGACCGGGCTTCAACTCGGCCAGCACCTCGACGGTGGTCTGCTCCACCCGCTGGGCGAAGTCGAACAGTTCGCCGCCGATGGACCTGGCCACATCCCGGAGGAAGACGGAGCGGGGATCGTCCGTCTTGTAGACGCGGTGGCCGAATCCCATGATCCGGTCGCCCCGGGTCACGGCACGGCGGATCCAGGCCTCGGCCCGGTCGGGAGTGCCGATGGCATCGAGCATGTCGAGGGCCCGGCTCGGAGCACCTCCGTGGAGGGGCCCCGACAGCGCCCCGATGGCTCCGACCGTGGCCGCGGCCAGATCGGCGCCCGTCGACGCGATGACCCGGGCGGCGAACGTGGAGGCATTGAAACCATGGTCGATGGTGAGGACCAGGTACTGCTCGATGGCCCGCACATGGGAGGCCGGCGCCTCTTCGCCCGTGAGCATCCACAGGTAGTTGGCCGCATAGGACAGATCGTCCCGGGGGTCCACCGGGTCCTTTCCGTTGCGGATGCGGAAGAGAGCGGTGAGGATGGTCGGGACCACGGCGCACAGGTGGAGGGCCTGGGAGCGCAGGGCGACGTGGTCGATGTCGAGGGTCGGGCGCCATCCCCGTTCAGCCCCCAGGATGGAGACGGCCGTGCGCAGGCCGTCGAGGGGCGTGCCCATGGCGGCCAACGAGGGAAGCAGTCCCGCCAACCCTTCGGGGATGTCCCGCAGGGAGGCCACCTCCTCGGCGAACCTGGCGGCACTGGAGCGGTCGGGCAGAGCGCCGTCGAACAGCAGCTGCCAGACATCCTCCAGCGACCGCCCGGCGGCCAGGTCGACCGCCGAGTACTGGCGGTAGTGGAAGAACCCCTCCCGGCCGCGGACGTCGCCGACCGAGGTCTCGGCCACCACCACGCCCTCGAGCCCGCGCGGAACGTCGGTGCCGGCCTCATCGGCGGGCCGGATCTGGGCCACGGTCAACAGGTCCCGAAGCGAGACCACGCCCACCAGGTCGCCGTGGTCGACGACGGGAAGGTGCCGGTAGTGGTGGTGGGTCAAGCCGGACCAGGCGGCGCCGACCTCATCGCCGAGCCCGAGGACGTCGGGGTCCGCCGTCATCCAGCGTCGAACCGACTCGTGGCCAGGGTCGCTCCTGGTGGCCGCGGCCCGCAACAGGTCCCGCTCGGTGAGGATCCCCACGATGGCGCGCCGGTCGGTCACGACCACCGACCCGATCTGGCGGTCGTTCATCAGTGCCGTGGCCTCGGTCAGGGTGGCGTCGACGGGACAGGTCACCGGGGGAGAGGACATCAGGTCCTGGACGGCAGTGGCCATGGGCGCTCCTAGGTTCGAGCGGCCGTGTGCCGCCCATCGGGTTCGGTTGTGTCTTCTCGCTCAGTGTGCCCGCGCCGGGATAGGTTTGTAAATGTTGATCAAGTCAATGTCAGGCGGGAAGGGACCGGGGTCTGCTTCCGGGTGGCAGGTGCGCATTTCGGGTCCGGTCAGCCCCTGGAAGCTGCGAGCCGTGGAATTTCGTGCGCACCCGCTGCGCCGCCGGGCCACGGGCGGCATGGCGGGAACGGGGAGGCCGGCGCCCGGCCCGCCGATGAAAGGATGGAAGGGATGGCCATCGGACTCCGGCGCCCCTGGAACGCCGTCGACTTCGACGACCTCGCCCGCCTGTTCCCCCCGCCACCCGAGTACTTCGAGCGGGAGTGGTTCGTCGGCCCCGAGGAGATCGACCGGCTCAAGCTCAGCCGGCTGCGCGATCGCGCCGACCGGGCCTACCAGGTCCCCTTCTTCCGCCGCCTCTGGGATGCCAGCGGGTTCGACCCTCGGGACCTCCGGAGCCTGGACGATATGGCCCACGTCCCGACCTACACCGTGGATGACCTCCGCATCAGCATCGAGGAGCATCCTCCCTATGGTGACTACCAGGGCGTCTCCGCCGAGGACGCGTTACGGGAGCCGCTGCGCATCCACATGTCGGGCGGCACCACCGGGGAGCCCCGGCCCACCCTCTATACGCAGTGGGACCGGGGGGTGTCCGGCGTCCTCAACGCCCGAGGCATGTACATGCAGGGACTGCGGCCCGGGGATGTGGTGATCAACAGTTGGGCCTACGGCCTCCACAACGGCGCCTTCAGTTTCGACGAGGCCCTGCAGCGCTGGATGAACTGCCTGGTGATCACGGCGAGCACCGGGACGGTGACCAGTACGGCCAAGCAAGTGGACCTGGCCCGTCGCTTCGGGGCGGCCGCCATCCTCACCACGGGGGACCACTTGGTGCGCATCGCCCAGGAGGCCAGGTCTTTGGGACTCGACCCAAAGCGCGACCTCTCCATCCGGGCCCTGGCCACCAATGTCGGCAACGAGGAGCTTCTCGAGGAGATCTTCGGGATCCCGGCCTACGCCACCTATGGGTTCCACGAGGTCGGGACGGTGGCGGTGGAGTGTCCCGCCAAGGAAGGGCTGCACATCTTCGAGGACGCCTTCCACGTCCGAGTGGTCGACGTGGAGACCGGCGAGCCACTCCCGGATGGGGAGACCGGGGCGCTGGTCGTCACCGAGTGCTACAAGACCGGGAGCCCGCAGTTCGGGTACAACATCATGGACCTCTCCAAGCTCTACCCACGGGAGCGCTGCTCGTGCGGCAGCTGGCTCCGTCGGATGGGCCGCTTCGCCGGGCGGGGGGACACCATGGTCAAGCTGCGCGGCGTCAATGTGTGGCCCGAAGGGATCGGCCGGATCGCCACGTCGGTGGACGGAACCATCCCTGACTACTTCGTGCGCGCCATCTCGGCAGACGGCCAGGACCAACTGGTCGTCTCCGTGGCCAGCAGTGCCGCCCCCAGCCGGCACGACGAGCTCAGGGCCACCATCGAGCGGCGGTTGCGCGACCAGCTGGGTGTGGGGATCGGGGTCGAGATCGTCGCTCCCGGGTCACTCGACCAGTCGACGGGGCAGGCCACCGCCAAGGCCAAGCGGTTCCGCGATGACCGCTAAGCATGTCCCTGCGGGTGGTCTGACCCATGAGAACCGAAATTCACGCGTGACGTTCGAGGTCCCTGCCGGCGGTGTGATCGACACCATGATGGGTCTTCCCGCCGCCGATCGCGGCTCGTGGCGCGACCCGCTCCTCCCGCTCCTCCACGACACCGAGAGCCGGGAGACCTTCGAGCATGCCGCCGGATACATGTTTCGCGAGCTGCCCGATACCGAGGGCGTGACCGAGGCCGCTCCGTTCCTTCTCGAGGCCATGGACGCGCATCATGTGCAGCGGGGGTTGGTTCCGGTGAGCTTCGAGGACGAGCGGGCCCGGGCCCTCGTGTCGGAGCATCCCGGCCGGTTCTCGGGGACGTACCTGGTCGACCCGCACGCCGGTCGGGACGGGGTGGCCGCCCTGCGCCGCGCTGCCGCAGAGCTGGGCGTGGTGGCGGCCGTGGCCTTTCCCTGTGGGTACGTCCCCCAGGTGCCCGTCAACGACCATCGGATGTTCCCGCTCTACGAGGCCTGCGTCGACCTGGGCCTTCCCATCTGCATCAATGCCGGCGTCCCTGGCCCCAGAGTGCCAATGGCTCCGCAGCACGTCGAGCTGTTCGACGAGTTGTGTTGGGCGTACCCCGATCTCACCGTCGTGATGCGCCACGGGGGCGCACCGTGGTTCGACCTGGCG
>DASZGT010000184.1:0-2957 GCA_035938575.1 Acidimicrobiales bacterium
GTACGGACCCCAAGAGCGCAGTTGGCAGACCCGGGCGAACTGCATGGGGGTCGACCCCGATCTGTTCTTTCCCGAGCGGGGTGCATCCACCCGCGAGGCCAAGGAAGTGTGCCGGGGGTGTGTCGTCCGCGACGACTGCCTCGAGTATGCGTTGGCCAACGGTGAGAAGTTCGGGATCTGGGGCGGTCTGTCCGAGCGCGAGCGCCGCCGCCTGCGTCGTCAGCGGGCCATGCAACGGCGGGCCAACGTCAGCGCCTGACCTGGCGGGTTGAGAGCCGGTTCCCGACCGCCGCCGTCCTATCCGATCGGGTAGCCGGCGGCTGCCAAGCGGCTCTCGATGGTCCGGTCCTCACCGAGGTCGAGCTCTGCCCAGCGGTCCCGGGGAGCTGCCCGGAGGGCGACCTCGGGGATGAGGCCCACCAGTTCGGCGCGAAGCACCGAGCAACCGTACGATTTCGCCCCGGCAGCCACGGCGTCGTAGACGTCGACCACGGACACCGCACCCAGGTCGATCAGATTGAAGCTGACCTGCGCTCCCGCCCCCACTTCGAGGCCCAGGGCGCGGACCGCCGGGCTTCGAAGCCTGCCGGCCAGCGAGCGTGCCACCGCGGGGGCCGATGGCTGCCCGTCCGGACCGTCGGGGCCGGGGTCGGCGGCGATCCACACGTTGTAGGCGACCAGAATCGGCCGGGCTCCCACCGCGGTGGCTCCCGCCGTCGGGTGCGGCCGTTCTGGCCCGGTGTCCGGCGCGAGCGACCGGAACGCCGAACGGCGCACCTCGGGCAGCGATCGCTCGGGCCCATAGAGGAAGCACGGTAGTTCGAGGTCGGAGCCGGCCCATCGGGCAAAGCCGTCCCTGGCCTCGATGACCCGGGCCCATGCCTGCTCGGTCGTCCCGGATCCGTCCAGCGGCACGAACGGCACCACATCGGCGGCGCCGAGCCGAGGATGGATGCCGGCGTGGGAGCGAAGATCGATGCGGGCGATGGCGGTGGCCACCACGTGGCGGGCGGCGTCCTCCACGATGGCCAGTGGTCCGCCGAGGGTGAGAACCGTCCGGTTGTGCTCCGCGTCGGAGTGGACGTCGAGCAACGCCGTCCCGCCGGCGTGGCGGACGGCCTCCAGTGTCGATCGGCTCCGACCGTCGCTGATGTTGATGACGCACTCGGCCACCAGCCCGTGATCGGGCACGTCAGCCGACCAGGGTTCAGGCGTCAGACGGAGACGGTGCGACTCATCCGGCGTCGGCGGAGCATCCTCCGGCGTTCGCGCTCGGACTTACCGCCCCACACGCCGTGATCGACCCGCTCGTCGAGGGCGTATTCGAGGCAGGCATCGGCCACCGGGCACTCGGCGCAGATGCGTTGGGCCGCCTGAACTCCGACGCCGTCACTGGGGAAGAAGATGGAAGGCGAGAGGTCTTTGCACTTTCCGACGCTCATCCATTCCGTGTCCATGGTCCCTCCATCGATCTCGAGGACGCTGCGGTGGGTTTCGGATGTGATGGATCCACCCTGGTGCCGCCGTCATCCGTGGCACTACTAGTGTCGCATTTCGAACTGTTCTGCAGTGGGAAATGAGCCGGTATTGATGGAATCCTCACGATTTTCTTATGAGGCACCAGGGACTTCTTATGATGGGCCGGACGAGGGCGAAGCCACGCGGCATCCGAGCGCTCCCCCTCCCGATCCTCCGGCGCCCCAGGCGGGCCCCTCCGCCCCGTCACCGATCAATCCGCCGAACCCTCCCGAGGGCCCTTCCGCCCTCCCGCAGAGCGTGCCGTCGGTGCCGCCACCGCCCGGTGCTCCGCCCACCGCCGGCGCCCCGCCATCGGCTGCCCCGGTTCTTCCGGCATGGGTCCCTCCTGCTCCCAACGCGGGCACCGGCGTGGTACCTGCCGGCATGCCCTACCCGGGCGCCTATCCGTACCCGGCCCCGCCCGTCCACCCGGGCTACGCCGGCGGGTACGGGCCCCCCGGGACCACGCCGTATCCGTACGCGTATCCGGGGGTGCCGTCCCCACGAGTGGTGCGACAGACCCTGCAACGGCGGACATGGATGTGGGTCGTCCTGATCACGGCGGTGCTGGCCGCGCTGGTGGGCGGATTGGTGGGCGGCCTGGTCGGGTCCGGGAGCCAGCAGACCATCGTCGAGAAGTTCTTCCCGAACCAGAGCGCTCTGTCCAAACCGGGGGACATCCAGTCGGTACTGGCCAAGGTGGAGCCGGCCGTCGTGTCGATCGACAGTCAGTCCGGTGCCACCGGCTCGGCCGGGGGCGACTTCGTCCAGGCGGCGGGCAGCGGCATGATCCTCACGCCGGACGGTGAGGTCCTGACCAACAACCACGTCGTCTCGGGTGCCTCTTCGGTCACCGTCACCCTGTTCGGTCAGACGAAGGCATTGCCGGCCCACGTGGTCGGCAACGATCCCGGCAACGACCTGGCCCTCGTGCAGATCGACCGCGCCGCCAACCTCCCGACGGTGACGCTGGGCGATTCGGCCCAGACCAGGGTGGGCGATTCGGTGCTGGCCATCGGCAATGCGCTGGCCCTGGCCGGCGGCCCGACGGTGACCGACGGCATCGTGTCGGCGGAGAACCGCTCGCTCTCGGCGCAGAACGACAGCGGGCAGACCGAGAACCTGACCGGACTGCTCCAGACCAATGCCGCCATCAACCCGGGCAACTCGGGCGGGCCCCTGGTCAACGCCCAGGCCCAGGTGGTCGGGATGAACACGGCCGTGGCGTCCAGTAGCACGGGCAACGCTCCGACCCAGAACATCGGGTTTGCCATCACCGTCGACTCGGTCAAGCCCCGACTGGCCCAGCTCCGGCTGGGCGGCACGGGTGGGGGTGGGACGTCCGGCACCGTTCCCCCGGCCAGTCCGGTGACCAACTCGGCCTACATCGGGGTGACCGTGGGGCCGGTGACCCCGACGCTCCAACAACAGGACCACCT
>DASZGT010000185.1:0-15670 GCA_035938575.1 Acidimicrobiales bacterium
TACTTCCTGCGGCCTGGCGATCCCAATGTGCCCATCCTCTACGAAGTGGACCGGATCCGGGATGGTCGGTCCTTCACCACCCGCCTGGTGGTTGCCATCCAGCACGGCCGGGCCATCTTCAACATGTCCGCCTCCTTCCACGTCGACGAACCAGGGCTGTCCCACCAGCTCCCGATGCCCGACGTTCCACCGCCGGAGACCCTGGAGTCCCTCGAGCAGAGGCTCGAGCCCTACCGGGAGACCTTCGGGGACTGGTTCTCCCGTCTCCATCCCATCGACCAGCGATACATCGGGGAGCTCCCCTTCACCCACCGGGCCGCCAAGGAGCCCATCCAACGACTGTGGATTCGAGCCGATGGCACCCTGACGGAGGATCCCCTTCTGCACGCCTGCATCGCCACCTACGCCTCGGACATGTCGTTGTTCGACACCATGCTGGCTCCCCACGAGGTGAACTGGGACGACACCGACTTCATGGGGGCCAGCCTCGACCACTGCATGTGGTTCCATCGACCCTTCCGAGCGGACGAATGGCTGCTCTACGACATGGACAGCCCGGCGGCGTACGGGGCCCGGGGCCTGGCTCGGGGCTTCATGTTCACCCAGCGGGGAGAACTGGTCGTGTCCATGGCCCAGGAGGGCCTGATGCGATTGGTGGCCCGCCACCCGAACCCCTGACCTCCATGCCCGGCGGGGGCGGGCTCGACACGCCGGCCTCGGCGGGAGCGGGGCTGCTCAGCGGGCGATCATGGGAACGTAGTCGCGGGCGCCGTCGCCGATGTAGAGCTGACGGGGCCGGGCGATCTTCGAGTCCTGATCAAGCATCTCCTGCCAGTGCGCCAACCACCCGGCCGTGCGGGGAATGGCGAACAGCACCGGGAACATCTCGAGTGGGAATCCCATGGCCTGGTAGATGAGGCCCGAGTAAAAGTCCACGTTGGGGTAGAGCTTGCGCGAGATGAAGTAGTCATCGGACAGGGCGATGTCCTCGAGCTTCAGGGCGATGTCGAGCAGCGGGTTCTTACCGGTGATCTCGAACACTTCGTCGGCCGTCCTCTTGATGATCTTGGCCCGCGGGTCGTAGCTCTTGTACACCCGGTGACCGAATCCCTGGAGCCTCCCCGCTGATCCCTCCTTGACCGACTTGATGAAGGCTTCGACATTGTCGATGGAGCCGATCTCGGTCAACATGCGGATGACCGCTTCGTTGGCCCCGCCGTGACGGGGCCCGTACAAGGCAGCGGCGGCGGCGGCGCAGGCCGAGTAGGGATCGGCGTGGGACGAGCCGACCACGCGCATGGCGGTGGTCGAGCAATTCTGCTCGTGGTCGGCGTGGAGGATGAACAGGACGTCGAGCGCCCGGGCCAGCGCCGGGTTGGCGTCGAAACGGGGTTCGGCCGTCTTCCACATCATCGACAGGAAGTTGGAGGTGAACTGCAAGGAGTTGTCCGGATAGACAAAGGGCATACCGACGCTGAAGCGATGGGCTGCTGCCGCCAGGGTCGGCATCTTGGCGATGAGTCGGATGATCTGCTTGTCACGGGACTCGGTGTCGAAGATGTCCTTGGCGTCCCCGTAGAACGTGGACAGAGCCGCCACCGCCGACACCAACATGCCCATGGGATGGGCGTCGTAGTGGAAACCCTCGAGGAAGCGCTTGCGTACGTTCTCGTGGATGAACGTGTGGTGGGTCACCTCGTGCTGCCAGGTTTCGTACTGCTCCGAGGTGGGGAGCTCCCCGTTCAACAGGAGGTAGGCCACCTCGAGATAGGTGGAATTCTCGGCCAGCTGCTCGATCGGATAGCCCCGGTAGCGCAGGATGCCCACGTCACCGTCGAGATAGGTGATCGAGCTCTCGCAGGCTGCCGTGGACACGAACCCCGGGTCGTAGAACCAGACACCGGGCAGGAGCTTCGACCACTGCGCCGCAGAGATGCCCCCGTTCTCAAAGGGGATCTCGAGGGACTCGCCGGTGCGGTTGTCGGTGATCGTGATGCTCTCGGCCACTGGTCCTCAGGCCCTTCTGTTGACTGCTGATCTCTCGCTTCACCCAATCCTAGATCGTCGCCCCCCGTAGCCGACCAACGGGTCGGGGCGATTTGTGGGGTGGAGAGCCATCGTCGGCGGCGAGCAGGCTCCGCCGGTGACGTCCGGCGGCTCAGCTCGAGATCTGGAGGAGGAACTGCTGGGTGGAGCCCCCCGGATTGTTGGCGACCTGGGTGGGCGAGACGGCGATGGTCAGCGTCAGCAGGTAGCGGTGCCCGCCGGCCACGGTCGACGGCGGCATCGAGAGGGCGACGGAGGACCCCGGCCTCAGGGTCACCGTGGTCTGCGACGTGCTGCCTCTGGAGCCCGCCGGCGGGGCGGCAGTCCCGGGCGGGTCGGCGAGCGCCACGGTCTCGGATACCACGACCCCGGACTCGACGACGGTCCCGCAGTTGGTGACCGTGGCGGCGGCACTGACCGACCCGGTCGGCGGCATCACGGTGGGGACCGCCCCCGGGACGTTCGAAACAGGGGGGTTCGCCTGGCACCCGGTACCCACCACCCCGGCCGCGCCGGACGACACCGCCGGGGGTACGAGCCCTACGGCGGTGAAGATCATCTGGTGGAACGGGGTGAGGGGCACGGAAGCCGACAACAGGGAGGCAGACGCACCCAGCCGCGCCGCGCCGAGGGGGGAAGCGTCGACGGGCGACGGCACCCAGGCGGACGTGGGCAAGTGGATCGGGGTTCGCGTGCGGCGCAGGTCGGCCACCAGGGCCCCATAGGAGCGATCGGCGTCCTCGAGCAGGCTTCCCGCCGCGCTCAGGGCCGACGCGGCTTGGTCGATCGAGATCAAGGGCGCGGCCCCTGACGGTGCCGGCGACGCCGACGACGAGGGCGCGCCGGCGATCGGCAGCGGTGTCATGCCCAGCCTCTGATCGATGGCAGCCCGGATATCCGAGGCGGCCGTGGCCCGGTCCGTCATCACCCGGGTGAATCGGGTGCTCACGTCGCCGACGGGGGCAGGGGGCACCAGATGGGCGGCTCGGCTGGCTTCCTGCGAGCTGGAGCTGACGGCTTGGTCGAGGCCTTGTTGGAGCTGCGCCCGGGCCAGATTCAAATTCAGATAGGGCACGGTCTGGTTGGGCAGTTGAATGGCCTGGTTGCTCAGTTGCGGAGCCGTGTCGATCACCGCTGCCAATCGGGCTCCCGTCTGATTGGACGAATCCACCACACGGGTGGCCAGGGCGCCGTACCCCGTGTTGGTGGAGGTGCGGAATTGCTGCGACTGGCTGTGGATCTCGACGAAGGAGCCGACCACGAGGACGACTCCCAGCGCACCGAGCAGAGTGAGGAGGAGCACCCGGCCCCAGCCGCGCTTGGCGACGGCGCGATGTCGTCTCCGTCGGGCCCGCGGCATCCCGACGACGATAGTGCTAGGGGTCAACTGCGAACCTGCGGGTTGCGCCGCGCGCGCTCCCGGGGAGGCGTCAGCGGAGGCTCATCACCGGCGCCGTCCGGCCACCAGGCGGGCTATGCGGACGGAACGACGGATTGCCGGCCCAGATCGGCCAGGTGGCGGGATGGAGTTCCGGCCGTGGCCAGATCGCTGGCGGTGCTGCGCCACTGCACGGTGGGCAGAATTGCGGCCACATCGACGTTCGCCTTGAACCGGTCGGAGACGGCCAGGATCGATTGGATGACCGATGAGGTGAGCAGGTGGGGCACCAGACCCAGGTCGAGCAGTTTGGTGTGCGCGGCCCGGTAGTAGTGATCCTCCTTCTCGACCCTGGGGTCCGGTGAGTGGTCGATCACGGCGTTGCCGACGTACTCGGCGGCCACCAGGTCCGCCATCTCGGCCACCGAGAAGGACTCGGTGTACTGGTTGAACACCCGGAACTCCCCCCGGTCGGCAGGGTTCTCCAGTGCCAGCTCGACACAGGCAAGGGTGTCGAGAATGTTCAGCATCCCGCGGGTCTGGCCGCCCGACCCGTAGACGGTGAGCGGGTGGCCAGTCACGGCCTGGACGCAGAACCGGTTGAGCACCGTGCCGAATACCCCGTCGTAGTCGAAGCGGGTGGCCAGCTCGGGGTGCAGGACCGTCTCTTCGGTCTCGTGGCCGTAGACGATGCCCTGGTTGAGGTCGGTGGCCCTGATGCCCCAGATGCGGCAGGCGAACATGATGTTGTGACTGTCGTGGACCTTGGACAGGTGATAGAAGGAGCCGGGCTGCTTGGGATAGGGCAGCACGTCGGTGCGGCCCCGATGGGTGATCTCGATGAAGCCCTCTTCGATGTCGATGTTGGGAGTTCCGTACTCGCCCATGGTGCCCAGCTTCACCAGGTGGATGTCCCGGTCCTGCTCCGCCAGGGCGTAGAGCAGATTGAGCGTCCCGACCACGTTGTTGACCTGGGTATACACCGCGTGCTTGCGGTCGATCATCGAGTAAGGAGCCGACCGCTGCTCGGCAAAGTGCACCACGGCGTCGGGCTGGAACGAGGCGAGCGTGTCGCCCACGAAGACCGGATCCGTCAGGTCGCCGACGAAGACGTCGATGGTGAGGTCCGAGATGTCGTGCCACCGCCGCACCCGCTGCTGCAGGCTGACGATCGGCACCAGGCTGTTGACGCCCATTTCGAGGTCGTAGCCGCGGCGGGCGAAGTTGTCGACCACTCCGACGTGGTGGCCCCGACGGGACAGGTACAGCGCTGTGGGCCAACCGAGGTAGCCGTCACCACCGAGGACCAGAATGTTCACGTCGTATCTTCCTCTCGTTCCGGCCCCGTGCCGCTCAACTCGGGTCAATTCGCCGTCCACGGCAAGACTTGATCGGCCCTTACTTTTATCACCCACCAACCTTAGAATCGGCTGAGAACTGCAATCCAATCGTCATATTTCAGACAAAGAGCAGGCCAGAGGGGGCGCAATTCTTAAGCCGGCAGTCATCGTCGGACCCCCAAAGTGAACGAACCGTGCACAACCGGCACGGGCCGGCGGACCTCCTGGGGTCAGGCGCCCCGGCTCGGGCCGGCGCCCACCGAGCTGTCCATGAGGGGGAGGTCGAGCATCGGCGGGGTCAATTCCGGTGATTGGAGGGCCCTGGTGGTGGCGTCCACCGACGGGGGCGCCGCCAATTCCTTGTCGCCGGCTCCCACCACGCCCATCTCGACGAACCGTCGTGCCGTGACCAGGACCCTCCCTTCGAGCGAGCCCACGGCCCTGTTGTAGGCGGTGACCGCGTTGTTCAGGCCCTTTCCGACACTCGAGAAGTGGTCGCCCAGCACGGAGAGCCGCTGGTAGAGCTCGGCGCCGAGCAGCTGCACCTCGCGGGCGTTCTCCGCCAGCGCATCCTGTTGCCACCCGTAGGCCACGGCCCGCAGGAGCGCGATCAGCGAGGTCGGGGTGGCCAACAGCACGTGGTTGGCCACGGCGTACTCCATCAGCCCTGGCTCGTGTTCGAGGGCCGCGGTGAGGAGTGGGTCGCCGGGAATGAATGCCACCACGAACTCGGGCGACGGCTCGACCCGCTTCCAGTACTCCTTCTTCGAGAGGGCGTCGACGTGGGCCTTCATCTGCCGGCCGTGGCTCGCCAGATGGCTCCGACGACCGGACTCGTCGTCGGCGTCGTTGGCATCCAAGAAGGCCTGCATCGGCACTTTGGCGTCGACGACCACGTTCTTGTTGCCGGGGAGGTGCACCACCATGTCGGGGCGCATACGCCCGCTGTCCCCATCCGAGGTGACCTGCTCATCGAAATCGCAGTGCTCCAGCATCCCGGCCATCTCGACCACTCGGCGCAGCTGCAACTCCCCCCAACGTCCACGGGTCTGTGGTGAACGCAGCGCCGTGACCAGGTTTCGCGTCTCCTTCTGCAGGTGATCGTGAGAGATGGAGAGGTTCTTCATCTGCTCGGTCAAGGTCGTGTAGGCCCGCTGGCGCTCGACCTCGAGCCGCTGCATCCCCGCCTCGTACTTGCCCAGTTGCTCACCGATGGGCTTCAGGAGCAGTTCGATGGCCTCCTGGCGTTTGGCCAGCTCTCCCTCCGCCGCCTGGCGCGTCTCCTTGAGCTTCGTATCGGCCAGCTGCAGGAACTGCTCATTGTTCTGTTGCAGGGCCAGGGTGGACAGTCGGGCGAACTCCCCCGTCAGCTGGCTACGCGTCTCATCGAAGGTGGCGGCCCGTTGCTCGGCGGCCTTGCGCTCATGGTCGAGCTCCGTGGTCAGACGGGCGGCATCACCCTGCAACGTGCTGAGGTGCTGCTGCTGTTCGGCCATCTGGCACCGCAGCCCGGTGAGGTCTCCCGCCAGCACCTGGTTCTGTCCGAGGGCATCGGCCAGCCGAGCCTCGGCCGTGCGCGCCGCCGTCACGTGGCCGGCGCGGACCAGGAGGCCCACGGCCAGTCCGACGGCCCCACCAGCGACGAGCCCGAGTATCAGTCCCGTGATCATGGCAAGTCCTCCCTGGGCCCTCACGGCCCTAGGCGGCCAGCGTACCGAGGGGGTGCGACAGTCCCGGGGACCGAATGGTTCCCCGATGCCCCCAGCTCCGTGTGTGCCACCATGGACAGATGCATCGCGTCGTCATCGTGGGTGCCGGATTCGGTGGTCTCTCGGCGGCGAAGGCGCTGGTCGGTAAGCCCGTCGAGGTGACGATCGTCGACCAGAGGAACTTCCACACCTTCCAGCCCATGCTCTACGAGGTGGCCACCGCCGGCCTCGAGTCCGGAGACGTCGCCTATCCCATCCGGGTCATCTTCGGGAAGGCGCCCAACGTCCGCTTCAGGTTCGCCGCCGTGAGGGGGGTCGACTGGGAGCGTCGCCACGTCCTCCTCGAGGGCTCCGATCCCCTGGACTTCGATTCGGTCATCGTGGCCAGCGGCGCGACCGCCAGGTACTTCGGGATCCCCGGTGCCTCGGAGTTCAGCTTTCCGCTCTACACCCTCACCGACGCCCGCAGGCTGCGGGACCACGTGTTGAGGAGGCTCGAGGACGCGGACACCCACCCGGCGCGGGCCGCCGAGGGGCCGCTGACCTTTGTCGTCGTCGGCGGTGGGCCCACAGGCGTGGAGGTGGCCGGCGCACTGGCCGAACTGCTGGACGTGGCCGTTCGTCACGACGGCTTCCGCTTCGATCGCAAGACGGGCCGGATCATCCTCGTCGACGGCCTGGACAGGCTGCTCACCCCGTTCAAGCCGTCGGCAGCCTCCTACGCCGCCGACACCCTCCGAGGTCGGGGGATCGAGCTTCGGCTGGGGCGCATGGTCAAGTCGGTCACCGACAGCTGCGTGGAACTGGACGACGGGACACAGATACCCACCGAGACCGTTGTCTGGGCCGGTGGCGTCACGGTGGAGAACACTGTCGCCTCGCATGTCGGGTCGACGGTCGGACCCAATGGTCGGCTCCTGGTCGAAGCCGATCTCTCGCTCGTCGGGCACCACGACGGATTCGCCATCGGGGACGCCGCCGCCGTCCCGTGGGGAGCGGGGTCGAACGAGCCCGGCAAGATCTGCCCCCAGTTGGCCCAGGTAGCCATCCAGTCAGGGGCGCACGCCGCCGCCCAGATCCTCAGCCGGCTCGAGGGCCGGTCCACTGAGCCATTCCGCTACCACGACAAGGGCATCATGGCCACCATCGGCCGGAGGGCGGCCATCACCCAATTCCCCAACGGCGCCCTGGTGCGCGGCACCCTCGGGTGGCTGGCCTGGCTCGGTCTCCACCTCGTCTACCTGATCGGATTCCGCAACAGGATCGTCGTGCTGATCAATTGGTCGTGGAGGTACCTCTCGTGGGGCTCAGGACCGAGGGTCATCGTGGGTGACACCATTCAATTGGCCGATGAGCCGGTGGCTCAGCTGAGGGATGCTCCGGTGCCGTCGGATCCGGGGGATCCTCCATGACCCCGGCCGGCCTCCGGTGGCGTCGGCCCGGTCAATTCCGCCCCTCGTGCGCAGTACGGTGGATCGGGTGGATGACGCCCTCGAACAGATAGACCGCAAGGTCCTCCAGCTGTTCGCCCTGGTCGGGGAGTCGGTGGCCGGCGCCACCCTCGCCCTCTTGTCGGGAGACCGGGAGGCGGCCAAGGCCCTGGCCGACCGCGACGAAGTGGTGGATTCCCTCTATCACGACATCGAGCAGCTCACCCTCGAGCAGCTCACTGTGGCCGGCATCACCTCTCCGAGCGACCTCCGATTTCTGGTCACGGTGATCAGGATGGTCCCGGATCTGGAGCGCAACGGCGACTTGGCCGAGCACGTGGCCCGGCGGGCGGCCCGGGGGCTCGGCACCGAGCTGTCGGCGCGCAGCCGAGGGCTCATCGAGCGCATGGGCGAAGTGGCCATCCACATGTGGCGGGCCACCACTGACGCCTACGCCGAGCGACAGCCCATGGCCGCGGCGCTCGTCGACACGCTCGATGACGAGATGGACGACCTCCACGTGAGCCTCACCATGGAGGTGGTGGCCGGCACCATGCCCCTGCCGGTGGCGGTCGAACTGGCCATGGTGGCCCGCTTCTACGAGCGGTTCGGCGACCATGCGGTGAACCTGGCCAAGCGGGTCGCGGTGCTGACCCCGTCGACGACCCAGACGGCCTGGCCCACCTGAGGGCGTCCGGGCCCCGCATCCGCCTCAGCCCGCCGCTCTCGAGGGACGTTCAGGCGATGACGCCCAACGAGAGCAGCGATTCGGCGATCTGGACTGCGTTGAGCGCAGCCCCCTTCCGCAGGTTGTCACCGCTGATGAACAGCGCCAGTCGATCGGGACGGCCGTCCACGGCCCGGATGCGGCCGACCAGTGTCGGATCCCGCCCCGCGGCGCGCAGCGGTGTGGGCAGGGCGGCGAGCTCCACCCCGGGGGCGCCCCTCAGAAGGTCACTGGCCTGATCGGGGCTCAAGGCCCGGTCGAACTCGGCCACGATGGCCAGCGAATGGCCGGTGAACACAGGGACACGGACACAGGTACAGGCGACGTCGAGCCCTGGGATGTCGAGGATCTTCCGGCTCTCATCGCGGAACTTCTGCTCTTCGTTCGTTTCGCCTGAGCCGTCCTCCACCATATGGCCGGCCAGTGGGATCACATTGTGGGCGATGGTGTCCGGGAACGTGCGCGGCGCGGGGAAGTCGGCGGCATCGCCGTCGAATGTCAGGGCGGCGGCGCCGTCAACCGTCTTGATGAGCTGTCCTTCGAGCTCATCGACCCCGGCCAGGCCGGAGCCGGAGACGGCCTGATAGGTGGCGACCACGATGCGACGGAGACCGGCGGCATCGTGAAGGGGCTTGAGGACCGGCATGGCCACCATGGTCGTGCAGTTCGGATTGGCCACGATGCCCTTGGGGATCGAGGCCAGCGTCGCCGCGTTGACCTCCGGGACCACCAGGGGAACCATCGGGTCCATCCGCCACGCCGACGAATTGTCGATCACGATGGCCCCTGCGGAGGCGAACCTGGGGGCCAGATCTCTCGAGGCCGCGGCGCCGCTGGAGAAGAGGGCGACGTCCACACCACCCGGATCGGCGGTGGCCGCGTCCTCGACCGTCACCTCGCGTCCCCGGAAGGCGAGACGACGGCCGGCGGAGCGGGACGAGGCCAGCAGCCTCAGATCGTCGAGCGGGAAGTCCCGCTCGACGAGGACCGCACGCATGACCGTCCCGACCTGCCCGGTCGCACCGACCACTGCCATACGCATGGGCCTAGTCTACGGGCGCTCCCATCCACCGGAGGCGACCGGCGTCGGGGCCCGCACCTCAGCGTTGATCACGCCAGCTCGAACGCCTTGTGCAGGGCGCGGACAGCCTCTTCGGCGGCGCCGGCGCGGACCATGCAGGAGATGCGGATCGACGACGTCGAGATCATCTCGATATTGATGCCGGCGGCGGCGAGGGTCTCGAAGGTCAGTGCGGTCACGCCGGGATGGGTCTTCATACCGGCCCCGATCAGGGACACCCGGGCCACGGCATCGTCGCTACTCACGCCGGTGGCGCCCAACTCGGGCACCAGACCGTGGCACACCTCGGTGCTGACAGCCAGGTCGTGGCCCGGCACGGTGAACGAGATGTCGGTGGTGCCGTGCACCGATGTGTTCTGCACGATCATGTCCACATTCACATTGCGGTCCGCCAGGGCCCGGAACAGTCGGGCGGCCAACCCCGGGCGGTCGGGCACACCGATGACCGTCACCTTGGCCTCCGAGACATCGTGGGTCACCGCGGTGACGACGGACTGCTCCATGGTTGCATCCTCCTCATCGATCCAGGTCCCAGGCTCCCAGGTGAAGCTCGAACGCACGTGCAGGGGAACATGGTGGTTCCGGGCGAACTCCACCGAGCGAAGCGAGAGCACTCGGCCCCCGGTGGCCGAGATCTCCAGCATCTCCTCGTAGCTGACCCGGGCCAGCTTGCGGGCCTCGGGCACGATGCGCGGATCGGTGCTGAACACCCCGGGCACATCGGTGTAGATCTCGCAGGCGTCGGCATCGAGCACCGCAGCCAGTGCCACTGCCGTAGTGTCCGACCCCCCGCGTCCCAGTGTGGTCACATCGCGCTCGACGGACATGCCCTGGAAGCCGGCCACCACCGGAACCCCACCCCCGTCGAGGGTGGCTCGGAGCCGGTCGGCACGGATCTCGACGATCCTGGCCCTGGTGTGCACGGCGTCGGTGATGATGCCGGCCTGGCTCCCGGTGTAGGAGGTGGCCTCGACGCCGAGCTCCGCCAGGGCCATGCACAGCAGCGCCATCGAGATGCGCTCCCCGGCGCTCAGGAGCATGTCGACCTCGCGGGTGGGCTGGACGGCGCTGACGTCTCCAGCCAGCCGGATCAACTGGTCCGTGGTGCGGCCCATGGCGCTGACCACGACCACCACCTCGTCGCCCGTCCGCCGGCTGCGCGCCACGTGGTCGGCAACGGCGCGGATCCTGTCGGCGTCGGCGACAGAGGTTCCGCCGAATTTCTGCACCGTCAGCGACATGGTGGTCAAGGCTACAGGGACGGTTCCACCGTCCCGCCCGGCACCGGGTAGCCGACACCGACCGCCCAAGTAGGACCGACTACCCTGATGCCCCGTGCCCACCGAGAAGCGTCAACGTCAGAAGGCCGGCCGCCAAGCCCGCCTGGAGGCGGAGCAGAAGGCCCAGAAGCGCCGGCAGAACCTACGGCGCACCATCACCATCGCCATCGTGGCAGCCATCGTGATCGGCCTTTCCTATCTCATCTTCAAGCCGTCGAAGAAGCAGTCGAGCACGTCCACCACGTCCAGTACCTCTTCCAGCACCACCAGGCCGGCCGCCTCCGGGGGGTCGGGCAACAGGTCACCGAGCGCCATCACCACGTCGGCGAACTGCCCGGCGAGCTTCAGCGCCACGCTCAACAAGCCGTCGTGGCCCACGGCCCCGGCCATGACCATCGATGCGTCCAAGACGTACACGGCGACCGTCGTCACCGACGTGGGACCGTTCACCCTCCAGCTCGATCCGAAGGCGGCGCCCAAGGCCGTCAACAGCTTCGTCTTCCTGGCCGATCAGCACTTCTTCGACTGCATCGTCTTCCACCGGGTCATTCCCTCCTTCGTCGACCAGACCGGCGACCCCACCGGCACCGGGATGGGCGGTCCCGGCTATCAGTTCGCCGACGAGCTGCCCAAGACCGCTTCGCCGCAATATCCGCTCGGCTCAGTGGCCATGGCCAACTCCGGGGCCAACACCAACGGCAGCCAGTTCTTCATCGTGGCCGGATCCCAGGGGGAGTCCCTGGCTCCGAGCTACACCCTGTTCGGAAAGGTGACGTCCGGCATGAGCGTGGTCTCGACGATCAATGCCGCCGGGGCCAGCAGCGGCACGCCCGCCACCCTTCATCGCATGGTGTCCGTGACCATCGCCACCTCATAGCCGCCCGGCCCTTCACACCGCGACGGTCGAGCCGGGTTGGAACCGGCCACTCCACAGACGTCCAAACCCAACGACAACCAGAAGGAAGTCACATGCCCCCTGAGATTCCGGCAGCAGACGGCTCCAGCCCCAAGACCCAACGGTTCGACGGGCCGCCCCCCATGGTCATCGACCCCGCCAAGCGCTACACCGCTGAAGTGACGACGTCCAAAGGCACCATGACCATCGCCCTCGACGCCATTGCCGCCCCCCGCACGGTCAACAACTTCGTGTTCCTGGCCCGTTGGCACTACTACGACGGGATCGTGTTCCACCGGATCATTCCGGGGTTCATGCTGCAGGGCGGGGACCCGGAGGGATCGGGGCGGGGCGGTCCGGGCTACCGCTTCGACGACGAGCTCCCGGCGCCGGGCCGCTACGAGATCGGCTCACTGGCCATGGCCAACGCCGGTCCTCACACCAACGGCAGCCAGTTCTTCATCGTGAGCGGGCCGGACGGCGCCGCCCTGCCCCCGAGCTACTCGCTGTTCGGCAAGGTCGTCGGGGGCTTGGAGGTTGTCCAGGCCATCGAGTCTGTGGGCAGCCGGTCGGGGGCGCCTTCGGAGCAGGTCGCCATCGAGTCGGTGACCATCACGGAAGCCGACTGAGGCCTGCTGCTGCTCGGTGCCCCCGGTCCGGCGGGGCCGGGGACTGCAACAAGAAGCAGGTCCTCAGGTCGGTAGTACGCCGAGTCCGGACTCCGCCCGCCTGCCGTCCAGAAAGACCGCCACCTCCCCCACACCGGACGAACGCCACGGCCCGCTCGGATCCCGGATGAGGGCGGTGCGCTCGGGGATGCCGGCCACCGGAGTGCCGGCCGGGGCCAGCTGCACCGACCGGTGCAGCTTCTCGCCGTGCTCGTCCTCATGGGTGTCCCCGAAGTGGGGGACGACCGCGAGTCCGGTCAGCAGCCCGAGGCCGATGGTCAGGCCCCCGCCGCGGGCGTCGACCATGGGGTCGGTCAGGGCCATGGCCGCGCCCGAGGAACCGACGACCACGGCGCCGTGGCTCCACGCTTCGACCAACGCGTCCCAGACCTTGGAGTGCTTCAGCACGCTGCGGATGTGCATCGGTGAACTCCCGCTCACGTAGATCATGGTGGCGCCCCGCATGACCTCGGCCGCGCCGCCGTCCTCGGCGTCTGCCCGAGAGAGGACCATCAACCCTTCGACCTGGGCCCCGAGCGGACCGAACCACTCCCCGGCCCGGACCACCAGACGCTCGGGATGCTCGTAGGCCGCCGCGGTGGGCAGGACCAGGACCTGATCGGAACCTGACGCGGCGAGAAATTCCTCGTCGAACGAGCACCCGTCCTGCCATTCGCCGCCGCCCACCAGAGCCAGGATTCCGGGAGTTGGGGCCATTGGCCCAACTGTAGAGGTCGAGGCGGGTGGGAGGGATCGAACGACGGGCCTAGGCCGGAGGACCCTTCGGAGCCGAACGCCGCATGAGGCGGCCCATGGAATCGCAGACCTCCGTGGCCAGCGCCAGTGAGTCGGACAGGACGCCCATCCCCATGAACCCATGGATCTGGTCGTCGTAACAGCGGTACTCGACGTCGACCCCGGCCGTGCGCAGGGCCTCGGCGTAGTTGGCCCCGTCGTCCCGCAGCGGGTCGAAACCCGCCGTCACCACCAGGGCCGGCGCCAGGCCGCTGAGGTCGCCGGCCAGGAGCGGCGATGCCCGGGGCGTCACCCAATCGGCCCGACGGGGGAGGTACTCGCCGCGGTAGTACTCCATGGTGTCGCGGGTGAGGAGGAAGCCGGCGCCCATGGTTTGCATCGAGGGCGTGTCGAATCGGACGTCGGCCACGGGGTAGACGAGGCCTTGAGCCACCGGCGGTGGGAGGTCCGCCACCGCCGCCGGACCTCCACTGCGGGTCTCCTGGGCCACGACGGCGGCCAGATTGCCACCGGCGCTGTCACCCATCACACCCACCTGGCCCTCGGCGATCCCGAGCTCTCCGCAGTGGCGGTGGACCCAGGCGTATGCGGCCAGGGCGTCGTCGACGGCGGCAGGGAACGCGTGCTCGGGAGCCAACCGGTAGTCGACGGCCACGACCAGGCATCTGCTGGCCGCAGCCAGCATCCGACACGAGGCGTCATGGGTGTCGAGGTCCCCGGCCACCCAGCCGCCGCCGTGGAAGTAGACGATGGCCGGCAGCAGGTCGCGCCCTCCCCGCCAGGACCTGAGGCCGGAACCGAAGCGACGGTAGATGCGGAGACTGATGTCGGGGGCCCCGGTCGGCCCCGTGACAACCCTGCCGGCGACATGGACATCGGTGCGGACCGGCATGACCGCGGGCGCGGCGCGGCGCAACCGTGTGCGCATGAGGGTGGGGTCGTAGCGGCGGGCAGCTTCGGGGGAGCCGCCGGCTTCGCCTCCGAAACGGTTCGTCAACTCGACCAAGGCCTGCGCGCTGCGGTTCAACACCCTCCCGTCCCGTTCCACCGCAGCCCGCTTCCCAAGCAGCGCCAGCACCAGATCGGGATGGCGAAAGAGCCGGGCCAGGGTCCGCGGCACCAGTGACCAACGCTCGTTGGCCGTCTGGAGGCGGCGGTCGTAGAGGGTGAGCCGGCGCCGAGGTCCGCCCCGCCAGGGTCCGCCCCCCGGGGTCGGCCCTGGATCCGTGGCGCCCCCTCCGGTCGGGCCATCGGCCGAGGGCTGCGAGGAGACCGGAGCGGAAGAGGGCCCGGTACGCGACCTCGAGCCGGTCCCACGGGGCCGAGCGCCGGCCGCGCCCAGCCCGGCACCGGACCGCTTGGTGGTGCCTGCTGCCTTCGTCGGGGAACGCCCGGCGGCGGCGCCCTTCGCACCGACGGCCGCCTTGGTGGCCTTGGTCGGCTGGTTCTTCGCTGGCCGCCGGGCCGGGGCCGGAGGGGCGGGAGCGGGGGCGGGGGCGGCCCGTCCATCCGTGGTCGACGGCGGGTCGGGATGGCCAGATGAGTCGTTCATCGCCCCCATGGTGTCGGTCGGCAGGGGCAATGGCAAACGCCCCGGGGCCGAGCACCTGGTCAACGAGCTGCGTTCTGCGGTGCTCAGCCTGGATCAGGCCGACCACCGGAGCAGCGCCGGGCTGGCCGCAGCTAGCATCCCTGCCTATGTCAATCGCGCGCGTGGGAATTGTCGGCTCGGGCATCATGGGCTCGGGCATCGCTGAGACAGCGGCTGTCAGCGGGTTCGAGGTCGTGCTCCGATCTCGCAGCCAGTCGACCGCTGACGCCACCATCGCCGCCCTCGAGAAGTCGCTCAACCGGCAGATCGAGAAGGGCAAGAAGACCGAAGCCGAGCGCGATGAGGCCTTGGCCCGGGTGGCTGCCACCTCGGACCTCTCGGCGCTCAAGGATGTCGACCTGGTCATCGAATCGGTGGTCGAGGACCTGGCGGTGAAGAAGGAGCTCTTCAACGAGCTCGACCGGATCACCGGAGATCACACCATTCTGGCCACCAACACCTCCACGCTTCCGGTCATCGAGCTGGCCATGCAGACGGGCCGGCCCGACAAGGTGTGTGGCGTCCACTTCTTCAACCCGGCACCGGTCATGTCCCTGGTGGAGGTGGTCAGGCCGCTCACCGCCTCCTCTGACACGATTGCGGCGGCCCGCCAGTTCGCCGAGGCCTGCGGCAAGACTCCGGTCGAGGTCAAGGACCAGGCCGGCTTCATCGTGAACGCCCTGCTGTTCCCGTATCTGAACAACGCGGTCCGGCTCTACGAGCAGGGTGTGGCGTCGATCGAGGACATCGATACCGCCATGAAGGGGGG
>DASZGT010000186.1:0-2429 GCA_035938575.1 Acidimicrobiales bacterium
CCGATTGCTGCGGCGGTTCCCCATGTCGTCATTGCCGCCGCCCTGGTTGCGGTTCCCCTGGTTGTTGCGATTGTTCTGGTTGTTGCGGTTGTTCTGGTTGTTGCGGTTGTTGCGATTGCTCTGGTTGTTCTGGTTGTTGCCCTGGTTGCTTCCCTGGCCACCACCGACTTGCGATCCTTGGCGACTTCCGTCACCACCCTGCAGGCCCGTGGACCTTGCTGGACCATCCGACTCGTCGCCTTCGGAGCCATTCTCCGAACCCGCCGGCATCGAGTCGAAGTCGTCGTCCAGCTCGACGGTCGACCCTGGCTGATCGACGTCGTCGGTGGGGCTGAACGTCTGCACCGCCGGCCGGCGCCGGCCCGGGCGGCGGCCCGAGCCGTCGGCACCGGAGGCGTCAGGATCGGATGCGCCCTCCGAGAGTTCTCCCCCGTCTGAGCTGGTCCCGCCCTCCTCGGCCGTGCCCCCCGAGGAGGCGTTGGGCCGGGCACTCCGACGGCTGCCGACAGCAGATCCGTTCGGGGAGGCCGCACCGTTGGATGCCGGGCCGCCGTCCACGCTGCTCGCTCCCGGGCTGGGTGCTGTGTTGTCGTCCACGGAGACTCCGGTGGCCTTGAGAATGCCATCGATCATGTCCGCTTTTTTCGTTCTGGTGTTGGTCTTCACAGACAGAGCCTGCGCGATGGCCTGGAGCTCGTCCCGCTCCTTGCCCTCCAACACCGAGCGCTCGAGCTGCTGTTCGGCAGTCATCGGCTTCCTCGTTTCGAATGTCCTCGTTGGCAGGTGGATTGACTCCATCTGCCAGGGAATCAGGGGTGGGGAGTTGCCAGTTTCGAGATCGCCTCTCGCGTGGTACTCCCCCCGACGCCAAGTGCGAGCTGATCGCGTCGCCAGACGCAAACCAGAAGGTCTCGCCCACAAGCCCGAACGGGCGTGTTGTGGAAGCGAAGGTGCACCCATACTACAGGGCGCTGACCACTCCGGCAACAACCCTCCCCTCTGAGGCCCCGGGCGAGGGTCGAGAGACCTCGTCGGCCCTGACAGACGTGGCCACAAGGCCCCGGTCGGGTCCTACAGCGACAACTCGTCGAGCACCGCATCGAGGTCGGCGTCGACCACCGTCGGCACCGAGATCTGACTGATGGCGATGTCGGGGTCCTTCAAACCGTGCCCGGTGAGTACGCACACCACGGTGGCACCGGGACCGACGCCGACAGGCAGGCCGGTTTTGAGAAGACCGGCCACCGAGGCGGCCGACGCCGGCTCACAGAACACCGACTCCTCCGCGGCGAGAAATCGATACGCGGCAATGATCTCCTCGTCGGTCACGGCGGCGATCCCGCCGCCGGACTCCGAGGCCGCCGAGGTCGCACCGTACCAACCGGCGGGATTGCCGATCCGGATGGCGGTCGCCACCGTTTCCGGGTGTTCGATCCGATGGCCCTCGACGATGGGAGCCGCCCCCGCGGCCTGAAAGCCGAGCATGCGCGGCAGGCGGGTGGAGCGCCCGGCCTCTTTGAACTCGAGATAGCCCTTCCAGTAGGCGGTGATGTTCCCGGCATTGCCCACCGGGATGCAGTGGACATCGGGAGCATCCCCCAGCGCGTCCACGATCTCGAAGGCGCCTGACTTCTGGCCCTCGATCCGGTAGGGGTTGACCGAATTGACGACCGTGACAGGAGCCCGCTCGGCCAACTCTCGCACGATGGTGAGGGATTGGTCGAAATTGCCCCGCACCTGCAACACCCGCGCACCGTGGATCAACGCTTGCGCCAACTTCCCCAGAGCAATGTGACCTTCAGGTATCAGGACGGCGCAGGTGAGGCCGGCACGGGCAGCGAACGCGGCCGCCGATGCCGAGGTGTTGCCGGTCGACGCACACACGACTGCCTTGGCCCCTTCTTCGGCAGCCTTGGAGATGGCCACGGTCATCCCCCGGTCCTTGAAGGAGCCGGTGGGATTGGCACCTTCCACCTTCAACATCACACGAGCGCCGACCCGGGCGGAGAGCCGGGGAGCCGGGAGCAGCGGCGTTCCGCCCTCGAGCAGCGTGACCACCGGCGTGGCGTCCGACACCGGAAGGAAACTGCGGTACTCCTCGATCACGCCGCGCCAGGAACCGGCGCGCCCGGTCTCGGTCATTCCGCCTCACCCACGATGCGCATCAGTCCTCCGATCCTCTCCACCGGGTCCAGGTCCGACAGCGCGGCGAGGGTGGAGCGCACATCCCCCTCACGGGCGAGGTGGGTGAGGAACAGCAATTGCGCCTCGCCGGCGTAGCCCTCCTGCTCCATCGACCGGATTGACACGTTGTTGTCACCGAACACCTTGGCCACCGCAGCCAGGACACCGGGGCGATCGGTGACCTGGAGGCTCACATAGCACTGGGTCCGCAGCTCGGACTCCGGGAGGAGCCTGGCCGGCTGGCG
>DASZGT010000187.1:0-2299 GCA_035938575.1 Acidimicrobiales bacterium
CAGGCCCAGATCCTCGACCTGTTGCGGGAGTTGCAGCGCGAACGGCACATGGCGGTGATCCTGGTCACCCATGACCTGGGCGTGGTGGCCACCCGTGCCGACGACATCGTGGTCATGTACGCGGGCCGCATCGTCGAACAGGCGCCCGCCCACACGCTGTTCAACGACACCCACATGCCGTACACCAGGGCCCTGATGGACTCGATCCCCCGTCTGGCCGATCCGAGCGGAATGCGGCTCCACGCCATCGCCGGGCGACCTCCTGACCTCATCCACCCACCCAAGGGCTGCCGGTTCTCCCCCCGTTGCCCCTACGTTCAGGACAAGTGCCGGGAGAGCGACCCACCGCTCCGCACCGCCGGCTCCCCCGACCACCTGTTCGCCTGTTGGTTCCCGTTGGTCAACGGGGTCTCCACCGCACCCTCCGGCCCGGCCGAGGCAGGACCGTCACCGATCCCCACCGGGCCCCGCCCCGTACCCGAAAGGTTCCCGGACGTCGTCCCTCCCGACCGGGCTGCGCCGGGCGACGCCGCTGTCAACCCCGAGGCCGGTGTCCAATCCACATGAGTGATCTCTCGACCCACACCGGAGATGCGGCGACGTCGGCGGAGGACGTCGTGCTCACCGCCGACAACCTGGTGGTGGAGTTCCGCAGTGGCAAGCGGACCGTGCACGCGGTCTCGGGAGTCTCGTTCGCGGTCAGGCGCGGCGAGACCCTCGGACTGGTGGGCGAGTCCGGTTGCGGCAAGACGACCACCGGCCGTGCCCTGGTACAGGTACAGCCCCCGACCTCGGGCCGTGTGGTCTACCGGGGACAGGATCTGGGCCAGCTCTCCCGCCGGAAGCTCCGGCAGGTCAGGACCAAGATCCAGATGATCTTTCAAGACCCGATCTCGTCCCTGAATCCGCGACGGAAGGTGCGCGACATCGTGGCGGAACCGCTCACCATCTGGAGGCGGGGCACCAAGAAGGAGCGGGCCGCGCAGGTGCGGGAGATGCTCGAGGCGGTGGGGATCGACCCGGACGCGGCGGGCGACCGACGTCCCCAGGAGTTCTCCGGCGGCCAGTGCCAGCGCATCAGCATCGCCCGGGCCCTCATGGCCGATCCCGACCTCCTGATCTGCGACGAGCCGGTCTCGGCCCTCGACGTGTCCGTACAGGCCCAGATCCTCAATCTGCTGGCGGACCTCAAGGAGAAGTTCGGCCTGACCATGGTCTTCATCGCCCACGACCTGGCCGTGGTCAAGAATGTGAGCGACAGGGTGGCGGTGATGTACCTGGGCAAGCTGGTCGAGGTGGCCGGCTCCGACGATCTCTACCGCGCCGCGGCCCACCCCTACACCGAGGCGCTCCTGGCCTCCATCCCCGAGCCCGATCCGGACCACGCCACCGATCACAAGGCGCTCAGCGGTGAGCTTCCCTCCCCGCTCAATCCTCCGTCGGGGTGCCGGTTCCGCACCCGGTGCCCCTACGCCCAGGCTCTCTGCGCCGAACAGGAACCGCCTCTGCGCGACATCGCCCCGGGCCACCAGGTGGCCTGTCACTTCCCGCTGGTCGGCGGTTCCGTCGGGGATTCTGCGGCGGCGACCCCGCTGGAGGCATCCGGAGTGGGGCCATCGCCTGACCCGGTCCCGGTCGAGATCGACGTCTGACCGCCGCCGGCGGACCGGCGGGCCTGACTCAGGCGTCTGGCGCGGCCACCGTCGGTGCCTCGGCTGCCGGCGCCGGGTCCGACGGCGCTGAGTCCGACGGCGCGGAATCTGAAGGCGCTGGGTCCGACGGGGTGGGGGCCGCAGGTGCGGGCCCTTGGGCGACAGCCGGGGCCGGAACCTCCGCTCCGGGTGGGGCGGGGGCGCTGGGGTCGTCGGGATCGCCTTCGCCGGGGCCGTGCTCGGCCACGTAGTCGGCCCAGGCCGCCTGCGCCTCGGTCTCCGGGGTGAATTCGGCCTCGGCGAACTCGAACGGCCCGACATAATTGCCCTCGGCATCGTAGGCGTGCTCACCGAACGCCTCGCGGTACTCCTCGGACACCTCCCCGCCCTCCGCCGCCTGCTTGATGGAAAGGCTGATCCGGCGGCGTTGGAGGTCGATGTCGATGATCTTGACCCACAACTCCTCGCCCGGCGTCACCACCTGCTCGGGGAGGTCGACGTGGTGTCCGGCCATCTCCGAGATGTGGACGAGGCCTTCGATACCGTCCCCCACCTGGACAAACGAGCCGAACGGCACCAATTTGGTGATTCGCCCGTAGACCAGCTCGCCCACCTGGTGGGAGTTGGCGAACTCCTGCCACGGGTCG
>DASZGT010000188.1:0-3255 GCA_035938575.1 Acidimicrobiales bacterium
TCAAGCGGGACAGCGTCGAGGAGCTGCGGTCCTACGGGTTCGACCTGAGGCTGGCCTTCGAAGACGACCCCAACAACTTCGCCATGTTCCACGGCGAGGGGATCCCGTGCGTGTACATCCACTCGGGGTACTACGAGTAACACGGGCACAGCACGGGTAACACCGGCGCGCCACCGGTAACACGGGCGCAGCACCGGGTCCGGTGGGCGGGCGGCCTCGACGCCACGGGCGCTCTGCCACGATGTCTGGGTGCCCGACGAACCGGTCGTCCGAGCCGCGCAGGAGGCCGACGCCGACTCGGTGTTCGACCTGGCCCGCCGCTTCGCCACCTCGCTCGTCCCCCGGCCGGCCGAATTCCACCGGCACTACCGTGCCCTCATCGCCGACCCGGGTGCCTGCGTGCTGGTCGTCGAGCAGCACGGATCCGTGCAGGGCTACCTGCTCGGCTTCGAGCACCTCACCTTCTTCGCCAACGGAACGGTGGCCTGGGTGGAGGAGATCATGGTCCGCCAGGGCCAACGACAGGCCGGTCTCGGGAGAATGCTCATGGAGGAGTTCGAACGCCGTGCCGCCGACCGGGGCTCCAAGCTCGTCGCTCTGGCCACCCGACGCGCCGCCGGCTTCTACACCGGCCTCGGATACGAGCCGTCGGCCACCTATTTCCGGCGGGTCCTGGGTTGACCGCGACCAGTCGGAGGCGACCGGCCGCTCACCTGCTTCGGTTCTGCCTCCCCTTGCGACGGTCCCGCCTTCCGGCCACAACCCACCCGCCCGCCAGGGCCGCCACCGCCAGACCCAGGGGAGGAGTGTCCCCGTAGCGGACGTACAGGGTCCACCCGCTGCGCCGGGAGAGGGCGGCGAGGATGACCTGCTGCCGGCCGAGGACCGAGCGCTGCAGCAAGGTGCCGCGATTGGTGATGGCCGCGCTGTAGCCGGTGGGCGCGGCCTGAAGGAGATCGCGCCCCTGCTGGACGGCCTGGACCTTGGAGGCGGCGATCTCCTGGGTGGGGACCTGGGCCGTGGCATACGACGAGGTGTTGGTGGGGACGATCAGCAGCTGCGCACCGTTGCGCACCGACGCACGTCCCCGATCGGCGTAGAACACCTCGTAGGAGATCAACGTCCCGAGGGGGGCGGCCGGCGTGGGCAACAGGCCGGTGCCCGTACCCGGCACGGCGTCGAGGGGGACGGCGGACAGGTTGCCCAGATGGGCGAACAGGCTCCGGTAGGGCACGTACTCGCCGAAGGGGACGCGGTGGACCTTCTCGTAGCGCGCGACGAGGGCCCCGTCGGGACCCCACGCCACCACTTCGTTGCGGAAGGTGGTGGCGGCGATGGTCTCGGTGATCCCCACCACCAAGGTGGTGTGCAGTGTGCTGGCCAGGTTGGAGAGGACCGCCTCCTCCGAGGAGTCGGAGAGGGTCGTGTCGAGGGACACCACGTCCTCCGGCCACAGCACCAGTTGGGGGGCGTTGCCGTGGTCGAGCTGCTGGAGGCGCGCGGTGGCCGACATCTGGGCGGCCAGCACCACGCGGGGGTCGACCTGGGACTTGCGGAAGCCGCGCACCCCTCCTCCTTGCACCGCCGCGGTGGAGAGGGGGCCGATCGGCGGGCCTCCATCGGGTGCGTGGTCCGCGCCGATCGAAACACCGACCAGGGCGCCGAGGGCGATCGCCCCGACCAGAGCCAGCGTCCCGAGCCCAGCGACGGCCCCGGCCACCACCCCCTCGGTCCGCTCCCGGGCCACCACCCCGCCGCCGTCGGTTCCGTCCGGACCGGAGCCACCGGCCGGATCGTTCTGCCCGAACCATCGCACTCGGGCACCGTCGCGCCAGGCCCGTCGCCCCGCTCCCACCAGCGCTGCCAGTCCCACGCCGCCGACGTAGACCGCCGCCGTCAACGCCAGCGGGCCTCCCAGCCGGGCCACGCCGAGCAGGGGCCCTCCCGCCTGCCCCAGGAAGACGCCGCCGAGGGGCAGCCCGCCGAACGGCCAGGAGGCCCGCGCCGCTTCCGCCTGGGTCATGGCCGCCGGGAAGGCCAGGGCGCGGGCCGCGTCGGGCCCCGGAGGGACGAGCAGGCATGCGACCGCCACGAAGGACGCCTCAACCGCGATCAGGACGATGGCGCCGGGGATGGTGAACGACCGCGCCCACATCAGACCGGGTACGTAGCAACCGAGGCCGGCCAGCCAACCCGCCCACAACCTGGTCCGGGGGCGCAGGCCGCCCAGTCGCCACCACAGCAGTCCGGCGCTGGGGAAGGCCAAGAGCCACCACCCCCAGGGGGGGAGGGAGAGCGCCAGACCGACGCCCGAGGCCAGGGCGGGGATCGCCACCATCCCTCGTCCGGGCACCACGGTGTCGTCCCGGCGCCGGGTCATGGTGACCCGCGACGGTCGCCAAGGCGGAACCTGCGCACCGTCGGTGACGGGCGCAGGAGCGGGTGACAGCGGTGGCGACTCCGGTGTCATTTCCCGAGCTCCGGGGGGACCGGCTCGTCACCGCTCGCATCGGATCCGGTGGCATGGGATCCGGTGGCATCGGATCCGGGGGAGTCGGATCGGGCGGAGAGGGAGTCGAGGACCCGACGCGCCGCCGCCCGGCCGCTGCCGATGCAGGCCGGTATCCCCACCCCTCCATAGGCGGCGCCGGCCACGGCCACACCCCCGAGGGCGGCCACCGCCCGGTCGATGCGCCCCACGCGTGTCGCATGGTCGACGGCGTACTGGGGGAATGCGTCGTCCCACCGGGTGACCAACGAGTCGAGGGGGACGTCCCGGATGTCGAGGAGCTCGGTCAACTCGGCGATGGCCGACGCAGTCAGCTCGTCGTCACTCAGGTCGCGGTGACGCAGGTCCCCGGCTCTCCCCACCGACACGCGGAGCAGCTCGTCATCCTCCTCAGCCAGGTGCGGCCATTTCCGCGCCAGGTAGGTGCACCCCGTGATCAGGGCCGGACCTCCGGCGATGGTCGAGGCCCGCGGGACCAGAAAGCCGGTCCCTCGAAGTGGGGATCGGATGGCATCCGTCGGGACTGACAGAGTGACCACGGCCACCGAGGCGTAGGCGATCGAGTCGAGCAGGACCGCGGCCTCCGGCGCATGCGGGCCCACGATGACGGCGGCCTCGCCGGCCGGCACGGCCAGGATGACACGGTCCGCCCGCAGGGATGGCGCATCGTGGAGCGGGTCGGCCGACTCCTGGTCCGGGTCATCGGTGCTCTGCAGCGCCAGCTGCCATGGTGGCGCGCCCGGCCG
>DASZGT010000189.1:0-3929 GCA_035938575.1 Acidimicrobiales bacterium
TCGGGGGCGGCGTCGTGGGGATCCCTCCTCCGCTTCGCCGTCGGCCCCATCGGCAGTTCGCCCCTGGCCTGGGGATTCGCCGTGGCGGCAGTGGTGCCGCTGGCCCTGGCCCGCGGGGCGAGGTTTCGCTGGGCGGGCCGATTCTGGTCGATCGCCCTCGTGTGCTGGCTGCTGGCCTGGGCCATCGGACGGGGATGGACCGGTAGCCTGGCCATCGACCCGCTGGTCCTGCTCGGACCGGCTGCCGTGTCCATCTCTGCCGCCATCGGGCTCGGTGTCACCGCCTTCGAGGAGGACCTGCGGGCCGCGGACTTCGGGTGGCGCCAGCTGGTGACCGTGATGGCCACCGCCGCCGTGGTGCTCGGGGCCGCCCCGACGCTGGTGGCCGCGCTCCCCGGCCGGTGGAATCTCCCCCTCAACGACTTCAGCCAGTCGGTGGCCTGGATGCACTCGAAGCCGGCAGCGGGGTCATTTCGGGTCCTGTGGCTCGGGGATACGCGATCCCTCAATCTGGGTTCGTGGAGCGCGGGAGACGGATTGGCCTACGCCACTTCGGTGGACGGTGCCCCGGATGCCCGGTGGTTGTGGAATGCGGCCGGACCGGGCCCGGCGGCCGGTCTGGTGGCGGCCGTCAACCTGGCCCGAACCGATCGGACGGACCAGTTGGGTCGGATGCTGGCGCCGGCCGGGGTGCTCTACGTGGCGCTCGTGACCTCACTGGCACCGGAGATCACCGGTGAGCAGAGTCCGGAGGTGTACCCGGTGCCACCGGATCTGGCCCCGGCGCTCGGTCATCAACTCGATCTCACCCCGGTGGTGTCGGGCACCGGCATCACCGTCTACGCCAATGCCGCCTCGATCCCGTTGCGCGCCGAGGTGGTCGCGGGCAAGAACGCGGTGGCATCCGGAGCCGGCACTGGGATGCTGACTGGTCCTCCCGGGTCGGCCGTCGTCCCTAGGGCCGTGCCGGTGCTTCCGGGTCCGGCGGCGTCACGCTCGTTCACCGGTCCGGTATCGGCGGGCACGGTGCTGGCGGCGTTGGCCCCGGCCGGTCGATGGAGCCTGACCACCCACACCGGCGCCCAGGCGAGCCGGTCGCCGTCGTTCGGATGGGCAGCCCGCTACCGGGTGACGGCACCGGGGGTCAGCACGTTGCACTTCGACGGTGGGGTGGTGGCGCCGGCGGCCTTGCTGTTCTCGATCGTGGTGTGGCTGGCGGCGGTCGTCTTCTTGCTGGGCGGGCGCCTGGGTGGGCCTTGGCAGCGGGTACGGATCCCCCGGCGGCGAACCGGCGCCGGCGGTCGTGATGGCGGCGCCGGACCGGCGCAGCAGTTGGAAGCAGGCGGCGCAGCTTGGCAGGCGAGGCTGTGACCGACGCCGACGGGCCGGGGCCCGAAGCCCTCGAAGGTGAGCCCCGGGGTCCGCACCGGCCACCCCACCCGCGATGGCCCCGCCGCACCTCGTTGGGCCCGCTCCGCGGTCGGTGGGCGGTCATCCTTCCTGTGGTCGTGGTGCTGGTCGGGGGGGCGGTGGTCGACGGGCTCTTTCCGGTTTCGTCGGCTGCGCCGGCGCCCGCGACCGGCGACGGGGTGCTGGTGGCGCCCCCGGACGCCCGATCGGCGTCGGCATTCTGTCCGGCCGGGACCGGGACAGCCGCCAACACGACGATCTATCTGACCAATTCCACGTCCCGGTCGGTGTCCGGAGCGATGACCTCCATCGGGCTGGCCACCAGCAGCGGAACCGTTCCGAGCGTACGGCGCTCTGTGGTGGCCCCGCCGCTCGGGACCGTCGCGGTGAATCCGGCCAGTGGGCTCCCACCGGGCAGCAGCTCGTCCTCCTTCACCTTCACTGCCGGGGGAGTGGCGGTGAGCCAGGTCGTCGGTGGACCCAATGGCTGGAGCACCGCGCCCTGCGCTACGCAGCCCTCTTCCCGGTGGGCCTTCGCCGGCGGGTCCACGGTGCCCGGGTACGCCCTGACACTCTCCCTGTTCAATCCGGCCGCGTCCGACGCATCGGTCAACATCTCCTTCTTCACCAGCTCCGGTCTGATCACTCCGCAGGCATATCAGGGCTTGACGGTCCCCGCGGGCCAGATGGTGGCGGAGAACGTGGGCGACTTTGTGCAGAACTCCTCGGACATCGCCACGCTGGTGACTGCTCAGTCAGGGACGGTGGTGAGCACCGAATTCCAACAGCTGTCCTCCGGATCGAGCGGCGGGCTGTCCCTGCGATTGGGTGCCCCGGCCCTTTCGACGGTATGGCGGTTTGCCCAGACCACCAACACGTCGGGGTCGACGGTGACCTTCTACCTGGCCAATCCCACCAGCGCTCCGGTCACGGCCACCATCGCCTTCGGCCTGTCCTCCGGCTCGGTCGAGCCCAGGCACCTGGTGGTGGGTCCGCTTTCCGAGTCGGCATTTGTGGCGTCCGGGACGACCGGGGTCCCACAGCAGGTCCCGTATTCTGTCACCGTCACCGCCTCGGCGCCGATCGTGGCCGGCCGGTCGGTCCAGGCTGCGTCCACCGCCTCCCAACCCGTGTTTGGCTCCTCCTCGGGAACGGTGACCGCGGCCGATCGCTGGTTGGTCCCCGGTCCCGGGGTGCCGGAGGCGCCCGGCACCACCGGCGCCACGGTCGAAAGTCTGGCGGTGGCCAATCCGGGACCGTTGGTGGCCATGGTGACGGTTGCGGTCCTGGGTGGAGCGCACCCTGTCTCCATGTTCGCGGTCGCCCCCGGTCAGGTGGCCGTGCTCGGACCCAAACAGGTCGGCGGTCTCCCCGTGCTCACGGTGTCCTCGTCGCAACCGGTCAATGTGGAAGAGGACAGCGGGCCCACCGGGGCACCCGGTGTGGTGTCGTCGACAGGATTTCCCTTCGTCGGCTAGGGGCTGTACCCGATGAAGCCCTCCCGGCCTCAACCGTGTTGCCACATCCGGCCTTGGAGGCTGCGGACGCCCGCGAGGGCCGTCTGGTCCAGCCGGTCCATGTCCTCCTCGTCGATGCTCCAACCGAGAGCCCCGGCGTTCTCCTCTGCCTGGTGCCGGTTTTTGGCGCCGGGGATCGGAACGACGCCCTTGGCGATCACCCAGTTCAGTGCGACCTGGCTCGGCAGCTTCCCCCCGTACTTGTCGCCGATCCGCCGTAGCTCGTCGACGACGCCGTCGACCACGGCCATCGGGTGTTTGGAGAAGTTTCGCTTGCCGGGGGGTGGATGGGACGCCGAGTACTTGCCGGTCAGACGACCCTGGCCGATCGGCGAGTAGGCGAGGGGAAGCACCCCCAGCTCCCGGCAGGCGGCCAGGAGGCCGCTCGTCTCCGGAGATCGTCGCAGCAACGAGAACTCGATCTGATTGGTGGCCAGGCGCATGCCCCGAGCGCCCAGGGCCTCAGCCATGGAGCGGGTCTCCTTGACCGAATAGTTCGAGACCCCGACGGCCTTCACCAACCCCGCCTGGTGGGCGGCGGCCAAGGCATCGGCCATGGCCGCGTGGGAGCGAAGGCTGATGGGCCCGTGGATCTGGTACAGGTCGACGGCGGGCAGGCTGAGGCGGTCCAACGAGGCCCGCACCGACTTGAGCAGGGAGCCGCGAACCTGCACCTTCCACGGCGACGGCATGAACTTGGTGGCCACCGTGGTGGTGGAGGCCCGTTGGGGGTCTCCAGCCAGCAACTGGCCGATGATCCGTTCGCTCTCCCCGCCCCCGTACACCTCGGCGGTGTCGAACAGCGTGGCTCCGGCGTCGATCGAGGCTTCCCAGGCCTCTCGAATCGAGTCACGGGTCAGCGCCGTGTCGTAGCTTCCCATGCCCCACGTTGATCGATCGCCCCAGGCCCAGGTGCCCACGCCGAGCACCGGGATCGAGACGTCAGTGCCGGCCAGCGTGTACCGGTCGGGGGTCACTCCTGCACGGTACCCGATCTGCCGC
>DASZGT010000190.1:0-10534 GCA_035938575.1 Acidimicrobiales bacterium
GCTTCTGAGGCCGTGCTGGGAGCCCTCTCCGACGGCGGGGTCGAGATGAAGGACATGGGTGTGATCGGCGCCGGCAACCTCATGGCGGCCAATGCCGGCATCGGGCAGCAGCTGCAGAAGCAACTCGGTCAGACCGGCATCCCGGTGTACAACGTGGCCAACGCCTGTGCCACCGGCGCCACCGCCCTCCGGGTGGCCTGCATGGCCGTCAAAGCGGGCGAGACGGACATGGGCCTGGCCTTCGGGGTGGAGAAGCTCTCCGGGGCCGGGCTGCTCTCCGGTGGCAACCGCAAAGGTGACTCGGGCACCTGGGAGCCGTCTGGACGTTACGGGGCCGTCGCCCCGGTCGACGGTCGCATCGGCACAGAGATCATGCCGGGGGTCTTTGCCCAGATCGGCATGGAGTACGGCCACCGCTACGGGGGCACCAGCTTCGAGCTGTTCGCCAAGATCAGCGAGAAGAACCACTCCCACTCCACTCTCAATCCTCTGGCGGCCTACAGCAAGAAGATGTCACTGGACGAGATCATGGGCGACGTCATGATCGCCTACCCCAACACGCGCCCGATGTGCTCGGCCAACTGTGATGGCGCCGCCGCTGCCGTGGTCGTGAGCGGCTCGAAGCTCAAGACCCTCTCCTTGGAGCAACAGCGCCGGGCGGTGAAGATCTCGGCCTCGATTCTGACCACCGATCCGTGGGAGGAGTCGTGCCAGATCCTCCCCGACGTGAACACCTTGACTCGGAATGCCGCCAACCAGGCGTACGAACAAGCCGGCCTCGGGCCGTCCGATCTGGATCTGGTCGAGCTCCACGACTGCTTCGCCACCGCCGAACTGGTGCACTACGACAACCTCATGCTGTGCGAGGTCGGCGGCGCCGTCGACTTCTTCAACTCCGGAGCCACCTGGCGGGACGGATCGATGCCGGTGAACGTCTCGGGAGGCCTCGAGTCCAAGGGCCATCCCATCGCCGCCACCGGGATCGCCAACGTGTGGGAGGTGGCGACCCATCTGCGCGGGGAGGCGGGTGACCGCCAGATCGCCGGGGCCAGGGTCGGGATGACCCACGTGATCGGGTTGGGATCTGCCTGTGGCGTGCACATCTTGGAGAAGGCGGCCTGAGACACCTCTGAGCCCATGAGCCGATCGAAGCCGCCGGACGACGACCGGCCCGGGCGAGGAGGTGTCGTGCCCACCCTCGACGAATTGGCGGCCGAAGTGGCGTCATTGCGCCGGCGGGTCGACACCACCGAGGCGGTGCTCGCAATACAGGCGCTGAAGGCCCGCTACGGAGACCTGGTGGACCAGCGCTTCTCCTCCGGCGGCGTCGTCGACCACGCAGCCTTGGAGCGGATCGCTGACCAGGTCGCCGCCCTGTTCACCGTGGACGGGGTGTGGGACGGCGGCCCCGGCCTGGGACGCGTACGTGGACGGCCCGCCATTGCCGACCGTCTCCGCGCCCCCACCCTGACCTTCTCGCGCCACCTGTTCATGAAGCCACGAATCGAAGTCGACGGGGATCGGGCCCGGGCCCGATGGGACCTTCTCAGCCCCTGTCGCCGCCCGGATGGTTCCTCGTACTGGATGTGCGGCTACGAAGACGACGAGTATCGCCGCGTCGACGGGCTGTGGCTCCACGAAGCCATGAGCCTCACCACCGTGTTCATGTCGCCGGTCGGTGAGGGCTGGACGAAGATCCTGGCCTGATCGGGACGAGTCGGAGCTCACCCCCCGTTCTCACCGATCGGCCCGGGATGCACCTCGGCGTCGGGGACCGTTCAGACCGAGGTAGCTGAGCACGGCCTGGCCGTCACGCTCCAGGGCGCGCCGGCTCGCGGCGCCGACCCGCTCCAGAAGGTCCAGGCGGATCTGCCCGTCGGCCAGTCCCCAGGTCCCCACCACCCGGCCCTCGACCAAGGCCGTGGCCCGGAAGATCCCGTTGGTGGTCACGACCCCCTCGTGCGAACCGATCAACGGGGCGCGGTCGACCCACCCGTGGAGGACGGGGTCGAACGGCCCCAGCAGCATCGGGCCGGGCAGCCTCGCCGGACCACCCCGGTCGGCGAGGTCGACCAGGCCCTCATGGCCCACGACGACGTGGTCGGCGATGGAAGCCAGTCCCGAACGCGCCTGGCCGAGGGTCACTCCGGCCCACTTGGCCAGATCGCCGGCGCTGGCCGGCCCGTGACCGGCGAGATAGCGCTGGGCCAGTCGGGCCAGCCCCTCCACCGGCTCGAGCGGGGCCGGCGGTGGGCCCAGCCAGGAGACCACGTCGACAAAGGCCGATTGCCCGGCACGCAGCGGACCCCGGACGATCCGGCCCCGCAGGGACGCCGCATAGAGCAGATGCACGAGGGCTTGCCGCTCGGTCCGGATGCCGGCGGCATCGAGGAGCCGCTTCAGGTCGGCCCGGGTCTGGGGCCCGAGGGTGCTCACCGCTTCGCAGACGATGTCGATGCCGCGGTCGACGTCGGAGGGCTCCAGTCCCTCCTGATGGAGGCGTCGTTCGTTGGCCCGCCACAACTGCGGTGTCGTAAGCGGATGCAGCCACCAGTAGTCCTCGGTGCTTACCAGGTGCAGGGTCCCCCGGTTGAGCCATGTCACCAGTGCGCTGCGTCGAGTGGTCAGGGCGTCGTCGACGTCGGCCGCGTTGGTGAGATCCGACCGGGCGCGGATGGCGAGACGGGCGCCCCTTGGGTCTTGAGCCTGCACGGCTAGGAGTCGCCCGAGGACCCCTTCGGTGCTGGACGCGGATGACGTCGCCAGCAGTTGCGCATCGAGCCGTGACCGCATCACGGCTCGCTCGGGCTCGGTCCTTGTTGGCACGGAGGGGATTCTGCCGCGTTCTCCCTCTGGGTCCCTGCGGTCGCCCGGTCAGGCCCGCCCCGCGTCCAAGCGGGCCTGGGGCGCGAAATACCGGCCTCCCACTACCTCCACCGTCGGGGTCGGATCCGGACCGGCCTCCTGGAGACGTTCGACCTGGTCGACAAGGGGAGTCCCTCCCAGGTCGTGGGGACCGCCGGGGCATACGTCGGTCCACAGTTGCAATCGGTAGTTGCAATCCTGCCGGTGGTTCCGCATACTGTCCACACTCGGGCGGCGAACACCCGGCATCACCAACACTCGCTGATTCGGATGACCTGTCCGGACGCGATCGACCCTGGCGGGCGTGGATGCTTCATCATCCGAAGCACCCACGCGGCATCGGTTGGCGGGCGGCACCCCGGCGGGCTCACCCGATCGACCGGGCTCAACAGATGGGGAAGTTGCCGCCGTCGGCCATGATGGTTGCACCGGTGACGTAGCGCGCGTCCTCCGACAGCAGGAACCTGACCACCGGTCCGATGTCGTCCACCGGATCGCCGAGGTGACCGAAGGGATGGCGCCCGAGGACCCGCTCCACCAGCGTCGGGTCCGCAGCCATGGCCAACTCCATGGCGGGTGAGTTGGCCAGTGGCGCCACGCAATTCACGCGCACGCCGTCGACGCCCCACTCCCGAGCCCACGCCCGGGCCAGTCCCCGGACCGCGGCCTTGACCGCGGCATAGGGCGCCAATCGGACCGATCCCTGAAACCCGGCCTCCGAGGTGAGCAACACCATGCTCCCCCGGCTGGCCACCAGATGGGGAAGGGCCTCGCGGGCCAGCAGATAGGAGCCGCGCACCGACACTACGACGTGGTCGCGCAGATCCTCCATCGAAACCCCTGCGGGCACCACCGGCACGGGCGACAAGCCGCTGGTCGCATTGTGGACCACCCCGGTCAGGCGTCCGTCATGCTCGATGACGGCGGCGATGGCCCGCGCCACCGAGCCGCGGTCGCCGACATCGCACTCGACGAATCGGCCGAGACCCCCGGCCTCGGCGACTTCGTCGGCCACCCGCTGACCCTCCGGGCGTCGCCGGGCCGCGACCCAGACCGGGCCACCGACGGCCGCCAGCGCCAGGGCGATGCCCCGCCCGACCCCGCCGCTGGCCCCGGTGACCAGCACCACCGGTTGGTTGTCCCCCATCAACGAAGCCCTCCGCCCAGATGGAGGACGGTGGAGGTGATGGCGCGTCCTGGGTTCGACAGCAACAGGGCCACCGCTGCAACCAGCTCGTCCATGGTTCCGTTGGGTGAGCCGGCGAGCCGGGTCGGCGAGGTGACCAGGTTCAGCCTGACCCCTCGATGCTGGTGGATCTGGGCCAGGGAGCGGCTCATGACGGTGACGGCCTCGGCCACCGCCGTCTCGGCGCCCCATCCGCCTGCGTCCTTGGGATCGGTGCGGTCGACGACCGCGACCAGCTGACCGCCGTCCGCACATCGCTCCGCCCCGGCGGCCAGGGCCGCGAACCACAGGGCGAACGGGACCTCCATCGCCGACACCCACTGTCCGAGGTCCTGATCGGCCAGGGCCACCGGCCTCGGCGACTCGGGCCAGACGGCCACGACCACGCCGCTCGCCCGGGGGCCTTCAATGGTCGTGGCCCGCCACTCCTCGATCGCCGGTCCCGCCGACCAGGCGCCGTCCAGGGCGACCGCCGGCACCTCGCAGGTCTCCCCGCCCAGCTGCACGGCGAGGCCCGAGGCGGCTCTGGTGCCGATGACCAGCAGCGATTCGCTCACCGGTCGCGGGATGGCTTCATCGGGCCCGGCGCTCGGCGTGCCCGTGGAGACCCGCATACGAACAGCACCCCTCTGTGCCAGCTCGGAGCATCGCCCCTCACTAGCACACGGGCTTGAAACGAAACCGTTCGGGCCGAGCGAACGGGCGCCTCCGAGGCTCGACACCCGGAGCCTCCGCCAGTATTGTCAGGTCCAATGCCATTATCTGTGCGGGGTCGCCGCCTCGGGCGGGGTGGGCGGGCATCGCCGCGCAGACCTACGACCAAGGGATCGCCATGTCACAACACGAACGGTTCGAGGGCCAGATCAACCGCACCCAGGCGGAGTCGACGCCGTGGTGGCCCACGCCCGCGCACCCGGGCGAGTCCGCCCCCAACGTCGTGCTCATCCTGCTCGACGACACCGGGTTCTCCCACTTCAGCTGCTTCGGCTCGGACCTGGCCACACCTACCATCGACCGCCTGGCCGCCGACGGGCTGCGCTACACCAACTTCCACGTCACCCCGCTGTGCTCGCCCACGCGGGCCGCGCTGCTCACCGGCCGCAACCATCACACCGTGGGAATGCGCTCGCTCTCCAACTTCGACAGCGGCTATCCGCACATGCGGGGACACGTCACCAACCACGCCGCCACCGTGGCCGAGGTGCTGAGAGACGAGGGATACGCCACCTTCGCCTTGGGCAAGTGGCACCTCTGCAGCATGGAGAACGCATCAGCGGCCGGGCCCTACGACCAGTGGCCCTGCCAGCGCGGGTTCGACCGCTACTACGGGTTCCTCGAAGGGGAGACCGACCAGTTCTATCCCGAGCTCGTCTACGACAACCATTCCGTCTCGCCCCCGGCCACACCCGAGGAGGGCTACCACCTGAGCGAGGACCTGGTGGACCACGCCATCGGGTTCATCCACGACTCCACGTCGATCCGCCCCGATCGCCCGTTCTTCACCTACCTGGCCTTCGGGGCCCAGCACGCCCCGCATCAGGCCCCCGCCTCCTACCTGGCGAAGTACCGGGGTCGTTTCGACGAGGGCTGGGACGTGGCCCGCGACACCTGGTTCGCCCGGCAGCTGGAGATGGGCCTGCTCCCCGCCGACACGGAGCTGGCTCCCCGTAACCCGGGGGTCGAGGCCTGGGACACCCTGCCCGACAACCACCGCCGGCTCGCCGCCCGCCTGCAGGAGGCCTTCGCCGCCTTTCTCGAGCACACCGACGCCCAGATCGGTCGATTGGTCGACGCCCTCGAAAACCTGGGCCAGCTCGACAACACGCTCATCCTGCTGCTGTCGGACAATGGGGCCAGCCAGGAGGGCGGGCCCTTCGGCGTGATGCACGAGATGAAGTACTTCAACTTCCTGGTCGAGACGCCTGACGAGGCCGTCGAGCGGCTCGAGGACATCGGCGGTCCGCACAGCCACTCCAACTACCCGTGGGGCTGGGCCCAGGCCGGCAACACCCCGTTCAAGTGGTACAAGCAGAACACCCATGAAGGCGGGGTGCACGTCCCGCTCATCGTGCACTGGCCGGCACGCATACCGGAGGGCGGCGGCCTGCGCGACCAATTCCATCACGTGAACGACATCGTGCCCACCATCTACGAGACACTCGGGGTCGAGCCACCCTCCAGCTACCGGGGCTACGAGCAGCTCCCCGTGTCGGGCACGTCGATGCACTACACGTTCGACGCCCCGGACGCCCCCAGCCGCAAGGCGGTCCAGTACTTCGAGATGATGGGCCACCGGGCCATCTACGCCGACGGGTGGAAGGCGGTGACCCGTCATCAGTCGGGGGTTCCCTTCGACCAGGACGACTGGGAGCTCTACCACCTCGCCGAGGACAGGTCGGAGTGCCGCAACCTCGCCGCCACCCTGCCCGAGAAGGTGCAGGAGTTGGTCGCCCGGTGGTGGGAGGAGGCGGAGCAGTACGGGGTCCTCCCGCTGGACGACCGGACCATCGAGCTCTTCGCCACCCGCTACCGCGACCGCTCGCCCCACCCCACCAGCCGTCGGTACTCATACGTTCCTCCCATGTCCCCGCTGCCGGGGCAGGTCGCCCCGGCCCTCGGCGGACGAGGCTGGGACATGGAGGCCACCATCGACCGGCCCGGGGGGACCGGGGGCGTCCTGTACGCGTCGGGGACGGAGAATTCCGGGGTGAGCCTGTTCGTCCAGGAGGACCGACTGGTCTTCGACTACAACTGCTTCGGGGACCACCAGGTGGTCGAGTCCGAGAGCGCGGTGCCGGTCGGTCCCTCGGTGGTGGGGCTGCAATTCCGCCGGACCGGGAAGAGCGCCGAGGCCACCCTGGTCATCGACGGGAAGCCGAGCGGCCAAATGTCGGTCCCCTTCGCCATGACCATGATCTCGAGCGTGGGCCCGAGCATCGGCTACGACCACGGGTCACCGGTCAGCGAGCGCTACCGTGGCCCGTTCCCCTTCGAGGGCCGATTAAGGCGGCTCGACGTCGCCGTCCTGGGCGCGCCCGGGCGCGACAGCGCTGAGGCCGAGGAGCGCGCGGCCATGTCCCGCCAGTGACGGTCAGGCGGTGAATCGGGCCGAGGCCCCCGCGTCCACGTCGATCACCGACCCGGTGATGTGGCGCGCACCCTCCGAGGCCAGGAAGACCACGGCGGCGGTGATCTCCTCGGGCTCGATCCACGGCACGGGCTGCACATGGAGGGCGGCCATGCCGGGAGCCACGTCCTCGCGGGTCGGGTGCTCGAGGTCCGGTCGCATCAGGCCGTAGAGGGCATCGTTGTGGACCATCGGGGTCGACACATTGCCTGGGGCGATGGCGTTGACGGTGATCCCGAAGGCGGCCAGTTCGAAGGCCACCGACTTGCACAGGCCGATCACCCCCCACTTGGACGCCACGTAGGCGGGGATACCCGGGTTGGACGAGCGGCCCATCATCGACGAGATACCGATCATCCGGCCCCAGCGCTGCCTCCGCATGTGGGGGGCGGCGGCACGCATGGCGTTGAACACGCCGGTCAGGTTGGTGTCGATGGTCTCACTCCACTCGCCGGCGTCCATGGTGCAGATCGATCCCATGGCCGCGACCCCGGCGTTGGCCACCAGGATGTCCACCGAGCCCAACTCGGCCTTGGCGCCGTCGACGAAGGCGAGCATGGCTCGGAGGTCGCGCACGTCGGCCACCGCCGACAGGCACCTCCGGCCCTGCTCCTCGACCAGGCGGACCGTCTCGGCCAGGTCGTCCTTGGTGCCCAGGGGGTAGCCCACGCTGCTCAGGTCGTGGCCGAGGTCGCACAGGGCCACGTCCGCCCCCAGCCGGGCGAACTCCACGGCATGGCTGCGTCCCTGCCCCCTCGCCGCTCCCGTGATCACCGCCACCTTCCCGGCGAACGGCAAGGCGTCATTCTGGTTGCTCATCAGTCCTCCGTGACGATGCGGGAGGGGCTGGCCCCCGTGGGCCGGGTGTGGCCCGAGGGACGATCCTACGGGTCGCCACGCGGCCCGCGCTGATCCGTCCTCAGGCCGAGCGACCCCACACGGCCAAAACCTGGCGGTAGCGCCGGTCCCACCGGGCATAGTTCTGCCGTAGGGCCGAACCGGGCCAGCCAGTCGGCAGGAGCTCGGCCGGCAGCAGAGGGTCGCCCTGCAGGTGGCGGAGCACCGATGCGGACAGCTCGAACCCCCGGGCCAGGTCGGCCGGGGCGGAAGGCGACAGCGCGTCGAGTTGGCGGCCCAGTTCGTCGGAGCGGAGGGCCCACCCCTCGAGGTCCCACAGACTGGCGGCCAGCGCCACGGGGTCACCGTCGGGCACCCCGGTGAGCAGCTCGACGTCCGGATCCTCCGACGGGCCCGGCCCGAGGTCGATGTTGTCGGGCCGCATCCACACCCCTTCGCGCCGCTCGGCCATCCGGGCCAGCATCAGCCGCTTCCGCCGCGCGGCGCGATCGTCGGCCGCCCGGCCCGAAGCGGTCACCACCGCCACCCGCCACTGCCCCTGCCATGGGCGGGTCTCCCCCCGGCGGCTGGCGGTCTGGCGCCCCTGGCGCTCCAGCAGATGGCCGGCCAGTCGGTAGCGACCGGATCCGTCGGTGGTGACCTCGCCGGCCGATGCCATCCGGCTCAGGGCCACCCGCGTCCGGTTCTCGTTGATGCCGAACAGGCCGGCCAGGTGCACCAGATGGGAAACGGGCAGCTCGGGAGGGTCCTCGCCCAGCAGGGCGCTGGCCAGCACCGATCGGGCCGTGAGCGGCGCATTACTCTCTTGCGTCAATTGTCTGATATCTGTAATATCCCATACATGGCGATCACCATGGTGGCTGATCAGGCAGTGCGACCGGAGGTGCTCCCGACCGAGCGACTGCTGGACAACGGGATGGCCCGACCCCGACTGCGCCAGGAGTTCCGTCGTATCGACGACGTGCGCAATGCAATCAGCGTGGCATCGCTGTGGTTCTGGGTGGCCGTGCTGATCGGTGGCGCGGTGTGGATCGGCAACCCGCTCGCCTACCTGGCCGCCTTCCTCCTCATGGGCCCGATGAACGCCCGGTTCGCCATCCTCATGCACGAGGCGGCCCACAAGCTGCTCTTCACCAACAAGCGCGCCAACGACTGGGTGGGCACCTGGCTCATCGCCTACCCGGTGTTCACACCCATCTCCATCTACCGGCGGGGCCACTTCGCCCACCACAAGGAGGAGTTCGGCCCCCGCGAGCCGGACATCGCCTTCTACGGTGGCTACCCGTGCGACCGGCGCGCCCTCAGGCGCCGCCTGGTGCGCGACGCCGTCGGCATCTCGGGGTGGAAGAACTTCACGCCGCTGTTCAAGGCGCTGCGGAACGAGTCGTTCCGACCGGTGTCGCTGTCGATCATCGGCGTGCAGGTGACGCTGTGGGCCGTGATGTGGGTGGCCACCGGTCGCTGGTGGATCTATCCCCTGCTGTGGTGGTTGCCATGGATGACCCAGTGGAGGGTGATCAACCGGCTGCGGGCCATCGCCGAGCACGGCGGGCTCGAAGCCAGCGCCGACCGCCGGGTCACCACCCACAACGTCCGCCAGACGCTGCCGGCCCGGTTCTGGTTCGTCCCCTACAACACCGGGTGGCATCTGGCCCACCACGTCGACATGGGAGTCCCCTTCCGGCAGCTGCCCGCCTTCCATGCCGAGTTGGAGCGGGCGGGCTACATCACCGAGGGCCTCACCTATCCCAACTACCGCTCGTTGTGGAGGGCGCTGGCCTCAGCCTGAGGGGGGCTGCGCCCGGGGCGTCCGGTCGCCCTGGTGGCGCAGGGCCCGGTAGTGGCCGACCAGGGCCGCCGTCGAGCTGTCCTGCCCGCTGACGTCCGGGGCGTCAGCACTGGTCAGGGCGGGCGTCAACTGCTCGGCCATCACCTTGCCCAGCTCGACACCCCACTGGTCGAAGGAGTCGATGCCCCAGATCGCCCCTTCGGTGAACACGATGTGCTCGTAGAGGGCGACCAGCTGGCCGAGCACCGACGGTGTCAGTTCGGGGGCGACGATGGTCGAGCTCGGGTGGTTGCCCGGCATCACCTTGTGGGGCACCAGGTCGGCCGGCGTGCCCTCGGCAGCCACCTCCTCGGCCGTGCGGCCGAACGCCAGCACCTTGGCCTGGGCGAAGCAGTTCGACATCAGAAGATCCTGTTGCTCGCCGGTCTCGTGGGTCGACCGGGCGAATCCGATGAAGTCGACGGGCACGAGCTTGGTGCCCTGATGCAGGAGTTGGTAGAAGGCGTGCTGACCGTTCGTCCCGGGCTCGCCCCAGAAGATCTCACCGGTCTGCCCCCACACCGGTGAACCGTCCCGGCGCACCGACTTGCCGTTGGACTCCATGGTCAGCTGCTGCAGATAGGCCGGAAACCGGGCCAGGCGCTGGTTGTAGGGGAGCACGGCGTGGGTCTCCGCCCCGAACAGGTTGTTGTACCAGACGTTGAGCATG
>DASZGT010000191.1:0-41278 GCA_035938575.1 Acidimicrobiales bacterium
TGCGGGCTCGTTCCTCTACGAGCCGGCGGGCTCGGTCCACACCCTGCAGTGCGTGGAGGACGAGACCCGGGTCTGGTTCCAGATGTACGGGGCCAATCTGAACCTGGATGCGGAAGGCAACGTCGAGAGCGTGTTCGACGGTGCCGGCACATTGGCGGCCTACGTGGCGCTGTGTGAGGCCGAGGGACTGCCACGCCCCAACGTGTTGGTCAGCTGAGACGGCTGAACCGGGGTGCGGGGTTGTCCATTGCCGGAGGCACCCTTCTGATGGTGGCGACTAGAGCTGGAAGCGCTGGAAGAACGCCCAGATGGACCGAGTGGCGTTGATCTGGAATGTGGTCCGCCCGGTGATGGAGCTGATGGACTGGCTGAACCGGCTTCCGGGCCACGAGTGGCCACCCCCGATCACGATGTAGAACTCCACCGCCGTTCCCTTCGGGCAGGGATAGGTGCGAAGGATGATCTCGCTGGCGACCTTGGTATCCGATGACTGTGGACGGCAACCGTCCTTGGCGGCCCACGCCCGGACGGTGGCGGGATAGCCGGATCCGTGCAGATCGACCGGCTGGGTCGTGGTGGTCGTCGATGACGACGGTGCCGGTCCCGTCCGGCCGAGGGCCTTGTTGAGGGTGGCGGTTCCGATCCCACCGTTGAACAACAGGATCGGATCGGCAGTGCCGTGGAAGGTGAGGATGGGAACGCGGCGGGTGGTGGGGCACGGCTCGGGCATCTGAAGCCCGGACACGGCGGCGATGGCTGCGAACCGATCGGACATGGTGCACGCCAGCAACGAGACCATGAACGACCCGTCGGAGAGCCCGCTGGCATACACCCGCGAGGTGTCGATGCAGAGCGTGGACTCCAATTGCTCGAGCATGGCGGTCACGAATTGGAGGTCGGTGTTGGAGCTGCCTTGCGTGGTGCTGTCCCATCGGACCGGGGAGCCGGTTCCATTGGGGAAGGCGACGACGAACCCCTGGCGCTGCCCGAGGGCCCCGAATTGGGTCGTAGCCGAATGGATGGTGGCCCCTTCGGCGAGGCCGTGGAAGTCGACGACCAGCGGTCGAGGGATGGTCGACGCGGCGACGGTCGGCGTTGCCTTGGCGGGGTGCGTGGGACTGGGTGCTCCGGGCGCCGGAGTGGTGAGCAGGAACCAGCGCGCCACTCCTCCCACGTCGATGTCCTGGCGCGCATTCGCCACGGCGGCGGGTTGGGCGGTGGCGCATCCGGACGAGGGGACCGGGGCCCCGGTGGCGACCGCCCGAGTCGCCCCTGCAACCCCATTGGTGCCTGGCGAGTTCGCCGTGGCCGAACTCGAGCAACCGGAGCAGCCCAGGGCCAGGGCCAGGGCCAAGGCTGCAACCGGGCTGGCCAACCTCTTCGCCACTGCGTTCGTCATGACGTGTAGCGAACCACATGGGCCGGAGATGCGCCCGGCTGACATCCGGATCTGGCCTTCTCCTCCCCCCGACATGGCAGAACGCCTGACTCCAGCCCAGGCGCAGGGGGAGGTCAGGCACCGACGACCGGCAGCATTGGCTCGTTCCGGGCCGGTCGGAGGACGTGGCCCTTCCCGATCTGGACCGAGGTCCGCCGGGTGCCGCACCTCAGTAGGGCATTCGGGCCTACACTTGGGAGGTCATCTTCGGTTCGGATCGACGGGGCGCAGTCATCGCCTCGTCGCCTACTTGGCTGACCGGTTCGATCCTCGACTGGCACCTGTGCCGGTCGAGGGAGTCCTGATCATCATCTCCGATTCAGCCCGGCATGGTTGCACCTCGGAGCACATTCACTTGCTGCCACCGACCGAGAGACGCACCATGACCACGCAGTCCGTAGTCCCCACGGCGGAGACCAACCGTGAGGCGTTCGCCGAGCTGTCCCGCAATGTCCGCGAGGGAGGGCTCTTGGTGCGTCGCCGGGGCTATTACGCCATCAAGATCGGCACCGCCATCGTCGCTCTCGTTGTGCTGGCGAGCATTGCCGTCGTCCTTGGCGACAGCTGGTGGAGTCTGGGCGTTGCCGTCGGCCTGGCATTCGTACTCACTCAGCTGGGCTTCATCGGCCACGACGCCGGTCACCGTCAGATTTGCAACCGACGGCGGAACAACGACGCCATCGGCCTCGTGGTCGCCAACCTGCTCACTGGGTTCAGCTTCGGCTGGTGGCTCACCAAGCACAACCGTCACCACGCCCACACCGGCCGCCCCGCCAAGGACCCGGACCTGGCCCCCGGTGCGTTGGTCTACCTACCGGAGCAAGTGCGGGACCGGGGACCGTTCGGCCAGTGGTTCGCCCGATCACAGGCGGTCATGGTGCTGCCCCTTCTGTTTCTCGAGGCCATCCATTTGCACGTAGCCAGCGTCAGGTCACTCGTCCGACGCAGAGACCGAGCCGCCCTCGTCGAGTCTGGGCTCCTGCTGGTCCATGGTTTCATCTTCTTCGTCGTGCCCTTCCTCCTGTTCTCGCCCATCAGGGCGGTGGCCTTCGTCGTCATCACACAGGCCCTGTTCGGCTTTTATCTGGGCGTGACCTTCCTCACCAATCACGTGGGGATGCCCATCGTCTCCGGCGCCACCGATCTCGGGTTTCTTCGTCGCCAGGTCCTGACGTCGCGGAACCTGTCCGGACGCTCGCTGACCGGCTTCTTCTTCGGCGGACTCGACACCCAGATCGAGCACCACCTCTTTCCCACCATGCCGCGAGCCAACCTGCGTCGATCCCGCGACCTGGTCCGCCCGTTCTGCGCCGAATACCGGATTGCCTATGCCGAGCAGAGCCCATGGCGTGCCTACGGCGAGGTCCTTCACCATCTGCGGGCCGTGGGCCTTGGTTCGGCCATCCCCGCCATCGACTGAGCCCGCAACCTCCCCTCCGGTCTCGCCAGCCGCTCGGCGGTAGGTCTCTGGAGGCCTGCGGGAGACCAAAGCACGTGCCATTCCGCCCGAAGCAGAGCCCGTCGGCTCTCTCAGATGGCCCGCCGTCCCCACTACTCTTCATGACGTGACGAAGGCCTCCTCCGCAGAACCCGCCTCCGCCGCCGGCCCAATCACCGACCCCCTGGCCTCCCGTCTCTACGACGTGATCCACCGACGCCGCGACGTTCGGGCCCAGTTCACCGGGGAGCCGCTGGACGCCGCGGTACTGGGCCGCCTCCTCGGCGCGGCGCACGCAGCCCCCAGCGTGGGCATGTCACAGCCGTGGGACTTCGTCCTGGTCTACGACCAAGGCATCCGCCGGACCTTCTGGGACCACGTCCAGCAGGAGCGACAGGTGTTCGCGGAGAGGCTGCAGGACGAGCGGGCCGAGCGATTCGCCGGCATCAAGGTCGAGGGCATCTTGGAGGCCACCCTCTCCGTCGTCGTCACTTATGACGCCGACCGTGGGGGGCCTGACGTGCTGGGCCGCCACGCCATCGGCGCTTCGGGGATCTACTCGGTATGTCTGGCCATCGAGAACCTGTGGCTGGCCTGCACGGCCGAGGGCATCGGCATGGGATGGGTGTCCTTCTACCGCGAGGGCTTCCTGCGCGACCTCCTCGGCATCCCGGAGCGCATCGTCCCGGTGGCTTGGCTGTGCATCGGGCCCGTCAGCCATCTGGAGTCGACGCCGGACCTCGAACGAGTGGGTTGGCAACACCGGCGTCCCCTCGCCGACGTCGTTCATCGTGATCGATGGGACGGGCAGGACGGTCGAGCCTGAGCATCGGGGCATCCGGGTGGGGGCGCGGCGTGGGTCCGTTCCTGACACCATGGTCATCCATGGAGAGCTGGTCCACCAGATCTGGAGGAGTCGGGCGCTCCGAGGCCAAGTGGCCAGGCGAATAAGCCGTCACCACTGTCCGGCGGCACCGCACCGCCCAGACGGGATGCGGTATGGTGGCTCTGCCCAGGTCGAAAGGCCGGGGTGATGCAAGTCCAGCGAAGACCGGTGAGATTCCGGCGCTGTCCCGCAACGGTACTGCTCCCGAATGGGGGCGAGCCCGGACGCCTGCCTTGCATCGACGAACGCTGTCCTCGGAGGAAGGGCGGCTCGTTCGATACCTCCTTCGGGTATTGCAGCGGGCGCACTTCGTCCTCCGCTAACCGATGGAGGATGATGAATGTTCAGGAAGATGCAGCAATCGCTGCTGATGACGGTGGCCGCCGCGCCCCTTGTGCTTCTGTTCGGCTGTACCACCAGTGGTCCAACGGCAGCCGGTCTGGCTGCGTCAGGGACCACGTTTCCGGTGAGTGTCCATGCCGCAAACGGAACGGTGAGGATTGCCGCCAAGCCGAAGGCGATCGTGTCGTTGTCGCCGACAGCCACCGAGATGCTCTACGCCATGGGCGCCGGCAGCCAGGTGAAGGCGGTGGACCAGAACTCGGACTACCCCCACGGTGTGCCGACGACGAGCCTCGACGGAAACAACCCGAATACCGAGGCCATAGCCTCCTACAATCCCGACCTGGTGGTCATCTCGCAGGACGACTCAGGGCTCAGCAACAAGTTGAAGGCCCTCGGCATCACCGTCCTGAGCGACCCTGCCGCGGTGAACCTGAACCAGGAGTACCAGCAGTTCGAGCAGTTGGGTGAGGCCACCGGCCATGCTGCGCAGGCAAGGGCCCAGGTAGCCACCATCACGGCCAGGATCGCCCAGATTGTGCAGAGCGCTCCAAAGGCGACTCACTCCAAGAGCTACTACTACGAGCTCGACCAGACCTTCTTTTCGGAGACCTCCTCGACGTTCATCGGACAGGTCCTGGGACTGCTCGGGTTGAAGAGCATTGCCGACACGGCCACCGGGGCCGCAGCCAGCGGCGGCTATCCCCAGCTGAGCGGCGAATTCATCCTGAAGTCGAATCCCGACTACATCTTCCTCGCCGATACCATCTGCTGCGGTCAATCGCCCGCCACCGTGGCGACCCGGCCGGGCTGGTCGACCCTGGCGGCGGTGAAGGACAGTCGGGTGCTCGGACTGAGCGACGACATCGCCTCTCGCTGGGGCCCGAGGATAGTGGACCTTCTCCAAATGGTTTCCGACGAGTTGAAGCTGCATCCGAGCGGGACTTCTTCGTGACGGGGCCAGAGCCCCTGAGTGGGCCTTCGTGAGCACGGTGCTGTCGAGGGGTGTGGGGGCCGGTCAGTTCGTCGAACCTCAGGAGGAGCCCACGGTCCGGCGTGGTTCCGCACGGATCCCGATCCTGGTGGCGACGCTCGTGCTCGTGGCTGCCGTGCTGATGGGTGTGGCGATCGGGCCGGTTCACGTTTCGGCGGGGGACATCCTCGGCACGCTCCTGGCCCACATCCCGTTCCTTCACTTTCACACCGGGGCGTCGGCCCTCAACCAGGCCGTCGTCTGGCAGCTGCGATTGCCTCGTGTCGTGCTGGCCGGTCTGGTCGGTGCCATGCTCGCCTCGGGCGGAGCGGCCTATCAGGGCGTCTTCCGGAACCCGCTGGCGGATCCGTACCTGCTGGGAGTGGCCGCGGGTGCCGGACTGGGCGCCACGGTGATCATCGTCTCCGGGAACAACACCTCGGTCATACTGCCCATAGCCGCCTTCGTCGGTGGGACCTTGGCGGTGACGATGACCTACTTGGTCGGGGCGGTAGGCGGCGGGCGTTCATCGGGCCGCTCCATCGTGCTGGCCGGAGTGGCGGTGGCCGCCCTCCTCACCGCCATCCAGACCTATCTCCAGCAGCAACACACCCAGGTCATCCAGCAGGTGTACAACTGGATCCTCGGGAGCCTGTCGGTGGCGTCGTGGTCGGACGTCACCCTCATCCTCCCCTACGTCATCATCAGTGCCGCGGTGCTGCTTGCCCACCGGCGCATCCTCGACGTGCTCCGAGTCGGGGAGGACGAGGCCGGCGCGCTGGGCATCCATCCCGAGCGGACCCGCCTCATCGTCGTGGCGGCGGCCACCCTCGGCACCGCCGCCGCCGTCTCGGTGAGCGGGTTGATCGGTTTCGTCGGCATCATCGTGCCCCACACCGTTCGGCTGACCACCAACGCCAGCTACCGTGTCGTCCTGCCCGTGTCGATGATCGGCGGGGCGGCCTTTCTCGTGCTGGCCGACCTGGCCGCCCGCACCGTCGAGGCTCCGGCCGAGATTCCCATTGGCGTGGTGACGGCCCTGGTCGGCGCCCCCTTCTTCCTCTTCGTGCTGTGCTCGCGCCGCGCTCAGCGCGGGGTGGTCTGATGGCGAGCGGCCCCGGTGGGCGCCAGACGGCCGTGCCGTCCCCCATCCGTCCTTCACCAGCGTTCATCCCGGCCGCCGGTGAGCTGCCTGGCCCGCTCGCGCCTCCAATGATCGAAATCGACCACCTGACCGTGCGGTTCGATGCGACGACGGCGGTGCATGACATCACCGAATCGGTCGCGCACAGCGAATGGGTGGGCCTGATCGGTGCCAACGGGGCGGGCAAGACGACGCTGCTTCGCGCCGTCGCCCACCTCGAGCATCATGACGGGACGGTACAGGTGGACGGCCATCTGACTCGGGACCTGCCTCGGCGTCAACGGGCGCAGTTGGTCGCCTACGTGCCACAGAGTCCCCAGCTTCCCGCGGACATGACCGTTCTCGACTACACCCTCCTCGGACGAACACCGCACGTTGGCTTCTTTGGCGCAGAGTCCGAGGAGGATCGTCGAATCTGTGTGGAGTTGCTGGGCCGGCTCGAATTGACGCCAATGGCTGGGCGACGCCTCTCGACGCTGTCAGGCGGCGAACTGCAGCGGATCGTCCTGGCCCGGGCCCTGGCCCAGAACGCCCCGGTCCTGCTGCTCGACGAGCCAACCAGCGCTCTCGACCTCGGCCGCCGAGTCGACGCCTTGGAATTGGTGGACGAGTTGCGCCGAGAGCGGGGCCTGACGGTGCTGAGCGCACTGCACGATCTGACCCTGGCGGGACAGTTCGCCGACCGTCTGGTCCTCCTGTCCAGAGGTGCGGTGGCGGCGTCCGGTCCCCCGGGGAAGGTGCTGGATGAGACGCTGCTGTCGGAGCATTTCGGGGGGCGGGTGAGCGTGTTCACGACGACCGATGGCGAGCTGGCCGTCGTGCCCCGGCGAGCACAGCGCTCCGACCGATGGGGAGATGACCGATCACAGGGATCTGGGGGAGCGGTCACATGACCGGCGACAAGGACAGCGCCGCCGGTGGGCGCAAGCCGATCCCGCGGCACGTGGAGAAACCCGAGCGGCTGCGCGTCGACTCGGTGGTCCTGGTCAACACCGGCGACGGCAAGGGAAAGTCGTCCGCGGCCTTCGGGGTGATGGGACGGGGCTGGGCCCGTGGCTGGCGCGTCGGGGTCGTCCAGTTCATGAAGAGCGGGAAGTGGAACGCCGGAGAGCGCAAACTGGCCGATCACCTGGGCATCGACTGGTGGACGCTCGGGGACGGTTTCACATGGGAGTCCGACGACCTCGACGAGACGGCCGCCATCAACCGACATGCGTGGGAGGTCGCCCGGGCCAAGCTGGCCTCGGCCGACTACGACCTGCTCATCCTGGATGAGCTGACCTATGTCGTGAACTACGGATGGTTGCCGGTCGAGGAGGTCGTCACTGCGGTGCAAGGACGGTGGCACAAGACGAACGTGGTCATCACCGGGCGCGACGCCCCGGCCGAACTGGTCGAGCTGGCCGACACCGTCACCGAGATGACCGTTGTCAAGCACGCCTACGAACGCGGCATCACGGCCATGAAGGGGATCGAGTATTGATCGCATCTGAGCTGTCCACGCGTACCGAGGACGGGGCCCTGCTCCCGGCCCTGCTGTGGCGCTTCGACCGGCCGATGACGGTGGCCTCGACGGCGGCGGCCGGCGGTGGGTTGGGACCACGGCGGTGGATCATCAACGCCCAGGTCCCCTCTGACTACGCCCGCCGTGACCTGGCGGGCCACATGGACGAGCTGGCCGGCACCTTCGACCTTGCCGGTCCCGGCGTCGGCATGCTCACGGCCTCCGACGTCACCGGTGTTCGTCAGGCAGAGGACGGCGGCGCGTCCGTCGCAGCCACGGTCGGGCTGGCCCTGCCGACCTGGGCCGCCGCCCCTGACAAGCCGATGGCCGCACCCATGGCGCCCGGCACGATCAACATCGTGGCCTTCCTGCCTGAGCCCCTCACGGAAGGCGCCCTCTTGAACTGCCTGTGCACGGCCACCGAGGCCAAGTCCCAAGCCCTCGCGTGGGCCGGTGTCGACGGCACCGGCACCGCCTCGGACGCGGTGACCGTCGTGTGCCCGACCGGCGGCGAGCCCCAGCCGTTCGGGGGGCCGCGATCCCTCTGGGGCGGGCGGCTGGCCCGCGCCGTGCACCACGCCGTCTTGGCCGGATGTCCGCTTCCGGACCCCGCGGACGGCGACCGATGATCACGCTGGTGCTGGGGGGAGCGCGCTCGGGGAAGTCAGCGGTCGCCGAGCGGCTGGTGGCAAGGCATCTCGCACCGGTGACGTACGTGGCCACCATGGTCGTGGGTGAAAGCCGGGAGCTCGGTCTCCGGGTCGCCGCCCACCGCGCCCGCCGGCCCCCCGAATGGAGCACGGTCGAGTCGGGAACGGGCTTGGCGCCTTTGCTGGGCACCCTCACCGGTGCGGCGCTGGTGGACTCGCTCGGGCCCTGGCTGGCCGCCCATCCGGACTTCGCAGTCGACTCCGAGGAGCTGTGCGCCTCGCTGGTCGCCCGGCAGGGTGACACCGTCCTGGTCTCGGACGAGGTCGGCCTCAGTGTGCACCCGTCCGCCGAGTCCGGACGCCGGTTCCGTGATGCCATGGGGTCGCTGAACCAGGCGGTAGCTTCTGTCGCCGACGAGGTGGTCCTCGTCGTGGCCGGCCGGGTGCTCCCACTCAAACCCGTCGAGGACCACTGATGCGGCGGGCCCTGGCCTTCCTGACCCTGTTCGGTCGCGCTCGAGCTCCCACGCCGCGCACGTTCGACTGGTTTCCTCTGGTGGGTGCGCTCATCGGCCTGGCCGTAGGCGGGGTCTGGTGGGCGGCCGGCAGGGTGTGGGCGCCCATGGTGGCGGCCGGGATCGCCGTGGGCGCCGACGTGGCGCTCACGGGGTACCTGCACTTCGACGGGCTCGCCGATGCTGCCGACGGCCTTCTGCCTCCGATGAGTCGGGCGCGCCGGCTGGAGGTCATGCGGGATCCCTCGGTCGGGGCCTTTGCCGCCGTGACGGTAACAACCGTGCTGCTGCTTCGGTTCGCGGCATTTGCCACCATCCCGGCTGCACCCTTGGCCGTGGCCGCCCTGTGGTGCGGGTCGCGCACCGCCATGACGGTCGTCGCCCGGACGCTTCCCTACGCTCGCCAGGACGGTGGCCTGGCCACGGCCTTCGTGGCTTCCCCGGAGGGGCAAACGGCACGATCGAGCTTGCCATCCGGTTGGACCACCGTGGGCGTGGTGACGGCGATCGCCGGTGTCGTCGGCGCCATCGCTCTCAGCCTGCTGGGCCGGGGTCTGCACGGTCTGGCCGCCGTGGGAGCGGAGGCCCTGGCGGCGGCGGTGGTGGCGGTCTTCGCATGGCGGCGCATTGGTGGATACACCGGAGACGTCCTCGGAGCATCGGGTGTTGTGGCCGAGACCGTCGGACTCCTGGTCCTGGCGGCGAGATGACGAGCGGGGCACCCCGCCGGTCGACCCCTGAGCCAGTGGTTCCGCGAACACTCGGCGCGGCGTTGGGCCTCATGCTCGAGCGCTGGGTCAACGAGCCCCCCGACCGCGTCCACCCCGTGGCCCTCTTCGGTCGGGTCATGAACCGCGTCGAGCGTTCCCTCTACGCGGACCGGCGCCGGGCCGGCGTCGCCCACGCCGCCCTCGGAGCGGGGATAGGTATCGGCGTTGGGGCCATCTTCGGTTCGACGACCCTCGCCACGCTGCTGGCCGTGGCGGGCCGGGCGCTCGGTCGCACCGCCAACCGGATCGGCTCCGCACTCGAAGCGGAAGACCTCGAGGCCGCCCGATCGCTCGTCCCTTCCCTCGTCGGTCGCGACTCTTCCAGCCTCGACGCTGCCGAGATCGCCCGGGCTGTTGTGGAGTCGGTGGCCGAAAACACAGTGGACGCCGTCGTGGCCCCGGCCCTGTGGGGCGCAGTCGCCGGCGCGCCCGGGGCGATGGGCTACCGGGCCGTCAACACCATGGACTCGATGGTGGGCCACCACTCTGCCCGCTACGAGGAATACGGCTGGGCCAGTGCCAGACTCGACGATGCCGTTGCCTGGGTGCCGGCCCGGGTGACCGCGGGGCTGGTTGCCCTGGTGCGCCCCGCCCAGATCGGGAACATTCTCCGAGCCGTCCACACCCAGGCGGCCGCCCACCCCTCGCCAAACGCCGGCGTCGCCGAAGCCGCCTTCGCAGGCGCCCTGGGAGTCCGCCTCGGCGGGGTGAGCCGTTACGGGGACCGCTGCGAGCACCGACCCATGCTCGGGACTGGCCGTGCCCCAGAACCTGCCGACATCGCACGGGCTGTCCGCCTCTCACGTGATGTGGGCACGGCCCTGGCGGGCGGCCTCGGCCTGGTCGGTGGCCTCCAGATGGTCGGTCGGCGCCGGTGAGGCGGCTCCCGCCGGCGGGGCCCCATGGGGGGGACGGTGCCGCGGTGGCGGCCGCCCTGGGACTCGACGTCGACTCGTTCCTCGATCTCTCCCAGTCGCTCAACCCCGTGGCCCCCGACCCTGTCCCGATCGTCGGCCGACACCTGACCGCGCTGCGCCGGTACCCCGATCCGCGGCGTGCCCATGTCGCATTGGCCGAGATGATGGGAGTCGACCCGACGCGCCTGCTTCTCACCAACGGGGGCGCCGAGGCCATCGCCCTGGTGGACACCGAGTTGGGGGGCTCGGTCATCGAGCCCGAGTTCGGACTCCACCCGCGCGGGGAAGGACCGGCCTGGCGCTCAAACCCGCACAATCCAACTGGGCTGCTGGCCGGTCCCGAAGAGATGGCAGCGGTGTGGGACGAGGCCTTCTATCCGCTTGCCACCGGCCATTGGACACGCGGCGACGAAGACGCCGTGGTGGTGGGATCGCTCACCAAACTCCTGGCCTGCCCGGGCCTACGCGCCGGCTATATCCTGGCCGATCCCCAGTTCGTCGAGCGGTGTCGGAGACGTCAGCCGACCTGGTCGGTCAACGGTCTCGCCACCAGCGCCCTACCCGAGCTGCTCGCCGGCGTCGATCTTCAGGCGTGGTCGGCATCCGTCGCCCATCTGCGGACCAGCCTGGCCGGTGTGCTTTCCTCCCACGGGCTGGCCGTTCGGCCCTCGGATGCCAATTGGGTGCTGGTAGAACACCCCGGCCTGCGAGAGCGACTCGCTCCCCACGGGATTCTCGTGCGGGACTGCACGAGCTTCGGCCTGAGGGGTGTGACCAGGGTGGCCGTGCCATCCTCCCGAGGGATCGACGCACTCGACGCCGCGCTCTCGCTCATCGACCTCGAGGACGACAATCGAACCTCCACCACCCGCCGCGGACCTCAAGTGAAAGGCCACACCATGACCACCACGACATTTTCCGAGGCCTGCGCCCACTTGCGGCCGGTCGACGGCGCCGGCGCCGGGACCGAAGCGGCGGAGTTGAGCGACCGACTGACCAAGCCCCGGGGCTCACTGGGTCGGCTGGAGACCTTGGGCGCGCAACTCAGCGCCATCGCCCGTCGCTGTCCACCGCCGGTGCCCGAGCCGGTGACGGTGTGCGTCTTTGCCGGGGACCACGGCGTGGTCGCCGAGGAGGTCACCCCGTGGCCACAGGAGGTGACGGCCCAGATGGTGGCCAACTTCTGTGCCGGAGGTGCGGCCATCAACGTCCTCGCCCGCCACGCCGGCGTTGAGGTGGTCGTGGTGGACGTGGGCGTGGCTACGCCGATCCCCGCCGCTTCCGCCAACCTGCTCCGGCGCAACATCCGACCTGGTACGGCGAACCTGGCGGCAGGGCCCGCCATGTCAACCGACGAGGCAGCCGCGGCCTTGGAAGTCGGATTCGAGGTGGCCACGAGCGCGGTGGCGAAGGGCACCCGCATGCTCGTCACCGGCGATATGGGGATCGGAAACACCACGCCCTCGGCCGTGCTCATTGCCGCCATGACCGGGCACGACGCTGCGGCGGTCACGGGACGCGGCACCGGCATCGACGACGCCATGCTCGTGGCCAAGACCGGCGTCGTGGCGCGGGCGGCCGGCCGACTCCGAACCGGGGCGCCACCACTCGAGGTACTCGCCCAGGTGGGCGGACTGGAGATTGCCGCACTGGCCGGGTTCATGGTGGGCGGTGCCGCCGCCGAGGTTCCCGTGGTGATCGACGGCGTCATTGCCGGCGCCGCGGCCTTGTTGGCCGCGGCGTTCGCCCCCGACGCCGTGGGCTATCTGATCGCCGGGCATCGCTCGAGCGAACCGGGGGCCACGTTGGCCCTCGACCACCTCGGCCTCGAGCCGGTGATCGACCTCCGACTGCGGCTCGGGGAGGGCACCGGTGCCGTTCTCGCCGTCCCGACCGTGCAGGCCGCGGCCAAGGTCCTGGGCGAGATGGCGACCTTCGACTCGGCCGGCGTCACCGACAAGGACGTACCGGGCGGTTGACCAAGGGCTCGCTGCTCGTCCTCGGCACCTCCTCCGGCGCGGGCAAGACGACCCTGGTCACCGGCTTGTGCCGCTGGTTGGCCCGGCGCGGGGTCTCCGTGGCACCCTTCAAGGCCCAGAACATGTCACTGAATTCCTATGTGACGAGGCAGGGCGAGGAGATGGCGAGGGCCCAGGCCACCCAGGCCCGCGCCGCGGGTGTCGAGCCAGAGGCGGTCATGAATCCCGTCCTGCTCAAGCCGGGCTCCGAAACCCGCAGCCAGCTGATCGTGATGGGCCACCCCGTCGGCGAGCTGGAGGCGGGTACGGGCTGGGGGGCGAAGGGAGGGCTGCTCGATCTGGTCGTCGACGCCTACCGCGACCTCGAGCGCCGGTTCGACGTGGTGGTGTGCGAAGGGGCGGGCAGCCCAGCCGAGATCAACCTGCGACGGAGTGACATCGTCAATCTCGGCTTCGCCCGTGCGGCCGGGGTTCCGGCCATCGTGATAGGCGATATCGACCCCGGCGGAGTGTTCGCCGCCTTCGCCGGCACCGTCGCCCTTCTCTCCGCACAGGACCAGGACTTCATCCACGGCTGGGTGGTGAACCGCTTCCGGGGCGACCGCTCCCTCCTCCAGCCGGGTCTCGACATGATGGCGGCACTCACCGGGCGTCCCACCTTTGGCGTCCTGCCGTACGTCCTGGGTATCGGCATCGACGCAGAGGACGCACTGGATCGCGAGGCCTACGCCAGTCCAGACCCGCCGCTGGGTGAGGACGTCCTGCATGTGGATGTTGTCCGGCTACCCCACGCCAGCAACCTCACCGACCTCGATGCCCTGTCGGCTGAGCCGGGCCTCGTCGTCCGCTTCATCACCCGGCCCGAGGAAATGATGGGCGCCGACCTGGTGGTGCTGCCGGGTACGCGAGCTACGGCGTCGGACCTGTCCTGGCTTCGTGGTCGAGGCTTTCCCGCGGCACTCGAGGCTCGGGCTGCGGCCGAGCGGCCCATCCTCGGGATCTGCGGCGGTTTCCAGATGCTCGGCCTGACGATCGAGGACCAGGTCGAAAGTGGGGTGGGTCTCGTCAAGGGCCTCGGGCTACTCCCGGTCAACACGGTCTTCGGCCATGAGAAGGTCCTCACCCGATCCGAATGCACCCTGGCAGACGGGATCACCGTCGCCGGCTACGAGATCCACTACGGGAGGGTCACGGTTGGGGATGGCGCGGCGTTCTTCGCCGACCAAGGGTGCAGTCGGGGCAGTGTGGCCGGGACGACATGGCACGGGCTGTTCGAGAACGATGCCTTCCGCCGCTCCTACCTCCTGGATGTCGCCGCCCAGTCCGGCCGCGATTTCATCCCGTCAACCGGACTTGCCTTCGACGAGCTGCGACAACTCCGAATCGACACGCTGGCCGATCTGATGGACAACTACCTCGACATGGCGGAGCTGCTCCGGGTTCTGGAGGGCCGTGCCGTTCCGCCGGCTCGCGTCTCCCTGTCCCTCACTTGGCCCTGAGGTGTCGGATGCCTCGTGGTCCCCGCTGAGGCTCACCCCCCACCACTCCAATCCAACCACAGGACGGTTGCATCATCCCGCAATCGGTGATCCTGAAACGCCAGGACGCCGTCGAGCGCTCGACGGAGGACCACATCCGACCCGATGCGGGAACGAGCGGCTTGCTCGATGGCGCTGACGAAGCGGTTGATACCGAATGACTCACCCTGAGCCGACCGTCCTTCGACTACTCCATCGGTGTAGAACACGACTGCGTCGCCGGGTCGGAGTTGCTCAATGGCCTGTTCGCGCAGTTGCCCCTCCAGACCCCATGGCAATGATGGCTGGCAGAAGAGAGTGCTGATCACCCGACCGTCGCGAACGAGGAGGGGCATCGGATGACCGGCGTTGACCCACGTGAGCTCGCCGCTGCGCAGATTCAGCTGTGCAAGCTGTCCGGTGACGAACGCCTCCCTCCCGAATTGACCGGCGACCACCGCATCGATGCGCTCATGGATGATGGCCAAGGACTGGCCCTCCCGGCGATCGCGGCGATAGCTCCCGAGGGCCAGCGAGGAAAGGATGCTCGAGGACAGACCATGCCCCATCGCGTCCATGATCGCCACATTGAACGTGGAACCCGTGACGGCGTGGTCGAAGCAGTCCCCACCGACGTCATAAGCCGGCTCGAGCAGGCCAGTCGATGCAGCCTCAGGTGTCTTGACGCGCAGTGGTGGCAGCAGATCCCACTGAAGACTGGCCGGTAGGCTCATGGACTTGCGGTGGCGAACCAGCGCGAACAGGTCGGTGGATTGCGCGGCAAGGGAGATCGCTGCTCCAGCGAGCAACCCGAGTTCCTCACAGCGGCGACGATCCTGGTCATCCAGACCTCCACCCAGGGTCAAGCCAAGAACTCCCGTGTACTCTGACCCCTCGACGATCGGCACCCAGACGCGAGTCCCATCATCCGTCGATGTGCTGATCAGGCTCCGTTCGGCGAAGGCGCGACCCGCTGGCGAGTCCGGTACGGGCTCGTCCACCGGCGGGTGGACACGGCCACCTTGGTCGGGGACCGGAATCAGCGTTGTCTGCGCGAAATCCACCAGGTACACAACCGTGTCGACCGCGCCAGCGCGCCGAATGAGGTGAGCGAGGCTGGCCATCACCTCTCCCGGTCCAAAGCCGTACAGCGCACGGAGCGCCTCGCCGAACTCAGGAGCTTCCATGGCGACTTCGTCTCGATTCTATGGATTCATCGCTGCCCCCAGCGAGCACCGGTGGCCACCGCATGGAGACGGCGCCTTTGGGTTTCTATCATTCCCCGGGCGTCAATTCTCCTGTCTCGTCGGAGACCGGATGGCTCGGTCGGCGAACCACATGATGTTCTACCGACCCCCAGCGGTGATGTGAACCGGTGGCATGGGCGTGGCGAGCCTGGTGGGGGTCCAAGAAGCGATCCAGACCGTCGGACCCATCCCCTCAGACGGCCGTCGGTTGAACTCGGTCTACTCGCTAGCTACGACGCACATGGAGCCGGGTGACGGTGCCCGGCGGAAGCGCGCGTGTCTGCACGAGGTCGCAGAGCTGATTGGCCAGCCACAGGCCGCGGCCTCCGCTCTTGTGGATGGACGGTCGAAGACGCCCGATGAGCGGATCCTCGATGACTCCATCGTCGCTGATCTCGCAGATCACCCACCCGGCTTCCTCCCAGGCACGGAGGCGGCCCCGGCCGCCGCCGTATCGAAGACTGTTGGTCGCTATCTCGTTGGTTGCGACCACGAGATCATCGATCCGATCCCGTTTCATTCCCGCCCGTACGGCGCGGCTGGTCACGTGCTCTCGGACATCTCCCAGGTCACCTTCTTGGAACCACAGGCTGATTACCCCATCGGGCGGGTCGGGCAATGGGGCTCGATAGGGCTCGGACAGCACCTCTGGCCCGGCAAAGGTCGAGCTGGAGCGGGAGGAGCCGTTCTCGTTCACAAAGGGGTGGGTGCGGCGAGCCTCGTCGATGACCTCAGTGCTCATGACCGAGGCGTCGTACGGGCAGAGCAACCAGAACTCGGGGTTGGCAAAGGCGATGTTCAACAACGCTTCGTGGCGCTGACACTCGGCAAGCTTCGCAGGACTCTGGCCGGCCACAATGGGTTCCCCTATGCCTCGGAAGCTGGTTCCGGGTGCAGCATCTCCGTTCAGGAAATCGTCCCAGGTGGGAATGATGTGCGCCGGGTTGTCGCCAACGTCCGACATCTCCGCGAAGCGGACTGCTCTCGACCGGCCGTTGAGCCTCGAACGAATCTCGCTGATCTTCTCTGTGGCCAAGATGACGAGGATCGGTTCGTCCGCCGCGATCGCATCCTGGATAAATCGGAGAGATATGTCGAAGAACTCGTCCTGACTGGCATAGAGGAACGCCTCATGCCGGTAGTGTGCGCGACCATCGGCCTGTGGCGCGCCAACGTCCATTGTCACTGTCGTCTCCCTTATGGACACCCCGATCGGATCGCTTACAGTGTCAGATTAGCTGGAGGCGCCCTGACACGGTTTTCATACCCAGCTGGTACGGCAGCAACCCACAGCACGGCGATAATTCCTGCCGACGGAGGCCCGGTGTCACCGCTGATCTCCCTGCCACTCATTCCATCGGGCACTAGTGGGACCCATGGAGGTGAGCAGGTTCTGCGGCGATGCGCTCGCCGCAGACATCGGCGGCTCGAAAAGCGGTCGGATCCGGGAAGGGACAGCGAACGTAACCGGACCTAGCTGATCGGTGTCTGCCTTTCTCTGTCCAGTTCGGCCGCGTAGCAGGCCGCGCCCATCTGCAAGAAGTGAACTTTCGATCCTTGTTTGAGCTTGTCAGAGCGATGATGCGTCGTTGAACGCTACCGTGTGAGTGATGGGCACCACATTCACGCGGCTGGCAGTGAAGCTCCAGCTGTCCGGTCCCGATGCTGGAGCCATCTGGTCTCTTTGGAATCCACCTGTCCATGGTGGTTGATTCGCCGTCTCGTCAAGCCCCATGGCCCCCCGAGGACATTCGACGGATTGTCGACGCACTCGGAGACGGCTTGCTGGTTGCCGAACCCACGGGCCGGATTCTCTATGCAAATCCAGCGGTCGAAGGCATGCTTTCATGGCCCAGCGGAGGCATCAGCGGAAAATCCATCGAAGCACTCTTGGGTCCAAAGTCCGCTGAATGGTGGCAGCGGTTCGAAAGCATCTTCACTGGCGACCCCTCCCAAGTGCTTGGCAAGCCACTCGATGTCTCGTTTCTGACACCTGATGGGAATGAGATTCGAGTCGAGTTGGTGGTGAGCATCGGCTCATTTGGCTCCGGGGACCAGGTGCTCATAGGCGTCCTTCGACCCCACCATCTTCAACTGGCACAACGATTGAGTGCGTTCACCCAGCAGCTGCTCGATGTCCTGACCGCCTCGTCAAGCGAGGCACCTACGGAGCAACTCCTCGGGGCGCTCGGGCGCAGGCTCACCTGGGACGTGGCCGCCCTCTGGGGTCTTGAAGCGGACGGCTCCTTGATCTGTCGAGGCGTCTGGACAACGCCGGATGCGCCTGCTCAGGCCTTCGTCGAGGAGAAACTGCAACATCCCGATCACGATTCAGGCGGATTGGCCCGATTGGTGATGGAACGTGGCGAGCCGGCGTGGTTCACCGACCTCGCTTCCAATGCGCGCTTCACGAGTGAAGCGATCAGATCAGACGGCCTGGTCAGCGCCTGTGCTTTCCCCATTCGCTACCGCGGACACTGTGTCGGCGCCGTCAAGATGATGAGCCGGGCCAAAAAGGAGCCAGACCCGGACATGATCGAGTTGATCGGAGCAGTCAGCGGCCACATCGGCGAGATATTGCACGCTTTGGAGCAAGCCGCCGAACGCGACATGCTGGTCGAGGAACTCGAATCGACCCAACGACGACTCCAGTTCCTACTTCGAGCGAATCGGATCGTGTCCCAGGCTACCGACTATGTACAGACGCTCGAACGGCTTGCCGAGGTCGCGGTTCCCGCACTTGGCGACCTCTGCCTGATCGATGTCACCGACGAGGACGGCCTGATCCGGCGACTCGTCTCGCGCCACGCCGACCGGAGCAAGCGGCACCTGGCGGACGAATTACTGACGCACTACGCCCCCGATCCCCGGAGCCAACATCCCAGCGCCGACGTCATGAACACCGGTCAGTCACGATGGTCGGCGGAAATGACCGATGAATTCCTTCGGGCAACCTGTCAAGACGAGAGACATTTTGCCATTTTGAAACAACTCTCGTTCACGTCGTACATGACTGTGCCTTTGATGGTCGGTGCCGAAGTCCGGGGTACGGTCACTTTGGTTTCTGCTGGATCAGGCCGGCGTTACTCGGTCCGGGAACTCAAAGGTGCGGAGGAACTCGCCAGCCAGATCGCCGGCGTGGTAGAGCGCGCTCGAGTGCTCGACCGGGAGCACCAGAACTCCCATACGTTGCAGCGAAGCTTGCTTCCAGCTCGCCTTCCACAGGTCTCGGGACTGATCCTTGCCGCGCGCTATGTACCGGCCGCAAACGATGTCGAAGTGGGTGGCGATTGGTATGACGTGGTTTCGTTGGACGGACCTGTCGCCGCGCTGGTAGTCGGTGATGTCCAGGGCCATGACATGGTGGCGGCCTCAGTCATGGGCCAGCTCCGTCACGGCCTTTCACTTCTGCTTTCTGAGGGTGCAACTCCGAGCGACGCACTGAATCGCGTGAACGCCTTCCTCATTGCCTCGGACATCGAACACATCGCGACGGTGCTGGTGGCCACCCTCGAGCCATCCTCTGGTCTACTGCGGCTGGCATCCGCGGGCCATCCGTCACCGATTGCTGCTGGATCCGGCGGAGTGCGAAGTATGAACGTGCGGCCTGGTCCTCCGCTTGGTGCGGGGGACGCCTGCTTTCAAGAGATGGCCGCCTCACTCGATGAGGAGACGCTGGTGCTGTTCACTGACGGGCTCGTGGAGCGTCGCTATCGGCATCCTGATGAGGGAATGGATCTGCTGTTTCAAGCTGCGGCCGCACCTGAGCATCGAGATCCGGACGCTCTCGTCGACCACCTCCTCGCTGAACTCATGACCGATGACAGAGGAGCCGACGATGTGGCCCTCCTGGCGGTGAGGCGGGCAAAATGACGGCAGTCCGGTGCGGCCGAGGAATCCGGCGAAAAACGGATCGCCGATGTCGCCGTTGTGGTGGTGAGCCAAGGCCTGAGCAACTGCTTGTGCCGGACCTGGGGAGGTAGTTGAATCGAACCGGGGGATGCCGATCTTGTGACAGGGAGAGCCGAGATGGAATGGGCGAATCCGGAATCTGAGACGGACCCACGCGTCGAGGAGTACCTGGATGAGATGTTGAAAGAGACGTTTCCTGCCAGCGACCCGTCAAGCACCTGGTCGGGACGAGACCCCGGCCCTGTCGGCGCTGAGAAGACCCAGCAAAAGGGCGAGGCTCGGGATCCCGGGTCGGAGCTGGGCGATCCTCGGACAATTCACGATGGTGAGGAACAGACGTGATGGGAGGACCAGCCCCAATGAATTGAGGTGGGGCATCAACAAAGCCCGTGCCTGACCTCGCTCATCACCCTCTTGAGCTTGAGTTCGAACCACACACATTTTCCTTGGGGTAGGTCAGTCACCCCCCACGCATCTGACAGCTTGTCGACGATTGTGAGACCTCGACCGCGCTCTGCGCTTGGATCGAGCGGCCGGGGCTCTGCAGTGCCGGCGCCGCCGTCGGTCACGGCGACGGAGAGCGTCTCTTCGTCGGTCCTCACGTTCAGCCCGATCGGAGGTTCGCCGTGGATGATGGCGTTGGCCACGAGCTCGTCGGTCAGGATGGCCGCGTCTTCTATGAAGTCGATATCGAAGGTGGCCAGCGCTCCGCGTATCAGCCGTCGGCTAAGTCGCACCGAATCGACACTTGGCCTCAGTGAGTATGTCCACACATCCATCCACGATCGACCATACCCAGACTCTCTCGCCGGTGAACGGACTCTTCTCTTGGTCCCTGGTGTCTTGGTCCCTGGTGCCCTCTTCAGCTCCGGTCGAATCGGACAAACCAGCACCGATCCCCCTCTAGCATACGAACAGGTGTTCGTGTACCATCGGCTGTCGATGGTGGTTTTGCAGGGGTCGTTGTTCGGAGGGGGCGAGAGGATTGGGCCGCGGCCCCTCAACCTCTCCTTCGAGCGAACGCACCTGGGGTGTGGCGCCTGGGCGGATTTTTGCTACGGGTGGATGGCTGGGGCAGATTCGCTGTTCAACGAGTTGCTGGCTGCGGTCCCCTGGCGGTCAGAGCGGCGTCCGATGTACGACAGGCTCGTCGATGTTCCTCGACTCCTTGCCTTCTTCGGAGAAGAGGATCCGCTGCCCGCCGTTGCCCTGGACCAGGCCAGGCTGGCGCTTCTGGATCACTACAGAGGCGAGGCGGGCGCACAGTTCAGCACTACCGGCCTGTGCCTCTATCGAGACGGGCGGGACAGTGTCGCCTGGCACAGCGACACGATCGGACGGGAGACCGTGGAAGATCCCGTGATCGCCATCGTCTCACTGGGTTCGCCGCGGCGACTCCTTCTGAGAGCCAAAGGGGGAGGCGCCAGTCGGCGCTACCTGGTAGGCGGGGGAGATCTCCTGGTGATGGGCGGCAGCTGCCAACGGACGTGGGAGCACTCCGTCCCCAAGATGGCCCGAGCAGGGCCCCGCATCAGTGTTCAGTACCGTCCCCGGGGCCTACGCTGACCACGATCGCCCGGCCCCTCCAACATCGGGGCGAACATGGGTTGAGCGGGTCTGGTCAAGAAGAGACCATCGGCAGCCTCGTGAAGCTGTTGCCCGGGGGGCCGAAGGCTCTGGGTGGGTGGGTTACCAGAATGGAGCCAGGAGCCCGGTTCCCAGAACCGGATTCAAGTCCAGCGCTCTCGTCCAAAGGGAGGTGCGCCCACTCCACCGCTGTTTGAGAGGTTTGCGCCGGGCGCGGGGTGGTAATGCACTAGGCAGATCAAGGGGGTCGGACGGTGGACCTTAGGGATGTGGTGGCGATGGTGAAGCAGGACCATGCGTCGATCAACGCCGACTTCGCCCAATTGGCCCGCCGGGGCGACGCGAGCCCGGAGTTGTTCTCGGATGTGGCAACTCGGTTGATCAGGCATGAGGTGGCGGAGGAGATCGCCCTCTATCCCGCCCTCCGCGGGGTGGACGATGGCAAGCTTGCTGAACCTCGACTCTCCGAACAAGCCGAGATCGAAAGACGGCTCTATCGCTTGGAGAGGGTGGGTTTCGATGAGGCTGTCCTCCAGCCGGAGCTGGCGGACCTCTGGTCGACGGTCTTTGACCACTCGGAACACGAAGAAGCCGAGGTGCTCCCGCTGGTTGCTGTCGCCCTCCCACAACTGGAGAGAATCAAGCTGGGTCGGATCTATGCGCGGGTCCGGGACACCGCTCCAAATCGCCCGCATCCGCAGGCTGGTGCCGAACCAACCGCCAACACAATCATTGGCCCGTTGGCCACCCTGGCCGATTGGATCCGCGACTGTGCACGTGGTTCCGTCTGGCAGGCCAGCTAAGAGCGGCTAGGCCGACACGACCCGGCCCGGCCAGTTCCTGAACTGGGCGCAGTTACGCTCTGAGGACGGTCAGGCCACGACAACGAAAAGGTCAGCCCCGTGACGTAGAGGGGTGGACCGCAGGAAGGAAGACGATGGCTCAAAGTGCAGGACTCCATGAACCCGAGGACCGACTCTCGTCGGAAACGATAGACCGACACCGGGCGATCGCATCGATCCAAGAGGAATTGGAGGCGGTCGACTGGTACGACCAGCGGGTCGATGCCACAACGGACGCAGCGCTTGCCGATGTTCTTGCCCACAACCGGGACGAAGAAAAGGAGCATGCCGCGATGGCACTGGAGTGGCTTCGCCGCAACGACCCGGTCCTCGACAAGCACCTGCGGACTTATCTGTTCACCTCGGAGCCGGTCGTTCGCATTGAGGCAGAGCCAGAAGCCGGAGGTGGAGACCAGCGCCCCGATTCGTTGGGCATCGGCGATCTGAGGGCCTAGGCCCAGCAGCGATCGCAGCCCCGGCTGGCGCCGGGACTGCGATCGACGCCGTGAGAGGCGTGGAGTGCTCGGGCTCTTGGATACCCCGATTGGACCGCTTGAAACCCCAGGGCTCGAATGAGGGTGATCCGGGGGCACCGCCGCTGACCTGGTGGAGTCGGCTGGGCTGTTCCGTCAGTCTCGATGTGGGCCATGCGGAACCGATCCCACCATCCGCACACGCCCACCGTGCGTCCTGATGAGGCACTGGAGGCTGTCCAAGGCTGCATTCCCAGCAGCGTCGAGATGGGTCAGTCCGCCGATGTCCAGGACAACCTCGGCGAACGATCCCCATGCGACCTGATCGAATTGAGCGTGGAGTGCGACCGATGATTCGCAGTCCAGCCATCCGGAGAGCGTGAGCGTGCAGATCGGCCATGCCGCTTGGAACGCTACCGACAGGCGAACCGACCCCTCTGGCCATCTGGACCTGCCGGGGAAATCGACAACATGAGCCGTCTGTAGTGGGAGCGATGTGGCCATGGACCGTGCCATACCCACTCGATGGGCGCATCAACCGGGTAGGTCTTCATCTGTCCGAGGTCAGGTGCCAGGATGCCCGCCCATCGTTCTGAATTCCTGGTTAGCAGGCATCAATTAGGGTAGAGCTAGCGAAGGCGGGACCATGCACGCAACCTCCAGCCCCAGTGTTCAAGCCCGGGACGACCCAGGGCGTCACGAATCCGAGGAGGAGCGCGAGGATCGCAATCTGATGGAGCTCCTTCAAGAGCTTCGTGTGGCCGGTATCGGCGTTCAGGTGCTGTTCGGGTTCCTCCTGTCGCTGCCATTCACGGCGCGATTCGCCAGGATCGACCGCACCCATCGCCACCTCTACATCGCCTGCCTCCTCCTGGCGGCTCTGGCAACAGCCCTGCTGTCAGCTCCGGTTGCCTACCATCGCCTCGTCTTTCGTCAGCACAAGAAGGCGCCTCTCCTCCGGGTAGCGAATGCGATGGCGCTGGGTGGGCTGGCAGCGGTGGGGCTCGCCATGTCCGCTACGGTGTTGCTGGTGGCCGGAGTGGTGCTCAACGGCATCGCGGTGCCGTTGATTTTCGCGTCCGTCGTCGGCATGTTTGTCCTGTTATGGGTCATCGTTCCCGTGGTTTCGGGCCGATCGGGGGACAACGAGGAGGCTGCTGGTCGTCCCCCAGACTCGTGAGGCCGCGCTCTACACCGGAGCGAACAGGTCGCCATGTTGGTTGACTCGAGCTAGCACGTCTTCGGCAGTAAAGCGCAGAAGGTCCGGATCGGCCTTCTCGTGGCATGTGACCACCTCCTCCCAGGTCACCGGGGTTGAGACCGTTGGTTCCGGACGGGCCCGCAGGGAATAGGCGGCAACGGTCGTCTTGGCGGGATGATTCTGGCTCCAGTCGACAAGGACCTTGCCGCGGCGCAGGCTCTTGCGCATGTTGGAGACGACCAGATCTGGATGGTCGCCTTCCAACCTGATGGCAATCTGGTGAGCCTCCTTGCGCACCTTGTCCCAGGTGTTGGGTCCTCCGAGCGGTACGTAGAGTTGAAGGCCCTTCGAACCGCTCGTCTTTGCCACGCTGTCTCGCGAGCTCTCTGCCAGCAGATCGGCGATGTGTCGCGCCACCGCGCAGCACTCCACCATCGTGGTGCCTTCCCCGGGATCAAGGTCGAAGACCATGTGGTCTGGCGGTCCCGGGAGGTTGCGCCGGCGCCCCACGCTCCAAAGGGGGACGTGGAACTCGATGGTGGCCAGATTGGCGGCCCAGATGAGGGTGGCAACGTCGGAGACGATGCTGTAGACCACGGCGTCCCCCTCGGCGGTCGAAGGGACTGAAACCTGGCGGACCCATTTGGGCGCGTGCCTTGGCGCGTGCTTCTCGAAGAAGAAAGAGCCATCCACGCCGTCGGGAAATCGCTTCATGGTCAAGGGCCGATCAGCAAGGTGCGGCAGCATGAACGGCGCGATGCGGAAGTAGTAGTCGATCATTTCCCCCTTGGTGAACCCGCTGTCCGGGTAGAACACCTTGTCAAGGTTGGAGATCGTCAGCTCGCGACCATCGATGGTTGTCCTGATGGTCTCACGACTCACGGCGGACATCCTTGACCGTCTTGTCGGATCGAACGCCTCGCCACACGGGATGACGGAGGCGACCGTCGGGAGTCCATTCACCGTATTGGACCTCCCCGACGAGACGTGGACGGACCCACACCACTCCCTTCTCGAGACTCGGAGGAAGGCGCTGCTCGAACGGGCTCGTCGAGCGCTCCAATGGCCTTAGTTTGCGCAACAGACCCTCCCGCTGCATTCGTGTGAATCCGGTCCCCACCTTTCCGACATAGTCCAACTTGCCTCGCTTCGTAGTCGAGGGCAGGCCGAGCAGGAGGGCGCCAAAGGTCGATTGGCGATCACCCCTTCCCACCGCCCACCCACCGATGACCACCTCCTGGGTGCGCTGTCCTTTGACCTTCACCCAATCCCGGCTGCGGACGCCCGGTCGGTACACGCTCGCTCTTCGCTTGGCAACGACCCCTTCCATGCCGAGCTCCAGTGCGGACCGAAACAGCTGCTCGCCCGGCTCGTCGATGAAGGAAGGGGTCACTGCCCAGCTGGGGCCTGCGAGAGCCAATCGCTCCAGCTCCTTCCGCCGTTCGTCGTAGGACGATCCGATCAGGGAGCGACCGTTGCAATGGAGAAGATCAAAGAAGACCAGACTGGCGGGGTCTCGAAGCGCGGCCCGAGCCGCATTCCTCGGCGAAGCCACTTGCAGGCGGTGTTGAAGGCGAGAGAAGGAGTGGCGACCGCCCTCCTCGAACACGACGATCTCACCATCGAGGAGAACCTGGTTCGAACCAAGGGCCTCACCCAGGTCCCTCAACTCCGGGAAGGTCCCGGTGATGTCGTGTCCGCCTCGACTGAGGGCTCGGGCCCGCCCCCCATCGACCCAGACGATGACCCGGACTCCATCCCATTTGAATTCGAAGGCCCACTGGCCCTCCTCGGTGGGCAGAGGGCCCGACACTGCCAGCATCGGCAAGAGGCTCCGAGGCAGCGGCTCGAACCCCTCGGGCGGTTGATCCATTCGGTGAATCATCCAATTCTTGCCCTTGGTGGGGAAGAGGACGAACCGCCCCTCGGTACGATCGCCGTGGAGGACGACCTTGATCTCCCGTTCCGTCCATTTCTCGCATTCATAGGATCCTTTGTCCCAAATGGAGACCTCGCCCCCTCCGTACTGGCCGGCGGGGATGGTGCCGCTGAACGAGCCGTACTCCAAGGGATGGTCCTCGACATGGACAGCCAAGTGGTTCTCGGCCGGGCTCAACGGCAGTCCTTTCGGAAGCGCCCACGACACCAGGGCCCCGTCACGTTCGAGGCGAAAGTCCCAATGCAAGCTCGAGGCATGGTGCTCCTGGATTACGAAGGATCTCCCACCCGCAGGTGAGGCCTCCGCTCCAGGGTCGCCGGTATCGACCGGGGGAATCGGTTCTGGCGTCAGGCCCCGATGGCGTTTGTCCTGATAGTCAGCGAGGCGTGCCTTGGTCATCCAGACTCCTACCCACGGTTCCGATCGACCATACCCACTCGGCAGAGGTCGAAGGAGCCGGCGGTGGTTTGGTCCTCCCAAAATGGGGTCGGCCGATCCAGAACCCCACCTTGCGACTTGAACCAGAGCGCGGCGGACCTGGCTGTCCTGTAATGTTGAGCAATTCGCTCGCCAATTTGCCCGATCCACGCCCTGCTCACATGCCGGTAGGGTGAGGTTCTGAATTCCGGTCGACGGCGCGGGCGTGCTCCGGGTCAACATCGATCCCGGACCACGTGTAGTCCGAGCGAACGCCGCTAGACGAGCCGGTTCGCCGGACCCAAGAGGAAGCTTGCGACTGTGGACGAGACCTTCGACATATCAGAGGAGACCCGCGATGGCGTCTCGATAGTCCGTGCAGCAGGCGAGATCGATATCGCCACAGCTCCGGCGCTGCGGGGAGAATTGGAGGCGAGCATCGGCCGGAGGCCTGATGTCGTGGTCGTCGATCTTCTAGGTGTGACCTTCATGGATTCCACCGCGCTGGGCGTGTTGGTTGGGGCGCTCAAGGGGTGCCGTGAGGCGGGATGCAGCATGCGAATCGTCGTCTCCGACGCCCGGGTGCTCAAAGTATTCGAAATCACCGGTCTCACCGAGCTGTTCTCAATCTTCTCCGCTCTTGACGAGGCGGTCCAGGGTTGACCGATACCCGCTCGTATACCTCCACGGAGGGCGGCGGGTGAGCGATCTGGTCACGTTGTCCATTCCGGTCAGCGCCGACTTGTTGGTGTTGGTCCGTCTGACCGCCGCCACCGTCGCATCCCGCGCCGGCTTCGATGTCGAAGAAATCGAGGATCTCCGCTTGGCTGTTGACGAGCTGTGCATCTCACTCGTCAACGAAGGGGGTGGAGGGCGACTGGAGCTGGAATTCATCCGGGATGCCGGACTCATCGAAGTATCGTGTACCCACCGGGCAACGTCGGGCGACTCAGTCGTCGACGCCGTCAGTGATCCCTCACTCGAGGGACTGTCCGCCCGGATACTCGACGCGTTGGTTGACGCCCACGGTCGGGACAACCGGGGCGGGTACGAGCGCGCGTGGCTGCGCAAGCAGCGGGCCCGGCAACAAGCCTGATGGCCCAACAGGGCCGACCTGACGAAGCCACCCGCCAGAAATTGACCGAATTCGCACAGTCGCGTGACGAACGACTGCGAGACGAACTGGTCGAAGCGCACCTCGGCCTGGCCTTCCAGCTGGCTCGCCGATTTTCCAATCGTGGAGAGACCTACGACGACCTGGCCCAGGTCGCATCGATTGCGCTGATCAAGGCCGTCGACCGGTTCGATCCAGAACGGGGGGTGGAGTTCAGCACCTTTGCCACTCGCACCATCATCGGAGAGCTCAAGCGACACTTTCGGGACAAGGGCTGGGCCATCCGAGCGCCGAGACGGATCCAAGAGCTGTATCTCGAGCTCGGGCACGTCATCGAATCCTTGTCCCAGGAGCTGGGACGACCGCCGACAGTGGCAGAGATGGCCGATGCCGTTGATTCCTCCGAAGAGGCGGTCCTGGAGGCCCTCGAAGCTGGACAGAGCTACCGCACTTCATCGATCGACGCCCCGGACCGTCAAGAAGGCACTGTTGCGGACCGCTTGGGTGAGGTCGACTCGGGGTTTACTGGAACCGAGGACCGCATGATGCTGGCCATCTCTCTGGCCCGGCTCCCCGAGCGGGAGCGCGCCATTCTCAACCTTCGATTCATCGAGGGAATGACCCAGTCGCAGATCGCCGCTCGGATCGGCATCAGTCAGATGCACGTATCGCGACTACTGACTGACTGTCTCGCCAAGCTTCGGGAATCGTTTGGACCGCATTCCCAGAGTTGATCGGGAAGCGGGCCAGCGGAAGGGCTGCGCCCGCGAGCAATGCTGTGACTTCAACGGGCCACGGCGACCGTCAGTGATCCAGCCCTCGCCTTGCTGTCGGAGGTGGGGCGAAGGCGTCGTCGATGAAGAGGAATGTTTGCCGCAGACCCGGACAGGGAACGTCATCTTCGAGCTGGGTGGAAGCTATGGAACACCGAGCGCCATCCAGTGGAATGTGATCGACCATCTGACGGAGGGAGGAGCGGTGCCTAGAGGGACGTGGAATCAGAAGCGAGAGCGTCAGTACGACCATATCAAGGAAGGGCTGATTGACCGAGGGGAGTCAGAAGGACAAGCGGAGGAGATTGCGGCGCGGACAGTCAACAAGGAGCGGGCACGGTCGGGCGAATCCAGGGCGGCCAGTCGCACGTCAGTGAAGGACATCTCCTCGAGCCGTAGGGGCGGTCTTCGCTCTCACAAGGGGAGTGGAGGGCGTACCCGTCAGCAACTCTATGAGGAAGCGCGCCGGAAGAATGTGGTGGGTAGGTCGACAATGTCAAAGGCTCAGCTGCAACGGGCGGTCGATCGCTGACAGCCTGACGCTGGGCCAGGTGTGCCCGCGCTTCTAGATCCACCGGGTGCAGCCCATACTCCCGGCCGCCTGGTGGCGCACGTCGTCGCCCAGCGAGTCGAAGCCGAAGAGATGGTTGTCTCTCCGGCTTCGACTCGTCGAGTTCGTGCTTACTCGATCGCGGGGATCCGGCTACCGCTGATGAGCGCGCTGCTCTGCCTCGTGGGCCTTGGCTGTGGCCCGGGACTTGTCCGCCTCGGCCTCCTTCTTAGCCACGTCTCGCTGGGCTTCGGCCTTGTCCCGCTGTGCTCTGCCTTCGTCTCGAAGCGAATCATTTCCGGCGAGAGCACCCGCCGCTTCCTTGGCTTTGCCTTTGACATCCTCGACAACGCCCTTGGCTGCCGCCTCAGGACCGGTCTCTTTGCTCATTGTTCGCTCTCCTTGATCGATGGGTTCTTGTTCTTGCGGTTTGGGGATGACCACTCAACGGCGTATTGCCGGAATTACCAGCGGTAGAACCGGCGGTTTCCAGCGCTCTCGCCCCGCCCCATGGCAAAGCCCACCAGCCAAAGTATGAGCAGCACTGCGGCCACTATCCAGAGGAAGTGGAGCGCAAATCCCAATCCTGCGAACAGCAGGACAACTAGAAAAGCGAGCAGAATAACCATTGGCGTAAATATCCTTCCCTTGACCGGGCCGCTCTGGCCCTCATAAAAATGATTCCCCGAATACCGGGTCTTCAAACCAAATAGGTGAATGACCATCGGTCACCAAATGTCATGCCACAGGGTGTCCGGGCTCGAGAGGTGGCAGTGTCTGAGAGGTCAGCACTCCTTGGCATTGACCCCTATCGCCCGCCACGGGGCGCGCCAGCAGTGCCTGGTGATCTCCCACATCAAACCGCTCGAGGATGAGGCAGTCGATCCAGGCCGCGCAGTCGCTCAGGACCGGGGCCCCCGTCGTGCCCGGCGACCAGTCACAGTGCTCGAACTTTGCGAAATTGTCGCCGGTGTGCTCACCGAAGAGCGAAGCCAGTTCTGTCTGATTTCTCCCCAGAAGGTGGAGCACAACGCCCTCAGCCCGTTCAGCTACGAAATAGGTGTGGTTGACCTTGGAGATACAGATCAGGAAGCGGGGTGGCCGGATACTGCATTGTGTTACGAATCCAGCCAGGCAGCCGCTGATGTCCCGGGGCGATGAACCGGTGGTGACCACAAAGAATGAGTACTCGACCCGATCAGTGAACGCCGCCATGGCACGATCGATGGCCGCCCTTTCTGCCGACGCGGGCTTCATGGTGTCCGGGCCGCTTCAATCTCGGTGGTCAAGAACCGGGTCGCACTGACTTGACGAGATCACGGGCTTTGTCCACGACTCCAGAAACGGTGTCTGGTAGGAGATTTCCCGGCGCTTCATCCGATGACCGCGGATGGGGGCGCGGGGAAGCCGTTCTCTTGGCGTCGTGCAAGGCCTCACCGAGTTCCAGAAGCCTCTTCCGAGTCAATTGTGACCGGAGTAGGGGGAAGAGCTCATTCTCTTCCTCACACACGTGATGGCGGACATTCTCCGCCATCACAGTCACCTTCGCTTCGAATCGTTCGTCCCTCGGATCCAAGCCGATCAGCTCTTGGAGCTGCCATTTGACGACATGGTGCTCCTCGAGGTACTCGAGGACATCATCGGCGGAACCTCGGACCTCACTGCGGGCGGCAGGGTACAGGATCCTCTCTTCGACAACGGCATGTCGGGACAAGTCGGCGATGATCTGATCGACCAACTTGCGCTTGGACTTGTATGCCGTCGTGCCCGCCTTGGCGAACGCCTTGAACAGCCGGTCGACTTCTCGGTGATCTGCCTTCAAGAGGGCAATGGCATCCAGCGCCGCTGGTTTCCGGGTCCTGGATGACGGTGCTTTGACGCTCGTTGCGGCCGACGCCGGGGCAGTTCTGGTTGCCACGTGGTCCCTCCTTGTGGGGTGCGTGATCTGAAATTGTGTTGGTTCCGATCTACCCCGACGTGCAAGGCAGAAACATTCCAGTTGTGCGCATAGATGGGAGGGGAATTGGGAAGAGCCATACGTAGAGACTGCCGACCGAAAGCGGTCCGGCGCCCAGTTGCGCCGATCAGCGGAGAGGAGTTCGTGATGAAGAATGTGTGGAAGGGACTAGTGCTCGGTGGGCTGACCGGGGTAGCCGCAGGTGTTGTGCTCGATGTGCTCGACCGGGGGGCGCGACAGGCGACCGCAATCGGCGACAGGGTGGCGCATCAAGCCCCGGAGGTCGTGGATCGGTTGCGCCACGCGGTGTCTGATGCCGTGGCAGAGGGCGCCAGCAGGGTTCGAGACCCTGAGGTTGCCGAGCAGGCCAAGGAGATCACGCTGGCGGCGAAAAAGAAGACGGGGGAGGTCGTGTCCGACGGAAAGACCAGGGCGGCCGCCGCCGTTGCTGATACCAAGGAGATGATCGGAAGCGCCCTGTCCGATGGCAAGACCAAGACGAAGTCAGTCGCCAACGCCACCAAGGAAGCGCCCTGATCGACGCGTTCCTGATCGACGCCCTGATCGACAGGTGAATTCCGTTCCGGCCGTCCTCCGGGCCGTTGACGGTGCGCAGCAGCGCACGGCACCCCTCGCCTTCGTGGTGGGGGTGATCAGGAAGTTCGGAGATGATCGGTGTGGGTCGTTGGCGGCCCTGTTGACCTACTACGGCTTCCTATCCCTGTTCCCGCTCCTCTTGTTGTTGCTGACGGTTGTGGGGATGGCATCGGGCGGGGACCCTGCGACCGTTCACCGAATCGAACACTCGGCGCTGTCCCAGTTTCCCGTCGTCGGCGAGCAGCTCGGTGCGAACATCCACGAACTCCATAACCGGGCCGGCGTCGGTCTGGCCATCGGTATCGCCGGCCTTGTCTGGGGGTCTCTGGGTGGCATGCAGGCCGCCCAGTACGCCATGGCCGAGGTGTGGAATGTGCCAAACGCCGAGCGCCCCGGATTCGGTGCCCGGCTGCTTCGCACGCTCAGCACCATGGCGCTGCTGGGGGTCCTGCTGGTGGTCAGCGCGGGTATCGCCGGTGTCGTCACCGTCGGCAACAGTGCAGGCCTTGACACCCTTGGGTCGATTGCCCTGTCCCTCGTCCTCAATGTCACCATCGGTGCCGTGGCGTTCCGCCTGCTGACGCCGAAGCAGATCAGCTGGCGATGGCAGGTCCCAGGCGCGGTCGTGGGCGGGGTGGGGTGGACGCTGCTCCAGTACCTCGGCGGCGCGCTGGTCGGCCATACGCTCCGCCACACCAGTCAGGTCTACGGCTTCTTTGCCGTCGTGCTTGGCCTTCTTGCCTGGATCTATCTGAATGCGCAGCTCACCATGTTCGCCGCCGAGATCAATGTCGTGAAGGCTCGCCATTTATGGCCGCGGTCGCTAGTGCCACCCCCCCTGACCGTGGCGGACAAGAAGGTGCTGGCGGACATCACCTTGGAGTCCACAACCCGGCCGGAGCAGAAGGTCCGGGTCGCCTTCGATGAGGACCTTGCCGCCCGAGACCCCAATCCCGGTCGCCCGACCTCCTGGATGGGGACCGGATACCACTCCGGGCAGTCGAGTGACGAGAGCCAACAGCGTTCGCTTCAGTCCTGACCACACCACAGTGAAATCCCTCGCTCCCGATCCCCGCGATTGACCTTCGGGACCTGGAGGCCCACACTGATCGCTGGCCCACCAGGGCCGGCAAGGAGCCGAGGACATGGGACAGTGGAACAGGGCCGAGCTCGAGCGGGCCTTCGCCGAGTATCAACGCAAGGCGGCCGAGGCCGGTCGATCCGGGGACTGGAAGGAGTGGGCCGACCAGTTCACGGACGACGCCACCTACATCGAACACCATTTCGGGACGTTCGTGGGTCGGGAGGCCATCTACGAATGGATCGCCTCGGCCATGTCGGACTACCCGGGCCGCGACATGCCGGAGTTCCCCATCGGGTGGTACATCATCGACGACGAGCGTGGCTGGGTGGTGTGCCAGGTATGGAACCGGATGAGGGACCCCGGCGACGGCAGCATTCATCAGGAGTACAACGTCACCCTTCTCAAATACGCCGGCGACGATCGCTGGTCCTACGAGGAGGACATCTACAACCCGATGCGGTTCGGGGCCATGGTGTCGGAGTGGGAAGCCGCCCGCACGGCGGCGTCGGGGGGCTGAACGGCAGGACGGCGGGTCGCTGCGCCGGGCTCGGCCGCACTACCCTGCCAGCATGGAAGCCCGACGACTGGGGAGGACCGGACACCGCTCGTCGGTGGCCATCCTCGGGGGAGCCGCCTTCTGGGACTCCGACGGCGACGCCACGGCCGCAGCCTTCGAGGCGGCCCTGGCCGCCGGGGTCAACCACCTCGACGTGGCCCCACAGTACGGGAAGGCGCAACAACTGCTCGGGCCTCACATCCCGGCCGTGCGGGACCGACTGTTCGTGGCCTGCAAGACACTCCGCCACAGCGCCGACGGGGTCCGGGCCCAACTCGAGGAGTCGCTCCAGCTGCTGCACTGCGATCACTTCGACCTCTACCAGCTCCACGGAGTCACCGATGTCGACGACCTGGACACGCGCACCGGCGCCCTCGAAGCCATCGTGGCCGCCCGGGAGGAAGGCCTGTGCCGATGGGTGGGCATCACCGGCCACAACCTGACTGCCCCCGCAGCCCACCTGGAGGCCCTCCGCCGCTACGACCTCGATACGGTGATGTTCCCGGTCAGTCCTCAGCTGTGGTCGGACGGGGTCTACCGGCGGGACGCGGAGGCGCTGCTGGCCCACGCCGGTGAGCACGATGTCGGCGTGATGGCCATCAAGGCTGTGTCCGCCCGACCCTGGGGGGACCGGACCCACACATCGGGGACCTGGTACGAGCCCTACACCTCGAGCGAACACATCTCCCGAGGTGTCAGGTTCGCCCTCTCGACTCCCGGGGTCCACGCCCTGTGCACCCCGGGCGATCAACAGCTGCTCCCCGTCGTCCTCGATGCTGCGGAACGCTACGCACCGATGGACGGGGCGGAGCGAGATGCAGCCGTCGACGCCGTGGCCGGAGAACCCAGCATCTTCCCCATGCCCACCGCCTGACGGCATGGACCTGCGGCCCGGCTCGATCCACACCGTCACCGCACCGGTCCAGGGAACGGTGGTGTCGATCCCGGTCGCCCCGGGGGATTCGGTGGACCGTGATGCCCCGGTGGCGGTCCTCGAGTCCATGAAGATGGAGCACCTCGTCGCCGCTCCATCCGCCGGCGCCATTCTCTCGGTGGCCGTGGAGCCGGGAGCCCTGGTGGCCGTGGGCGATCCGCTGGTCGTGGTGGAGGTATCCGCCGACTCGGGGACCGGAAGGGGCGAGGAAGCGCCGGTGGACCTCGATGTCGTCCGAGCCGATCTGGCCGAGCTCGGCCGGCGCCAGGCCGGGGTGCTCGATTCCGCCCGCCCCGATGTGGTGGCGCGGCGTCACCAGGGGGGCAGGCGCACGGCACGGGAGAACGTCGCCGATCTGTGCGACCCGGGAACCTTCACCGAGTACGGGTCACTGGCCATCGCCGCCCAGCGGGCGCGCCGCCCCCTCGAGGAGCTCATCGAGCGGACCCCGGCCGACGGGCTGGTGGCCGGCATCGGCAGGGTGAACGGGAGCCAGTTCGATGACCGGCGATCATCCTGCGCCGTGCTCTCCTACGACTACACCGTGCTGGCCGGGACCCAGGGTCAACAGAACCATCGGAAGAAGGATCGCCTGTTCGAGCTCATCGAGCGGCTGCGATTGCCGGTGGTCCTGTTCGCCGAGGGCGGGGGAGGCCGGCCCGGGGATACGGACTATGCGGTCATCACCGGTCTCGACACCCTGGCCTTCGCCTTGTTCGGACGGCTGAGCGGCCTGGTGCCCATGGTGGGGATCGCATCCGGATGGTGCTTTGCCGGCAACGCCGCCCTCCTCGGCTGTTGCGACGTGATCATCGCCACCAGGGATGCCTCCATCGGAATGGGTGGACCGGCCATGATCGAAGGGGGCGGGCTCGGGGCCTTTGGGCCCGAGGAGGTCGGCCCCCTCGATGTCCAGGTCCCCAACGGGGTCGTGGACCTGGTGGCCAACGACGACGCCGATGCCGTCCGCCTGGCCCGGTCCTACCTCTCGTACTTCCAGGGGCCCAGCGAGGGATGGTCCTGCGCCGACCAGCGACTGCTCCGCTCGGCCGTTCCCGAGGAGCGGTTGCGGGTCTACGACGTCCGGCGTCTGATCGGCATCCTGGCTGACGACGGCTCGGTCATGGAATTGCGCCAGGGGTTCGCCGGGGGCATGGTCACCGCCCTGGTCAGAGTGGAGGGCCGGACCATCGGCGTGGTCGCCAACAACCCCGGCCACCTCGGTGGGGCCATCGACCGCGACGGAGCCGACAAGGCCGCCCGCTTTCTCCAGCTGTGCGACGCCCACGACGTCCCGATCCTCTTCCTGTGCGATACGCCGGGCTTCATGGTCGGCCCCGAGGCGGAGCGGACCGCCCAGGTCCGCCACTTCGGCCGTCTCTTCGTGATCGGGGCCAGCCTCACCGTCCCCTTCTTCACCATGGTGCTGCGCAAGGGTTACGGGCTGGGCGCCCAGGCCATGGCCGGGGGGAGCTTCCGTTCGCCGATCTTCACCGTGGCGTGGCCGAGCGGCGAACTGGGCGGCATGGGCTTGGAGGGCGCCGTCCGGCTCGGGTTCCGAAGGGAGCTCGAAGCGGTGGAGGATCCCGAGCAACGGGAGGCCCAGTTCCAGAGCATGGTCGAACGGGCCTACCAGCACGGGCGGGCCATCAACGTGGCGACGGCCTTCGAGATCGACGACGTGATCGACCCGGCGGACTCGCGCCGGAGGATCGTCGATGCGCTCCGGGCCGCGCCACCACCACCCCCGCGAACGGGCAAGAAGCGATCCTGTGTGGACACGTGGTGATCCACCGCTGCTGATCGGCCGCCGATGCCCCCGAGGATCGCCGCCGTGCGTCCCCGACGAGGGACATCAGCGGGGAGGTGGTGGTCTCAGCCGGGAAGGAGGCCATCGGTGAACCTGCGGACGGACCGCCATGCGGCCACAGCCTCGGGAACGCCGAGGTTGAGGAGTCCCTGGATGCCGTGGACTCCGCCCGCCACCACATCGAGCTGCGCGTCCACGCCCGCGTCCCGGGCGCGCACCGACGCCTGTTCCGCGTCGAGCCGGCAAACATCGGTCTCGCCGACCTGGAAGAGGAGGGGCGGCAGGCCGTCGAGGGCCGCCCGTCCCGGGGAGGCCCACACGTCATGGGGGTCGCCGCCGGCTCCGAGGTAGTCCAAGGCCCGGGCTCTCAGGAACCCCTCGGAGATGAACGGGTCCGGGGAACGCGGTCCGTCGGGCCCGTAGCCGCGGGTGTCGAGGTCGATCCAGCCGGACAGGCAGACCAGTCCGGCCGGAAGCGGAATGCCGCCGTCGCGGGCTCGGAGGAGGGTGGCCAAGGCCAACCCTCCCCCGCATGAGTCGCCCACGAAGACGAGACGGCCGGGCGCCTGGCCCTGGTCGAGGAGGCCCTCGTAGGCCGCCATGCAGTCATCCAACGGGGCGGGATAGGGGTGCTCGGGGGCCAGCCGGTAGTCGACGGTCAGAACCGGGACCCCGACTCCGTCGGCGATGAATTCGGCGTAGAAGAGATAGGCGGCGAGGTCGCAGGAGACGAAGGCGCCCCCGTGGAAGAAGAGGACGGCTCCGCGGTCAGGATCACTGGAGGAAGAGGTCAGCCAACCGGCGCGCACCCCTCCCACCTCTGAGATGCGTACCGATGTGTCCGGCTTCAAGGGTTGGCTGTGCAGCGGGGCGAACTTCTCCCTGGTCTTCAGGTAGTCATCTCGCGGATCGGCGAAGTCCGCCGGCATGCCGGAGATGACCTGGTTGAGCAATTCGCTGGTCATGGCCGCGGATCAGGGCCCATCCCATCAGGCCGATCGCCGCAGGGCGGCTCGGCGCACCGTCTCGATCTGGCGCAGCTGATCGGCACCGGGACCTCCGCGCGTCGGAGCTTCCGAAGGAGGCTCGGCGTCGACCAGGGCGCCGAGGGTGGCGGATGTCGATGACCGCAGCGCCTCGAGGTCGTACCCTCCTTCGAGGAACAGCACCATGCGCCCGGGCGCCGGCGCGAACTCGGCGGTGGTCCGGGCCAGCTGGGCGAAGTCTCCTGCCGACAGGGCCATCTCGGCCAGGGGATCCTCCCGATGGGCGTCGAATCCCGCGGAGACCAGTATCCAGGAGGGCTCGAAGTCGGCCACCGCCGGCGCCACGAGCTGATCGAAGGCTCGTCCCATGATGTCACCGGTGGTGCCGGCGGGCAGCGGGAGGTTCATGGTGGTTCCTCTCCCGCGTGGCCCTCCGATGTCGTCCGCCTGACCGGTCCCGGGGTAGAACGGCCACTGGTGGGTGGAGACGTAGAGGACGTCAGGGTGATCCCAGAAGAGCGCCTGGGTGCCGTTGCCGTGATGGACGTCCCAGTCCACGATCAGCACCCGTTCTCCGACCGCGGCCAGGGATGCGGCTGCCACGGCCACGTTGTTGAGCAGGCAGAAGCCCATGGCCCGGTCGAAGAGGGCATGGTGCCCGGGGGGGCGGGCGGCCACGAAAGCCACCCCCATGCCACGGGCCTTGAGTGCGTCGATGGCCACCAGCCCACCCCCGGCAGCCAGACGCGCCGCCTCCCACGACCCCGCGGTGGCGTAGGTGTCGGCGTCGAGAGGTCCGCCGCCTCCGGCGCTGAACCGTTGCAGGCGCTCGAGGTAGTCGGCCGAGTGCACCCGGGCGAGCTCATCGACCTCGGCGGGTCGGGAGGGGATCTCCACCAGGTCGGAGTCCAGGTGGAGATCGGCGACGCCCTCCATCACGGCCCCGATCCGACTCGGCCGTTCCGGATGTCGAGGCCGTTCGTGCTGTTCGGCCCCGACCGGCCCGACCACGATCAGCATGGTCCCCCGTCGGAATGGCCCGTGCCGCGGACCATGGTCTGCAGGGCGCGGGGACTGTCCTCCCTCGACCCGGTGCGGACCGGTCCGGCGGCGGACTCCACCCACACGGCGGCGGCGTCGGGAATGTCGGCTCCGTGCACGGCGGCGATCGACCGCTCAGCCGCTGTGCCGCTGCCCGCCCGAATGCGGCACCGGCGTCACGGTGTGGCCCGCTGGACGGACAGCCAGTCGCGCGCTTCGAGATAGGGGGCGAAGGCGGCGACGATGGTGTCGATGTCCGCCGGGCTCTTGGGACGCTGCATCTCGTACAGGTGGGGAAACTCGAGCCAACCGGTGACGTGCTCCCAGAGGCGCACCGCATCGGCACCGGCGGGGGGATTGACCAGGACCGGACCGAAGAGGGCCTGACCGTCGTCGAAGACGAGGGTCGGGACCCCGAAGCCTCCCTTGGACGTGACGTTCTGGTGCTCGCGGAGAACCTCGTCACCGGTCGAGGAATCGTCGATGGCCGCCTTGACGATCCCGGGGTCGAGGCCAAGCTCGGCGAGCAGAACCTCGGCCACCTCAGGCCGGTGCGGCTTCCGTCCTTCGACGTGGAGGGCTCGGCCCGCCCCTGCGTACCACTGGTCGAGGAGGCTCATGTCCTGGCGACGGAGGTAGGCCCCGATGCGCATCATCGACCAGCCGTAGGACCATTCGCGCTCCCAGGGGTGCTTCTTGCCCTCGGGGCGGTTGATCTCTTCGAGGCTGAAGAACCGCCAGCGCACGTCGATGCCGGTCAGGTCGCGGACCTCGCGCATCCACAGCGACGTGTGGTAGGCGTACGGGCACATGATGTCGAAGTGGAAGTCGACTCCCGTCGGATGGTCCACCGTGATCGCGCTCCTCTCCGATGCTGCGGCCAGGGAAGGCCTGACCATGGGCACCGTACACGCAGACGGACGTGATCAGGTGCTCAGAAGTGACCGAGGACCGGGTGGGGCACGTAAGGCTCCTCGAGCCTGGCCACCTCTTCGTCGCTGAGCTCCAGTTGCTCGGCGGCCAGGGCGTCGACGAGGTGGCCCAGCTTGGTGGCACCCACGATCGGGGCGGTGACTCCCGGCCGTTGCAGGAGCCAGGCCAGAGCCACCTGTGCCGGCGGCACGTGGCGTTCGGCCGCGACCTCGGCCACGCGCTCGACCACGTCGAAATCGGTGGGTTGGCTGTAGAGGTAGTCGGTGAAGCCATCAGTGTCCGAGCGGGTGGTGTTGCGCGCACCCTCTCTCGTGCGGTTGCCGGCCAGCACGCCGCGGGCCAACGGGCTCCACGGGATGATCCCCACACCCTGGTCGATGCACTGGGGAATCATCTCTCGCTCCTCCTCGCGGTAGATCAGGTTGTAGTGGGGCTGCATGGAGACGAACCTGGTCCAGTGGTTGAGGTCGGCGACGTGTTGGGCCTTGGCGAACTGCCAGGAGAACATGCTGCTGGCTCCGATGTACCGGGCCTTTCCGACCCGGACCACGTCATGGAGCGCCTCCATCGTCTCCTCGATCGGGGTCCGGGGGTCCCAACGATGGATCTGGTAGAGGTCCACGTACTCCATGTCGAGCCTGGCCAGCGAGGCGTCGATGGCGGACATGATGTGCTTGCGGGACAGACCCCCTCCGTTCTCCCCCGGCGTCATCGGCATGAACACCTTGGTGGCCACCACCATCTCCTCGCGGCTGAGGAATTTGGGAAGCAGCCGTCCCGTGGCCACTTCGCTGGCCCCGCCGGAGTAGGTATCGGCGGTGTCGAAGAACGTGACCCCTCCTTCCACCGCAGCCTTGACGATGGGCTCGGTGTCCGCTTCGTCGAGCACCCAGGGACGGTCGCTGTCGTTGCCGAAGCTCATCATGCCCAGGCACACACGCGACACCCGCAGACCGGTGGTGCCGAGATTCACGTAGTTCATGGTCCCTCCAGGGTCGACGTCTCGTAGTCACCGGGACAAGGCCGGACTCGACGGAATGGTCGGGCCCTCCCCGGCTCGGGGATCCCTTCCACGCTGGCCGGGCCCCGCCGACGACTCTAGGTCGCACTGTCCGGAGAACGATACCGACACGACCGGCTCCAAATCCTGAGGCAAGCCGGATGGCGGACCTATCACCTGGCGGATAGGTTCTCCTGTCGTTGTGAGAGTGGACACCTGATGTCGAGGGGCACGCGTTCGGGAGCGAGACGATCGACGGGGCGTCGGATGTCTGGTTCGCTGCACCAATGATTGCGTTTCCGTCCCGCTCGGCCCGGAGGCGCCCGATCCGCGGGTGGCGGCCGAGCGGCGGGCACAAGGGGGATCGATGACAGGTCCGATGGTCGAGGGCACCCCCTTCGTCGACCGGATCCGCACCCTGGCCGACGAGCGCCCCGACATGGTGGCCGTGACCCTGGTGGACGAGCAGGGGTCCATGACCGAGTTGACCTGGCGCCACCTCGACGAACGTTCCAACCAGGTCGCCAGGGCCATCGCCGCCCGCGGCGTCGGCGCGGGCGACCGCGTGGGCCTCGAACTGCCAAACTCGGTGGGGATGGTCGAGGCGGTGCTGGGGGCCTGGAAGGTCGGGGCTGCCCCCGTCCCCGTGCGCTGGGACCTGCCGGACTGGGAGCGAGACCGGGTCGCCCAGGTACTCGACGCCGCCCTCATGGTGGGCCGTGACGGCTCGGATCTCTTCGCCGAGGCCGACGCCATGTCGTCCGCCCCGCTCCCACCGGTGGTGTCGCCCTCGGTCAGCGGCATCTGCAGCAGCGGCTCGACCGGCACGCCCAAGGTGATCATGGATCACAATCCGGCGGTCCTGCTGTCGTCGGCCCAGCCGTTCCCGGCGGCCTGGGGGGTCGACGTCGGCGAGCAGCGGATCCTGGTCCCGACCGCGCTCTACCACACCAACGGGTTTGCCCAGTTCACCTATCTGCTGGCCGGAGACTCGCTCACGATCATGGTCAAGTTCGACGCCGCGCTGGCCGTCGACCTCATCGAGCGACAGAGGATCACCACGTTTACGGCCACTCCCACGATGCTGGCCCGCATGGCCCGGCTGCCCGGCATCGAGCGTCGAGACTTCTCGAGTCTGGTGTGGGTCCAACAGGGGGCGGCGTCGTTCCCACCGGCCCTGGCGCGCACCTGGATCGATCTGGTCGGCGGCGATCGGCTGTACATGTGCTACGGGATGACCGAACGGGTCGGGCTCACCGCCATCCGTGGCGACGAGTGGCTCGAGCACCCCGGGAGCATCGGGCGGGGCTTTCGGGGCACCGAGGTCCGGATCCTCGACGAGGACCAGCACGACGTGCCCGTCGATGAGGTCGGCGAGATCTACATGCGGTCGACGACGACCGGAATGTACGGCTATCTCGGCTCGAGCCAGTCGCTCCCCACCACGGCCGACGGCTTCGCCACCGCCGGCGACCTCGGGCGGCTGGACGCTGAGGGCTACCTCTTCATCGCCGACCGGCGGGTCGACATGATCGTCAGCGGCGGGGCGAACGTGTTCCCGGCCGAAGTGGAAGCGGCCCTGTCCGAGCACCCGGCGATTGCCGACGTCGTGGTCATCGGGCTGCCCGATCCGGAGTGGGGGCACCGGGTGCACGCCATTGTCGAGCGGGAACGGCCGGACGGGCCGCCGTCGGAGGATGAGGTCAGGGGCTTCGCCAAGCAACGCCTGGCGGCCTACAAAGTGCCCAAGACGGTCGAGTTCGTCGACGCCATCCCCCGGAGCGCTGCCACCAAGGTCAACCGGGCCCAGCTGGTGGCAGAGCGGACATCGGACCCCGTCATGACCGACCTCAACGGCTGAGGATGACCACGCTGGCGTTGGCCCCCCTGCCGATGGTGTGGGCCAAGCCGACCCTGGCCCCCTCGACCTGACGGGTACCGCACTCGCCGCGCAGTTGGCGAACCACTTCCACCACCTGTCCGAGCGCCGACGCCCCCAGGGGCTCGCCCTTGGACAACAGCCCACCGCTGGCGTTGACCGGGATCCGCCCGCCCATGGCCGTCGACCCGTCGCGGATCAACCTCGGCGAGCAGCCCGGCTCGCACAGGACCAGCTCCTCGTAGGCCAGCAGCTCACGGGCGGCGTCAGTGTCCTGGCACTCGACCAGGTCGAGGTCGCCGGGCCCGAGGCCCGATTCGTCGTAGGCCGCCTGGGCCGCCCGCCAGGTCGGGGACGGGATGGCGTCGTCGCA
>DASZGT010000192.1:0-6446 GCA_035938575.1 Acidimicrobiales bacterium
CAACGTGACCGTGGGCTACTTCGCCCAGGAGCACGAGCAGGTCGATCTCGAGGTCACCGTGCTCGAGAACATCGACGACACCATCCTGGTCAACGAGACCGAGCGCCGCGCCCTGCTCGGGTCGTTCGGCATCGCCGGCAAAGCGGCCCACCAGATGCCCAAGACCCTGTCCGGGGGCGAGCGGGCCAAGCTGGGCCTGGCCATGCTCGCCGCGGGACGGGCCAACGTGCTGCTCCTCGACGAGCCCACCAACAACCTCGACCCGTCCTCCATCGAGGCGGTCGGCACCATGCTCAGTCAGTGGCCGGGCACCATCGCCGTGGTGAGCCACGATCGGTCCTTCGTCGACGCCCTGGAGCCGACGCACTGCCTCAAGCTGCCCGACGAGGTCTTCACCCACTGGGACGACAGGTACCTCGACCAGGTGGAGATGAAATAGCCCGCTACACGCTGGACTGGGGGGCGCGCCCGTTGCCGGCCACCGTGGCCTCTTCGGAGCCGCCTGCGTCCTTCATGGCGTCGACCAGCACCTGGGCCGCCCCGACCAGACCGGCCGCCTCGTAGGGGACGACGATCTTGGAGTTGGGTGAGGAGGCGAGGGCCTGCAACGCCCGAAGCTGCATGACGGCGAGCGTGTTGGCCTTGATCGTCGATTGATCGATGGCGTTGAGGGCGGCGGCCTCGCCCTCGCCCCGGAGCTGGGCGGCGCGCTTCTCGCCGTCGGCCCGGAGCTCGAGCGTCTGCTTCTGGCCCTCGGCGGCCAGGATCGAGGCCTGCTTCTGGCCCTCGGCCTCGAGCACGTTGGCCTGCTTGCGCCCCTGGGCGCTGTTGATGGCGGCCTGCTGCTCGCCCTCGGACTTCAAGATGGCGGCCCGCTTGTGCTGCTCGGCCTCCTTCTGCTCCGACATGGCCTGGAGCACGTTGGTGGGCGGCGTGATGTCCAGGATCTCGATCCGGTTGAGGCGGACGCCCCACTTGAGGGTGGCCTCGGCCATGTGGTCCTGCATCTTGGTGTTGATGGTCTCGCGCTCGGACAGGGACTGGTCGAGGGTCAGCTCGCCGAACACGGCCCGCAGGGCGGTGCGGGCCATCTGGTCGATGGCCAGGCCGAAGTCGTTGACCTCGAACAGGGCCAGCTTCACGTCGGTCACCTGGCAGAAGATGGTGGCGCTCACCCAGAGGGACACGTTGTCCTGGGTGATGACCGCCTGTTGGTCCCCCGTGCGGGGGAACTCGCGGATGTCGACCTTGTCCATCCGGTCCGCCAGCGGCAGCAGGATGTGGAGGCCGGGCTGGTAGATGGTCTTGAACTCACCGAACCGCTTGACCACCCCCACGCAGCCCTGCTGGACCACCTTGAGGCACGACTTCAAGAAGATCACCACCAGGACGAAGACGGCGACGCCTGCCGCCGCCAGTGCGATGGACGCTCCTACGGATCCGATGATCATTGGGGACCACCTCCTGGTCTCCACTGTAGGCACCCAGGAGGCAAACGGTGCGCGCGAGGGCGTACAGGCTCCCGAACTAGGGCGGTTCCCGGCGCGGCCGGCCGGTTCCGGAGCTCCATCGACCGGGTTGCGCGCCGGTCAGGAACCGTCGGTGGGATAGACCACCAGGAGCCCTCGTTCGACATCGGCCACCACCACGGTGGTCCCGGCGTCGATGGTGGTGCCCGGGAACAAGGACACCGCATACCACTCCTCACCGCGGGAGAACACCGAACCGGGTTGATGGCGGTCGGAGACCGCCTTCTTGACCACCGCCGTCTCGCCGATCATGCCCGAGACACCGTTCAACATCGCCGACTCCGTTTCCAACCTCGACCCGGGCGCCGGCGCGCCCGAGCGATCTGCTCCCTGGCAGCACTATACGGCGTCCACCCGATGACCATCCGACGATCATCCGGCCATCATCCGGCCATGACCCCGTCCGCCCCCGGGCCCCGCATCAGCGCACCTCAGCCCGGCCGGGACGTTCGGGGTACCCCTCGCCAGACCGGTTGGTTCCGGATGCCCGCATGCGTCCGACCTGCTCGGTTCGGGATACCGTACGCCGTGGCCCCGAACCCGACCCCCGTGTCCCCGCTCACCGCCCGCAAGACCTGGCGAACCCTAGAGCCCCTTCACGGCATGATCTACTTCGCCCCCGAGGCATCAGCGTCCTATGCGCGCCTGGGAATCCGGCAGGAGGCCGGCTACTTCGCCTCCCGCGCCGCACCGATGGGAGCGGTCGGGGCCGAAACGGTGATCGCCACCTTCTACAACTTCAGCCCCCGGTTGGTCCGGCCGGCCGTGACCGACGTGTGGGCCACGGCAGCACCCGCGGATGTGCTCGAAGCCCGGCTCGAGGCAGCCGACGCATCGTTGCGCCGGATGCTGGGCGACGCCGTCGACTCCCCCGAGATCAAGCGCGCCGCCGAACTGGCCCGGAGGGCGGCGGAGCGCGCCACCGAGCAGTGTGCCGGGCGACCGCTGTTCGCCGGGCACGCCGGGCTGCCCTGGCCGGAGGCACCCCACCAGGTGGTGTGGCATGCCCAGACGCTCCTCCGCGAGTTCCGGGGCGACGGGCACATCGCCGCCCTGGTCATGAACGACCTCGACCCCGTCGAAGCCCTGGTTATGCACGTGGCGTCGGGGGAGGTCCCGTCGGTCTTCCTGCGAGCGACCCGCGGCTGGTCGGATGCGGAGTGGGACGCCGGGGTGGAGCGTCTCCGCCAACGTGGATGGGTCGGGCACCGGGACGGAGACAGCACAGAGCTCGCCCTCAGCGAGACGGGCGCCGCCGTCCGCCAGGAGATCGAGGACGCCACCGACCGCATGGCGGTCTTCCCCTACGAGGCGCTCGGCGAAGCGGCGTGCGCCGAGCTTCGGACGCTGGCCCGGCCCTTCAGCCGTGCCGTGGTGGATGCCGCCGGCTTCGGTGTGTAGTCGAGCACCACTGCGGGCAGACCACCGGTGGCCACCTCGGCCCTGACCCACCCCGATGGGTAGAACGCAACCGGCTCAGTCCTTCGTCACCAGGTCGGCCAGCGTGGACGCCTCCCCCGGGAGCGTCACCACTTCGTAGTCGCACCGCGCCGTCAGCCACTGACGGTTTCGGCGGTGGAGATCGTGGTCACCGTCGAAACGGTTGAGCGCCACGACGGTCCGCACCCAGGACATCCGGCCCGTCACCGTATGGAGGGCGTCCATCGACAGCCGTACCCCGTTGATGGTGCCGAGGCCGGCGTCGGAGACGAGGACCACCACATCGGGAGCAAGGGCCGCGACCAGGTCCGTGGTGTCCCCGTCCGATGCCTGCGGCGATCGCACACCCCCGGCCGTCTCCACCACGCCCGTGCGAACCGCCTCGGCGGGCCAATCCATCTCTGCGATCAATTCGGCGACGGTGAAGTCGGTGAGACCCAACGCCTCGGCGGCCATGGGCGGCGCCATGGCCCGGGGGTAGCACCGGGACGGACGACAGACGATGCCAGGATCTTCCCCGGACGCCGCCCCCAGCAACTCGGCGTCGGTGGGCCCGCCCAGGCGCACACCCGCGGAGTCGACGTCATACGACTGGGCCGGCTTGCGCGCCGCCACCGACAGGCCCCGGGTCCGGAGCTCGCACAGCAATCGCCCGCCCACCCAGGTCTTGCCCACCTCGGTGCCCGTCCCGCATACCACCACCAGCCGCTCAGGGCGCAAGGCCGCCCCCCGCTCGACGGGCGCCGCTCAGTGCCGACCGGTCGGCCGGACGGCGGTCGGCCCGACGGCGGCCGGCCGGGTCCGTTCCCACGCCCAGACCCAGCCGCACCAGGCCGCGGAGCAGACCATCGACCTGCCCGTCGGTGTGGACGGACGACAACGTGATCCGCAAGCGGGAGGTGCCCGGAGGCACGGTCGGCGGCCGGATGGCGGGCACCCACAGACCCTCGGACAGCAGGCGGGCGGAGGCGGCGACCGCATCCGTCTCCTCGCCGATGATCACCGGGATGATGGGCGAGCGACCGCCGTCCCGGCCCACCGCGGCCGCCACCCGGGCCACCTGCCGGGCCAGGCGCGAGCGCAGCGCGGCTCCCTCGTCGGACCGGACGATGCCGACGGCCGCCAGCGCGGCGGCGGCGTCGGCTGGGGTGGGTGCGGTGGTGAAGATGTAGGGCCGGGCCCGATTGACCAGCAGCTCCACGAATCGGGACGGACCGGCCACGAATCCGCCGAGGGCCCCCAACGTCTTGGACAGCGTGCCCACCCGGAGGATGTCGACGCCGTGGCGTTGCGGCTGTCGGGGCAGTTCGGGACCGAGGACGGCATGGGCCTCGTCCAGGACCAGCAGCGCCCGGTGGCGGCCCGCCAGCTCGACCAACCCGACCAGGTCGACCTCGTCGCCGTCCATCGAGAACACGGTGTCGGACACGATGATGGGACGGCCGGACGCCCGGCCCAACGCCGCGTCCAGCTGACCGAGGTCTCGGTGGCCGTAGACTGTGACCGCGGCCCGTGCGTTCCGACACCCATCGATGATCGAGGCGTGGTTCAGCGCGTCGGAGAACACGTGGGCGCCCTCCGCCCCGAAGACCGACAGCACGGAGAGGTTGGCGGCGAATCCGGTGGGGAACACCACCGCCTGCTCACACCCCTTCCACGAGGCGAGCTCCGCCTCGAGCTCTTGGTGGACGGGACGGGAGCCGGTGACCAGCCGCGATGCGCCCGACCCGGAGCCCCAGCGGTCGAGGGCCCGGTGGGCGGCAGCCACCACCTCCGGATGCGCCGACAGGCCCAGGTAGTCGTTGGAGGCGAACGAGACGACCGGCACAGCCCTGTCGTCATGGTCGGCGAGGTCCTGGCCGAGCAGACCGGACGGTCCCCGGGCATCGAAGGTCAGGGGGCGACGCCACTGCCCCGCAGCCTCCACCACCCGGCACGAGTCGTCGACCCAGGCTGACCAAGGAGACCGCTCCTGCCTGCTGCTCAAGGGTGATCCTCGGACCACACGGCGTCGATCGAATCGGCCAGCACGTCGACCACCCGATCGATCTCGTCGGCCGTCGTGGTCAGTGGAGGCATGAGCACCACCACGTCGCCCAGCGGTCGGAGCAGGACGCCCCGCGCCACCGCGCCGGCGCACACCCTCCGCCCCCATCGGCTGGCGCCCTCGGGCGGATGAAGCTCGATCCCCGCCATCAGGCCCCGTTGACGCACCGCTCCCACGCCGGGCCGACCGGTGACCGAGTCGGCCAGCCGGGAGGAGAGCCGCTCAGCCACGGCGGACACGTTGGCCAGCACGTCCCACTCCCCGATCAGTTGCAGGTGCCGGAGGGCCACGGCGCAGCCCAGGGCGTTCCCGCCATAGGAGTGGCCGTGGTAGAAGGTCGATTCGCCGAGGTCGGGGCCGTCGAACGCCTCGAAGACCGCCCCCGAGGCCACGGTGGCCGAGAGGGGTAGGTACCCACCGGTGATTCCCTTGCCCAGGCACAGGATGTCCGGGCGGAATCGGGGCCCGGCCCACTCCGAGGCAAACAGCTTTCCCGTCCGTCCGAATCCGGTGGCCACCTCGTCGCAGATGAGCAGCACGCCGAGAGATCGACAGGCCTCGCCCACCAGGGCCAGGTCCGACGGCTCGGCCACCAGGATCCCCGACGCCCCCTGCACCAGCGGCTCGATCACCACCGCGGCCAGAGAATCGGCGTGGGCCTCGATGCAAGCGACCATCTTGGCGGCCCAGTCGACCGCGGCATAGCCGGGCGTCCGGACGACCGGGAAGCGCAGCGGATCGAAGAGGGCGGTCCCGAACCCACCGTCCCCGAGTGAGAGGGCACCCACCGTGTCCCCGTGGTAGGCGTCGCCGAGGGCGAGGAATTGCGTGTGTCCGGGCTCACCCCGGTTCACCCAGTACTGGAACGCCACCTTGAGCGCCTGCTCGACGGCCACGGCGCCATCAGAGGCGAACAGGACGTGAGGGTCCACCACCGGCACGACGGCCGCCAACGCCTCGGCGAACTCCACGGTCGCCCGGCTCCCATTGCCGAGCAGGGTGGCATGGGCCACGCGTCCCAGCTGATCGATCACGGCGGCATCGAGCTCCGGAACGCAATGGCCGAGGGTGGTGACCCACAGGGAGGAGATGGCGTCGAAGTACCGGTTCCCGTGGACGTCGATCAGCTCTCGACCCTCGGCGCGCTCCACCACGATCGGGGCGTTGTCGGGATAGGCCGCCATCTGGGTGAACCCGTGCCAGACCACCGCGGTATCGCGGGCCACCCACGGGTCGGTGACGGAGACGGGCCTCGGCCGGGTGCTCACCGCGCCGAGTCTTGTCGACGGAGCGGGCCGGGTCGAACCGGACAGGGACCCGCCGCCGCGGCCAACCGCCCCGGCCACACGGGGCCCGGCCAGGCCGGACGGTCACCGGAGGGCCGGTAGGATCCGGGCCATGGATCGGATCGGTGTGGTCGACACCATGTT
>DASZGT010000193.1:0-3549 GCA_035938575.1 Acidimicrobiales bacterium
CGCGGGCTCGATGACGTAGGGCACATAGCGCTCACCGGTGGGCTGGTCGAAGTACTCGAGCCGCTCCCCGGACGCCCGGGCATGGGCCACGAGGTCGGCGTCGGTGCGGTTGGCCACGCCCTCGAGCTCGTCCCACCCCCAGGGGAAGAGGAACTCCACATCGGCGGTGGCCACCGCATAGTGAGCGAGCTCATCGGCATCGTGGTGGCGGAGCCGCAGCTCGGAGGGGGGGATTCCCAGGCCCGTGTACCAGCGGTACCGCTCGTCTAGCCAGTACTCGAACCAGTGTTGGGCCTCGGTGGGCGGGACGAAGTACTCCATCTCCATCTGCTCGAATTCCCGGGTCCAGAAGACGAAGTTCTGCGGCGTGATCTCGTTGCGGAAGGACTTGCCCACCTGGGCGATGCCGAAGGGTGGCTTCTTGCGCGTGGTCTGGAGCACGTTGGCGAAGTTGGTGAACATCCCCTGGGCCGTCTCGGGCCGCAGGTAGGCCACCGCACCCTCGTCCTCGACCGGGCCGGCGTGCGTCTTGAACATCAGATTGAAGGCGCGGGCCTCGGTGAATTCAGTGGACCCGCACGCCGGGCAGACCCCGTCGATCTTGTCGGCGCGCCAGCGCTGGTGGCAGCTCCTGCAGTCCACCAACGGGTCGGTGAAGTTGGACAGGTGGCCCGACGCCTCCCACACCGACGGGGGCGAGAGGATGGCGGCGTCAAGGCCGACCACGTCATCGCGACGTTGCACCATGGCCTCCCACCAGGCATTCTTCACATTGCGCAACAGGTTGACGCCGAGGGGGCCGTAGTCGTAGGTGGAACGGAAGCCCCCGTAGATCTCCGCCGACGGGAAGACGAAGCCGCGGCGCTTGCACAGCCCGACCACCTTCTCCATGAGGTCGGCGGGCGCGTCGGGAGGGCCTCCGGGGTCAGGCATAGGGGGGAATCGTACCGGCTGGCTCCCGTTCGTCGGCCCCGACCACCAGGCGACGGGTCACGGAGTTGGCCAGCAGCCGCCCCCGCACCGTCAGCACCCATCTCCCGTCCACCCGGACCACCAAGCCACTCAGATCGGGATCGTCGGACAGCGCCGACTCGGGCACGCCGGCCGGCGTGCGCAGCCGGAGGGTCAGGGCCTCGAACTGCCGTTGCCGGTCGGTGAGCACCTCCTCCCCGGCGGTGCCGGCCCTCCCCTCCCCGATGAGCGCCACATACCGATCAGGGGTCCGGACGTTCCACCACCGGCGGCCGGCCCGATGCGAGTGGGCCGCCGACCCGATGCCCCGATAGTCACCCTGGTCCCAGTAGAGGCCGTTGTGCCGGCACTCGTGGCCGGGTCGGGACCAGTTGGAGATCTCCTCCCAGCCGTACCCGGCCCGTCCGAGCACGGTGTCGGTCCGTTCGTACCGGGCGGCCTGGACGTCGTCATCGGGTTGCCGGTCGGGCGCCGCCGCCAGCGGTGTCCCGGGCTCCACGGTCAGCAGGTAGGCGCTGATGTGGGGTGGTGGTGACGCCAGGCCCAGGACGTCGTCGAGGCTCCGCTGCCAGTCCGCATCGACCTCCCCGGCGCCCCCCATGATCAGGTCCACGTTCCATGATGAGAATCCGGCCTCGGCCACGGCGGCGGCCGCGTCGACCACCTGCTCGGCGCCGTGGCGGCGTCCCAGCCCGTCGAGCACGTGGGGAACCGTCGACTGGACTCCGAGCGAGATTCGGGTCACCCCTCCGGCCCGGTACGTGGCCATCCGCGCCGCGGAGGCGTCCTCCGGGTTGCACTCCACCGTGACCTCGGCGCCGGCGGTCCGCGGGACGGCGGCCAGGATCTCGACCAGCAGCTCGGCCCCGAGCCGGGACGGGGTGCCGCCGCCGAAGAAGACCGAGGTGGCCGCGGGCATCCCCTCGTCCGACCGGGCCCGTCGGAGCTCGGTCACACAGGCGGCCGCATAGGACTCCATCAGATGGTCGCGGTCGGTGTAGGTGGCGAAGGCGCAGTAGTCACATCGAAACCGGCAGAACGGCACGTGCACGTAGACCCCGAAGGGTTGCGAGTCGGTCATCGGGGTCGGGTGCTGGCCACCTCAGGACACCTGGCCCGAGTGGACCGACCGGAGCCGGCGGTCCAGGTGGGCCTCCATGGCCTCGGTGGCCAGGGACGTGACCTCGTCGACGGCGGCCGAAGGCGGTTCGGCCAGGACGCCGGCCAGCCCCCCGCCCAACGTCCTGCGCAACAGCGAGAGCCCCCCGGCGGACAGGGGCCGGCCCCGACGGCAGGTCCGGCACAGGACTCCCCCTTCCGTGAGGTCGAAGGCCACCAGCAGCCCGGAGTCCTCCTGACCGCACGAGACGCAGACGTCGAGCACGGGGGCCGAGCCCTCGAGGGCCAGCACCTTGAGGAAGAAGGCCGGCGCCACCATCGGAGAGTCCCGCTCCGCCAGCGCGGCCATGGCGCCGACCAGCATCTCGTAGAGGCGCGGATTGCCATGCCGCTCCTGGCCGATCTGATCGACCACCTCGAGCATGGACATGGCGGCGGCCATGCGGTCGAGGTCCTCCCGGACCGTCCGGAAGGTGTCGATGACCTCGACCTGGTTGATCATGTCCAGGTCGCCGCGGCCCTGCCAACCCAGCAGGGCCACGTGGCTGAGCGGCTCGAGCCGTGAGCCAAACTTCGACTTGGTCCGTCGGACGCCCTTGGCCACGGCCCGCACCTTCCCGTGCTGCTCGGTCATGAGCGTGACGATCCGATCCGCCTCACCGAGACGGATGGTCCGCAACACCATGCCCCGGTCGCGGAACAGGGTCATGGCGGTCCGCCCGTCCCTTCGGCCCCCCGGTTCGCCGGCCCCCCTCGACCCCCCGGGGCGGGGAGGGTGTCCGGCCCGACGGGTCCGTTGGGACCGCTGGAGGACAGGGGGGCCCGACCCTGTCCGACCGGGCGCCCCGGTGAGCGGCCGTGGCTGCGCCCTCCCCCGAGGAGGTTGTTGCCACCGATGAGGGCGACCAGCACCGGTGGGATCACCACCAGCGGCACCACGGCGGTGAAACCGGCCACAGCCATGAGCACGATGCCGACGTAGGCCACCACACCGAGGACCAGGCCCGTGACGATCCACACCCCCCCGGTGTCGTCGTTCCGGCGGGCGCCGGGGCCGCGCCGTCCGGCCCGGCCCGCCGTCACTGCACGCCGCCGTAGCGCCGCTGGCGCTGCTGGAAGTCGTGCACCGCCTCGAACAGGTGGGTCCGGCGGAAGTCGGGCCACAGCACCTCGTCGAACACCAGCTCGCTGTAGGCCAGCTGCCACAAGAGGAAGTTGGAGATCCGGTGCTCGCCCGAGGTGCGGATGACCAGGTCCGGGTCGGGCTGATCGGGGAAGTAGAGGCGCGACCGGATGGCCTTCTCGGTGACCTTGTCGGCCACGATCCCCTCGTCGACCAGTTGGCGCACGGCGTCGACGATCTCCGCCCGCCCGCCATAGTTGAACGCCATGGTCAGGGTGCACCGGCGGTTGCGCGCCGTCAGGTCGATCGACTCGTCCATGCGCCGGAGGACCCGC
>DASZGT010000194.1:0-7698 GCA_035938575.1 Acidimicrobiales bacterium
TGGATCGACGGGCCCGCGGTCGCCCTCGAACAGCTGACGGCGGTGAAGCGAGCCGGCGCCGACTTCATCCTCACCTACTTCGCCGGCGAGGTGGCCGAGGCGCTCGGTGGTTGACCGGGCCGTCTCCGCGGCGTGGTTCGATCGGGCCCGACGGGTCATCCCCGGGGGGGTCAATTCGCCGGTCCGATCGTTTCGATCGGTAGGCGGCCATCCCTACTTCGTCTCGCGCGGCGAGGGCGCCTATGTATGGGATGCCGACGGCCATCGGCTGCTGGACTTCGTCCAGTCCTACGGGGCCTCGATCCTCGGTCATGCCCATCCGGCGGTGGTCCGAGCGGTCAGCGACGCCGCCACCCGGGGAACCACGTTCGGGGCACCGACCGAGGGCGAGGTGCTGCTGGCCGAGGCGATCTGTGCGCGGGTGGAGGGGTGCGAGCAGGTGCGCCTGGTCTCGTCGGGGACCGAAGCGGCCATGAGCGCCATCCGGGTGGCCCGGGGATTCACCGGGCGCTCGCGGGTCCTCAAGTTCACCGGCTGCTACCACGGTCACTCCGACGGCCTCCTGGCTGGGGGCGGAAGCGGGGTCGCCACCCTCGGACTGCCGGATTCGGCCGGTGTCCCGGCGGCGGCCGTGGCGGAGACGCTGGTGGCCCCCTACAACCAGGTTCCCGAAATCGACGACCGGGTGGCGTGCGTGATCGTCGAGGCGGTTGCGGCCAACATGGGACTGGTGGCGCCGGAGGGCGGGTTCCTCGACGGGCTGCGCGCCGCTTGCGACGCAGCGGGGGCGCTGTTGGTCTTCGACGAGGTCATCACCGGGTTCCGCCTCGGAGAGGGCGGGGCTTCCGGATGGGCCGGCGTACGGCCCGACCTCTGGTGTTTCGGGAAGGTCATCGGGGGAGGCCTCCCGGTCGGGGCCTTCGGTGGTCGGTCCGACGTCCTCGAGTCACTCGCTCCCGATGGGCCCGTGTACCAGGCCGGGACCCTGTCGGGCAACCCTCTGGCCACCGCGGCCGGCTTGGCCGTCCTCGAGTCGATGGGCCCGGAGTCCTACCGGACCCTGTGCGACCGGGTGGCTCGATTCGGTCCGGCCCTGGCCGCCGTGCTGACGTCGGCGCTCGTGAAAGCGGGGACCGAGGACAGTTCGGGCCGGCAGCTTGAGGCACAGGTGCCCGTGGTGGGCCCGCTGTTCGGGTTGTTCTTCGCTCCCTCGGGTTCGAACCCGGTGCATGACTACGACGGTGCAGTGGCCTCGGCCTCGACGGGTGTCTACGCCCGGCTGTTCCGCTCCATGCTCGACCGGGGAGTGGCCCTCGCCCCCGGCCCCTATGAGGTGGCGTTCCCGTCGATGGCCCACGGTGATGCGGAGCTCGATCGGACCCTCGATGTCGCATCAGAAGCCGTCGTGGATGCCGTCGCGGGCTGACGGCCTGGCCGGAGAGTCGGGGGCCGGCCTCGAATGAGCACGCGGGCGGACGCATCGCTCGCGGGTCGGCTGCCTCCGGCGGACGGAGGTCGACAACCATCCGAGCACGCGGGTCACGTCCCCCAAACGGTGCCGGAGATGGATGGATCGTGGTTCGACGGCGTCGTCCAGGTCGGAGACGCCCAGACGACGGGCGAGGCCGCGCTCTTCCTGGCGTTCGACCAGCGGGGGTTCGAAGTGGTGGGGCCCGCACCGGCCCAGTGTCGCCAGGTCCCGTGGACCGCGGTCGCCAGGGTGTCCCTCGGCGTGACCCACGCCTGCGACCACGGTGGCTTCGTCACCCCGATCGAGGTCGAGACGGCGGAGCAGACCTCGCGGTTTCTCCTCCCGTCCGAGCGTCCCGAGTCGGTCCACATCCGCGCCCTCGACCGACAGCTGGCCACATGGTCGACCTCGGACGGCGGTCACCCGGGCGCGCCCGTCGCCGCGCCGGCGCCGCCCGGCGTCGGGCCCGACGGTCTCGCGGCCTACGGATCCGGGGCATACGGCGTCCAGCCGGCGTTCCCGGCCGGTTGGGATCGACCGCAGCCTGTGCGACCCCGACGCACCCGCCGGAAGGCGATGCTGGTCATCGGATCGGCCCTCGTGGTGGCCGGAGTGGGACTGGCCCTCGCCCTGTCGGACACGGGTACAGGAACGCCAGCGGGCGCACCGGGCGCTCCCCGGCTCTCCTCCGATCAGCGACTGGCAGATCAGCTCATGCTCAGCCGGAACGATCTCCCTCACGGATGGACGGTCAACACTGACGCCAGTGGTTCCAACTCCCAGCAGATGCGTACGGCCGAGGCCGCCATCGCCAGAGCGTTCGCCGGGTGCATGGGCATCACGGACCAGCAGGGTGCGGTGGTCCTCGGGGGACCGGCCAGCGACCAGACCGCGCAAACGTCGTCGCCGGTGTTCGTGGCCCCCGCGTCGGCCCAAAATCCCGGGTTCGCCTTCGAGCTCCAGACGACCGCCCGAATCGTGCGCACCCATCGCAACGAACAGGACGATGCCGCGTTGTACGCCAACTCCCGGTACCCGCAGTGCGTGGCCACCGCCGTGGCCGCGGAGGTGCAGCTCGGTGCCAACAGGGCCTCCGGGCACAACGACCAACCCGGCCCGGCATCGGCAACGGCGGTGGACCTCCACGCCCCGGCAGGGGAACAGCTCTCCGGTCTGCTCATCTCCTTCACCGTGTCCGACCGTTCGACGCCCGTACCGGTCGAGGTGGAGGACGTCTCCCTGGGCACCGATCGCATCGAGGCCGACCTTCAGGCCTTCTCCATCGGCGGAGAGATACCGAGCGACGTCCTGTCGTCATCGGTGTCGACATTCGAGCAACGGGTGGCCAGCAGGGGCACTGGGGTGGCGGTCTGACCGGGCCGCCTCATTTGCGGCCTTCCGGGGGCGATGGTCCGGAATGCCGAGGTCTGGAGGTGGGAGACGGTAAGAATGGTGCCGTGCCATGACTGTGCCTGACCAGGCCGCACCGATCGGATCTGCATGCACGGCGTCGCAGGTCAACCTTGCCGAATCAAGGTTCGGACGGCAGGATGTCACAGCGGGGTCAACAGAGCCAGGGATATCCCGGGCAATGGAGGAAGCGCAGAAATGACCGTGGGAATAACCGAACTGCCTCCCGAGGGAATGCAACTTGGCGGAGTTGCGCTAGCCGGCGACCCTGATCGAGGCACGAAGACGACCGAGGGCCTCAGTCTGCTTTTCACCACTGCCGGCATCACGGTGCAGGGGCCCCAACCCCAGATCGAGCGGCTGTTGGTGTGGTCGGGGCTCGACACCGCGGCCTGCCGGGAGAAGATCGTGCTGCCGGACGGGCGTGCCGCCGCGGTCATGGAGCTGACATCGGGAGGGCAGTCGATCCGATTTCTCCTCCCCACCGAGACGGTCACCGCGGGACAGGCCGCCTACCTCGATCAGGCCCTGCCCGCTTGGCTGGCCCGCTACCGGGGAGTGCCGGCGCCAACCGCGACCGCGCCGACGCCCACCGCGCCGACGTCCTCACCGCCGCCTCCAGCACCGCCCTCGTCGAGTGGCTGGGGCGCTCCCGCCGAGGGCCCGGGTCGGGCCGCGGCCGCGGCCGGCGCTGCCGTGGCGACGGGCGCGGCAGTTTCGGCGGGCCCCAGAGCCACCGACTGGGCAACCCGGCGATCAGCCGGACCGGACGCGGCCTTCCCCGGGAGCCAGGCGACCGAGACTCCGCCTTCCACCCTTACCCCACCACCGCCTCCACCACCCAGGCCCGGCCCTCCGATCGCGCCCGAAGCCCCGCCCCGGCCGACCGTGTCCGCAACGCCGGTGTCTGCTCCGCCACCCCCTCCAGCCCCATCTCCTCCACCGCCACCCCCGCCGCCGGTGACGGCACCATCCGCACCGCCCCCTCCGCCAGCGACGGCGGCTTCCGCACCGCCCCCTCCGCCAGCGACGGCGCCATTTGCACAGCCCCCGCCCACCGGGGCGCCGCCCCCGCCCCCGCCCGGGCCAGGGACCCCGGTCTGGCAGACGGCGATCGACCCGATGCCCGAGGGAACGGCCTGGGACAATCCTCCGCTCGGACAGGCGGTTGCCGGGAGCGAGTCAGCGACCAAGAAGGGCCGGGGCAAACGCCGGAACCGGTCGACGGACGCAGCGTTCACCGCCCCCCCCGGTGCACCGGCCCCACCACCACCGCCACCCCAGGCGCCGCAAGCACCGTTGTCACCTCAGGCTCCGCCTGTGCCACCGACCCTGCCGCCGATGCAGCAGCCGCCACCGCCCCCACAACAGCAGCCATGGCGACAGGCGCCGCCTCCGCCACCACCGCAAGCCCAGTATCCACCCGCAGCGAAGCCGATGGACCCGGTTTCCCCGGTGACACCGGCGCCGCCCCTCCCGCCTCCTCCTGAGGGTGCGGGAGCGTTCAGCAGCCCGGGTGCGTCCGTATGGAGGCCGGCCATCGATCCGCTCACGGGCGAGGCACGCTGGGACGAGGCGTACGCCCCCACGGATCCCAACCCGCCGGCCCCGAGCCCGCCGGCCACTACCTGGCGCGGGCGCCGTCGGGCCAAGGCCGCCGCCAAGGCCGCCGCAGCTGCCACCGCCGCCGCAGCCGCCACCGCTACAGCCACGGCCGGAACGCTCGGCGCGTCTGGAGCGGCGGCTCCAGACCCGGGCACCACACTCGACCTGCCCCGGCCTCAATCCGAGGCCGACGCCCCTTGGCACGCCAACGATCCGGTGGCAGCCCTCCCGACCGACTGGGCGGGCGGTGGCCAACCGCCTGCCTCCACCGGGGACGAGGCGGGACCACTCGAGCCCGACCAGAAGCCGGCGTCGAGGAACAACCGCACGGTGCTCATCCTGTCGCTGATTCTCGTCCTCGTGATCGGTGGAATCGTCTACATCCTCGTCAAGCCCAAGAACACCACCACGACGTCCACCACCTTGACGCCCACCTCGAGCCCGCCGCAGGTCGCGGCCGACGCCGCCCTGGCCGCGTCCATCAATCTGAGGCTGACCGATCTTCCGACCGGTTGGAGCACCAGCGCCGCCGCCGGATCGGTGGCCCGGCCACCCGTCGCGCCGCCTGCCGCGCAGATCAGGGCCGACCGGCTGCTGGCCTCGTGCGTGGGGGTGGACGTCGCCACCGTCGCCGGCTTGTTCGGCGGGTCCGTCATTCCCGGTCAGACCGACTCGGCCAGATCACCGAGGTTCCAGAGCCCGTCGGACGCGAACATCCAGATGTACTCCGCCACCACGGTGATGGGCACGGCGGCGAGGGCGCAGTCGTTGACCCTCCCGTTCGCCAACCCGAACTTCGCCAACTGCTTCGGCGAGTACCAGACGGCGCTGGTGTCGGCCGCCGTGCCCGGTGCCACGGCAACAGTCCAGGTGGTGTCGTTGGCGGCGCCAGCCGGGGTCAAGTCCTTCGGCTACCTGACCAACCTGACCATCCCCAATCAGGGGAACCAGGTCGTCGGTGAAGCCTTCATGGTGGGCGGGCGAATCGAGACCCGGTTGGAGCCCACCACCGACGGCCCGGCCGTTCCCTCTGATGCGTTCAACTCCGCCTACAACGCCATCGCCGGGCGCATTGCCGCGGCCCGGAACAACTGAGGTCCCTGGTGCAGGCCGGGGCGACGCCGGCCGAATGGCCGACGCCCTCGGTCAGGCGCCCTCGGGTGCCATGCGGGCGATGAGGGCGAGCGCACGGTAGGCGGCTTCGGCCGGACCGGTCTCGTCCGGTCGGAGCAGGTTGGCCATGATCCGCAGGATCCAGCTCATCAGCGACTCCGAGCGCATGCCCGTGCCCACGCACAGCCGCATCAGCTCGGGACGGCTGATGACCCGGATGAAGGCCCGAGCCACCCGGAAGTACAGCCCGTAGGCGTCCTCAAGACGCGCCTCATACCTGTGCAGGGCCTCGATGCCGTCGCCACAGAGCGCTTCGCCCACCGCCGCCGCCGCCATCCGGCCGCTCTCGTAGCCGTAGGCGATGCCCTCGCCGTTGAAGGGATTGATCGACCCGGCGGCATCGCCCACCACCAGGGTGGTGGCCCCGACCCGGGGACCGACGGCCAGTCCCATGGGCAACTTGCCTCCGGTGGGCGGACCGAGACATGTCGAGGGCGAGAGCTCCCACTCGCCGGGTGCTCCGGCCACGAAGTGGTCCATCAGGGTGGAGGTGTTCACGCCCTTCCAGCGGCGGTCGGTCGACAGCAGGCCCACGCCGACGTTGACCCGCCCGTCTCCCAGCGGGAAGATCCACCCGTACCCGGGAACGACCTCGCCGTCGCCGTCGCGGATGTCGAGATGGGATTCGATGAACGGCTGGTCGTGTCCGGGCGAGGTGTAGTACCCGCGCAGCGCCATCCCCATCGGTTGGCCGCGATCTCTGGCCGTCCCCAGGGCCCGGCCGAATCTCGAGTTGGCCCCGTCGGCCACCACCACGTACCTGGCGCGCACCGAGCGCGTGGCGCCGGTGGACTTCTCCTTCACCACCGCGCCCACGCAGCTGGCCAGTCCACCGGGTCCGACCGGGGAGCCACGGTCCTCGAGGATCGGTTCGACGGCCTCGGTTCCCTGCCACACGGTGGCCCCGGCCTTCACGGCCCGCTCGTTGACGATGGCATCGAGGTCGTGCCGGGTGATGACATAGCCATAGGAGGGAAAGGTCGGATGCTCGGGCCAGGGGAGGTCGAGCACCCTGCCGAAGGCGTGGGCCCGCAGGCCGGTGTAGCGGTGGGCGCCGGCCAGCGCTCCTTCGACGCCCATGTCGGCGATCTGGCGCACCGAGCGGGGCGTCAACCCGTCGCCGCACGTCTTATCGCGTGGGAAGACCTTCTTCTCCACCAGGGCCACGTCCCAGCCCGCCTCGGCCAGCCAGTAGGCACAGGAGGAGCCCGAGGGGCCGCCCCCGACCACCAGCACGTCGTGGAGTCGGTCGGGGTCACCGGCGGCGGGCCCGGTGCCGGCGGCCTCCAGGGGCCCAACGGGACGGGAGGTGGTGGGGGAGCTCACGGGCCCAATGCTAGGTGCGGTTCGAGCCGTCGGGCATGGCGGGCGGAACCTTCCGGTGACCGGGTATCCGGGCCTCCTCCGATGTGCCTACCTGCAGGACTGCGTGGTAAAAACAAGTTCCTGTGGACGATTACCTGCCAATTCTGGTCCTCCTGATCCTCGGCCTCCTGTTCGCAGGCCTCTCCTTCGTAGGCTCGGGGCTCCTGGCCCCGAAGAAGCGGCCGACGGCGGCAAAGACCGCCCCGTACGAGTGCGGCATCGTCCCCGGTGTCGAGCCGCCGACCCGGTTCCCGGTGCGCTTCTACCTGATCGCAATGATCTTCATCATCTTCGACATCGAGATCGTGTTCTTGTATCCATGGGCGGTGATCTTCCGCCAGCTCCGCTCCTTCGGCCTGGTGGAGGTGCTGGTCTTCGCCGTGGTGGTCTTCATCTCGTTCCTCTTCCTGATCAGCAACGGCGCGCTCAGCTGGGGCCCGGCCAAACGGCTGGTGGGCGCCATGCCCTCGCGCACCTCCGAGTCGACCATCGCCCGCATCACCGCCGGACCGGGGGGTCCCGGCCGATCGACGCGTCACACGGGCAGCTCGTCGCCCACCGATCCCGCTGCGCCCGTCATCACCGATCCCGACGCCCCGACGACCGGAGAGCCGGCCCCGGCGCCGACCGGACCCGGCCGAGCTGCTTAGAACGGAAGGCGGCCGACCATGGGT
>DASZGT010000195.1:0-6387 GCA_035938575.1 Acidimicrobiales bacterium
AGGACTCGGCATCATGATCGTCCGGATCCTGGGCGAAGGGCAGTACACGGTCCCCGACGGGCAGCGAGGGGCGCTCGAGAAGCTGGACTCCGCCATCGTGGACGCCGTCGACAGTGGTGACGAGAAGGAGTTCGCCTCGGCCTTGGCCGCCCTCACGGCCGCCGTCCGCGCTGCCGGCGAGGCCGTGGCCGACGACACCTTCGCCCCATCCGATCTGGTGGTTCCCTTCCCGGACGCCACGCTCGAGGAGACCAAGGACCTGCTCGCCCAGGCCGACGACAATCACGGCACGGAGAACAGCTGAGGCTGACGTCATGAGCACCGCCCGCAACATCCCTCAGGACCGGGGTCTCACGCTCCGCATGTTCACCACCGGCCTGATGCTGGTAATCCTCTACGCCGCGGTGATCGGGCTGCTGATCGCGGTAGGCATCTCCTACACGATCGTGCTCGTATTTGCCGCCGTCATCCTCTTCGTCCAATACTGGTTCTCCGACAAGATCGCCTTGTTCGGCATGGGCGGGCACGTGGTCACCCCCGAGCAGGCGCCGCAGCTGCATGGGGTCATCGACCGGCTGTGCGCGTTGGCCGACATGAAGAAGCCCCGGGTGGCCATCGCCGACACCGATGTGCCCAATGCCTTCGCCACCGGGCGCAGCCCCAACAGCGCCGTGGTCTGCGCCACCACGGGGCTGATGCGCCGACTGGACGAACCAGAGCTCGAGGCGGTGCTCGCCCACGAGCTCTCCCATGTGGCCCACCGGGACGTGGCGGTGATGACCATTGCCAGCTTCCTGGGCGTCGTCGCCGGACTCGTCACCCGGATCATGTTCTGGACAGGGATGATGGGTGGCTTCGGTGGAGGTGGCGACAGCAACGACAACCAGGGAGGCGACAACGCCGCCCTGATGGAGTTGGCCGTGCTGGCCGTGTCCATCGTCGTCTACGCCATCAGCTTCCTTTTGACCAGGGCGCTGTCGCGCTACCGAGAGCTGGCAGCCGACCGGGCCGGGGCGCTGCTGACCGGACAGCCGTCGGTCCTGGCATCGGCCCTGGTCAAGGTGACCGGGGAGATGTCACGCATCCCGACCCGTGACCTCCGGGCTGCCGAGAGCTTCAACGCCTTCTACTTCACGCCTGCCATCGCCTCCAAGGGCGTCAGCCTGTCGACACTGTTCTCGACCCACCCGTCACTCGAAACTCGTCTCGCCCAACTGGCCACCATCGAGGCCGAGCTGGGCCGGCCTTCGTGATCGGTCCCCTGGTGGCCCCCGGATGATCCGGCACCGCTGATGGGTCTGCTCGACACCATCCTCGGACGGACCAAGCCGGTGCAGTCCAACCTGGACGCACTGTTCGCCCTTCCCTCGGCCTCCATCACCCTCCAGAGTGCGGCCGGCATGTCCTGCTCGGGGCATGCCGGCGTGTGCTTCAAGCCTCCCTCAGGCCAGGGATTCGAAGACATGCAGGCCGAGGTGGTGAAGCTCCTGGCCATGGACGACAGCGGGGGGCTGCGCAAGGCGGACGACACCTACGGCTACCACTGGCTGGTCCTCGAGGATGCCGACATCGAACAGCTGGTCACCCAGATCCACATGGTGAACTCCTCCCTGTCCGACGCCGGATGGGGACCCCAACTGCTCTGTTCGGTGTTCGGGTTGGCCCACCTGCCAACGCCGGACGCGGCGTCGGATTCCGGTTCCGACCTGATGCCCGAGCCCACGGCCGGCCCCGGGCACGTGCTCCCGTCGTCGGCCTACGTCGTGTACCTGTTCAAGCGGGGGACCTTCTATCCCTTTGTGCCCGACGGACACGAGCACCGGGACCTCGAACAGGAATTGAAGCTCAAGAGCCTGCTGGCCGACGATCTGACCGTCGAGGCCGATCTCGACCGCTGGTTCCCCCTGTGGGAGCTCCCGGTCGGCTGACACGCCACCCCAGACCGGCGCCGTGCTCTGGGCATGAACCCGCCGGCATGATCGGGGCGCCGCTGGCGCGCCAAGCGTCGTTCGCGCCGGGCGCAGGTCACGCCCCCGCCCTCGTTGGCTCCGGGCGGCGTCACCTCGTCAGTCGTCCGTGCCGGGACCCTTCACGCGCCGGGCGGAGTCTTGCGGGTGCCGGTGGTGACCGCGTCGATGGACCGGGCCAGATCGAGGTCGAACTGGGTGATCCCCCCCGAGTCGTGGGTGATCAACGCCAGGGTGACCTTGTTGTAGCGGATGTCGATGTCCGGATGATGGTTGGCTTCCTCTGCCAATCGTCCCACCTCGGTCACGAACGCCAGCGAACCGACGAACCCGGCGCAGTCCACCGTCTTGATCAGCTTTCCCCCCATCAGGTGCCATCGTGGCCCGTCGGGCTGAGCCAGAACGGCGGCGATCTCGGCGTCGCCCAGCACCGGTTGCTTCACCGGGTCACCGGCGCGGTCGGCGACATCGCGGCGACGCCTGTGATGGCGTCCCTGATGGCGTCAGTGACGGCGTCCGACCAGGCGGCACGGCAGCCCATGGCCTACGCCTGCGCCCCAGTCGGTGCGGTCGGGGTGAAGACCACCGGCATGGTCTCGTAGCCGGACACGAAGTTGGCCGCACGTTTGGGCGGCTCACCCGGGTCGGCCAGCGCTAGATCGGGGAGCCGGTCGAGCAGCCGGTCGAACATCACGCTCAACTCCATCCGGGCCAGCCTATTGCCCAGGCAGAAGTGGGAGCCGAATCCGAAGGCCATGTGGTCGTTGGGGCTCCGGGTGATGTCGAATTGCTCGGGCTCGGCGAATACCCGCTCGTCGCGGTTGCCCGAGGGGTAGAGCAACAAGAGCTTCTCGCCCTTGTGCAGCGTCTCCCCTTGGAATTCGACATCCCTGGTCATCTGGCGCGCCATGTTCTTGATGGGCGTCACCCACCGCAGCATCTCCTCGACGGCAGAGGACATCAGGGTCCGGTCTGCGCGCAAACTCCGGAGTTGCTCAGGATGACGCAGCAGTTCGAACATCCCGCCACTGATGACGTGGCGTGTGGTCTCGTCCCCACCGATCAGGATCAGGAGCGACTCATAGATGATGGAAGCCTCGTCGAGGCGGTCGCCGTCGATCTCTGCGTGGACCAGCGTTCCGATCAGGTCGCCCGACTGGCTGTCCTTCCGCCGCTGCTCGGCCACCGCGGTGATGTAATCGGCGTACTCCATCGCTGCCAGCGCGGCAGTGTCCATGGCTCCGGGGTCTGGCGAGCCTAGGGCCTTGAGCATGTCGTCCGACCACCGCAACAGGTCGGCGCGGTCCTCGGGAGCCACCCCGAGCATGTTGCCGATCACGATCATGGGCAGGGGCGCCGCGATGTCCCTGACGAAGTCGGCGGAACCGACTTCGCACACCCGGTCGATGATGGCGTCGCAGATGTTCCGGATCCCCTCCTCGCTCTCCTTGATCCGGCGCGGGGTGAAACCCTCGCTGACCAGACGGCGACGACGCACGTGCTCGGGCGCGTCGGTGTCGATCATCATCGGGAGCGCATCACTGTCCGGCCTGATGCCACCGGCATTGGAGAAGGTGTCGGGATCCTTGGAGATCTCCTTGATATCTGCGTACCGGGTGATTCCCCACACCCCGGAGGAATCGTCATAGTAGGCAGGTGCGTTGTCGCGCATCCAGGCGAAGGCCGGGAACGGATCGCCGCCGTAGAACATCCCGTCCGTCAGTCCGATGGTCAGTTCACTGGGCACGGTGGTCATGGAGCTCCCTCGGTGTCTGGCTTCCCCAGGCACTGGTCGAATCGGCGCCCCCGTGCGACATCGCTGCACCCGGTCCGGCGTTGATCGTCACCGGAGTATACGGCCGTCGCCAGGGGACATGAGGCCGCCGGTGGACACCCGAATGGCGTGGGTGGCCTCGCTGACAGGGTGGCCCCTCGGGCCGGATGGAGCGGGACGGATGGAGCGGGCCGGTCCGCGCCGGTCGGGGCTGTCGACGCCTCCTGAACCGCATCGGCACGCGGCAGACACCTGCGTGCTGGTTGGTGCGTACCCGTTCCACCGGTCCGGTCAGCTCGAGGTCCTCCTGCCAGTCGAGCAGCTCTTCGAGGATCACCCGGATCTCCGTGCGGGCCAGATTGGCACCATGCAGAAGTGCGTCCGATAACCGAAGGGTTCACCCACCCGCTCAGGGGTGGGTCATCGACTCGGGGCGGACCGCCTCGTCGAACTGCTCGCCCGTCAGGTACCCGAGCGCCACCACCGATTCCCGCAGGGTGCTCCCCTCCTTGTGGGCCTTCTTGGCCACCTCCGCGGCTTTGTCGTAGCCGATGATCGGATTGAGCGCCGTCACCAGCATCAGCGAGTTCTCGAGGTGTTGGCGGATGCGGTCCTCGTTGGCCTCCAGACCCTCGACGCAGAAGCGGGTGAAGGCGGCCGACGCCTCCGTCAGCAGCTTCACCGAATGCAGGACGTTGTGGATGATCACGGGTTTGGCCACGTTCAACTCGAGATTGCCACGGGCCCCGGCCATGGCCACGGCGGTGTCGTTGGCGTACACCTGGATGCACACCATGATCATGGCTTCGCTCTGGGTGGGGTTGACCTTGCCCGGCATGATGGATGACCCCGGCTCGTTCTCGGGCAGGTTCAGCTCGCCCAGGCCGCTCCGGGGACCCGAGCCCAGCCAGCGGATGTCATCGGCGATCTTGATGAGTGAGGCAGCCAGCGTTCGCAGGGACCCGCTGGTCATCAGCAAGGCGTCGTGCGCCGCCAGCGCCGCGAACTTGTTGGGGGCCGTCACGAACGGCAGCCCGGTGAGCTCGGCGATGGCCGAAGCCACCCGCGTGCCGAATTCGGGATGGGTGTTCAGACCGGTGCCGACGGCCGTCCCCCCCGCGGCCAGCTCATAGAGATCGTCGAGGGTGAACTCGATCCGCCGCAGGTCCGCGTCCAGTTGGGCGACATAGCCGGAGAACTCCTGCCCCAGGGTAAGGGGCACCGCGTCCATCAGATGGGTGCGGCCGATCTTGGTGATGCCAGCAAAGGACTCGGCCTTGGCATGCAGGGCGTCCCGGAGATGGCGTATGGCCGGCAGCAGCCGATGGGTGATCTCCTCGACGGCGGCGATGTGCATGGCGGTCGGGAAGGTGTCATTGGACGACTGCGACATGTTCACGTCGTCGTTGGGATGGATGGGAGCCTTGGAGCCCATCTCGCCACCGGCCATTTCGATGGCCCGGTTGGAGATCACCTCGTTGGCGTTCATGTTGCTCTGCGTCCCGGATCCGGTCTGCCAGACGCTGAGGGGAAAGTGGCTGTTGAGTTTTCCGTCGGAGACTTCCCGGGCGGCGGCGATGATCAGCGCTGACTTCTCGGGCGACATCTTGCCGAGGTCGGCGTTGACTTGGGCCGACGCCTCCTTCAACACGCCGATGGCCCTGATCAGCGGCTCGGGCATCCTGTCGTCACCGATGGGGAAGTGGTGCAGCGAGCGGGCCGTCTGGGCACCCCAGTACCGGTCGGCCGGGACCTCGATCGCTCCCATGCTGTCCGTCTCCGTCCGGGTCGCGTTGGTCATGGTCGGTTCCTTCCGGTCTGGCCCTCGATCGGGACCCCCATCAGCGGTGCGCGGCGCACCCTAGCGTGAACCAGTCACCTCGATACCCGGCCCTCAGGCCCCCGTGGAATCGGTCGGGGATCGGCAACACCGCCGGGACAAGTTGCCCCTGGTGCCGACGCGAACGGCCAGGCGAACGGCCAGTCCAGCGGTTGGAGGCGACCGAGGACCGCCCTCCCGCTCTCAATCAGCCGCTTGCCGACAGGCCGGGCACCGCCCGACCAGGTCGAACTGGTGCCCGGTGACCTCGTAGCCCTGCTCTTCGGCAACGACCCGGGCTGCTTCCGCCATGGCCCGCTCGAGGCGCAGCGAGTGGGCCACGTCCTCGACCGTCCCGCACTCCCCACAGGCCAGGTGGTGGTGGCCGGCCAACTCCTCGGCCAACTCGAATCGCCCGTGGTCATCGACACCGGTGACCCGAGAATGGTTCTCATTACAAGACCTCATCGAGAAGAGGTAAGGTCACTCCCCCAAGCCACCGGTCCGACGCCGTTCGCCATGTTCCAGCACGTCACTCGACTCCGAGCACATCCCTCAACTCCTGGCCCGGCCTCACGTGGGCCCCGAAGCGCATGCAGCCGGTACCAGAGGCTGGGCTGCACCTTGTGAATTCTGACCGACGAATGAATTTGCGGGACCTGCAACGTCGAACTGTATGAACCGCTGAGGTGCGCCCAGTAGGGCAGGCGCAGAGCGACAGAGAGGCCTGAACCATGACAGAGGAAACCAAGCCGGTCGAAGTGTCACGCAGGATCGAAGCACCGGCAGCCCTCATCTTCGAGATCCTGGCGAACCCGCAACGCCAC
>DASZGT010000196.1:0-2258 GCA_035938575.1 Acidimicrobiales bacterium
TACCTCGGGCTGCCCAACTATGCCCGCAACCTGGCCACTCTGGGGTTCGCCGACGACCTCGAGGGGGGCGGCACCGACAAGCTGGTCGACGCCGTCGTGGCCTGGGGCGACACCGCCGCCATCGCCGAGCGGGTGCGGGCCTTTCACGACGCCGGGGCTGATCACGTCTGCGTGCAGGTGGTGGCCGACCGCTCCGACGGCTTCCCCATCGACGCCTACCGGCAGCTGGCCCCGGCTCTACTGGCCGGGTAGGCGCTCCCGTCGACGACCGCCGAGGGTCGGCATCCTTGCCATGATGGGACGTGGTCACCATGCCGGTCGAGCAGTTCGAGGAGTTGGTGACCAGCGCCATCGACGGGATACCCGAGGACCTCCGCGCCGAAATGGAGAACGTCGCCGTCGTGGTGGACGAGCGCAGCCCGCCGGGCCGGCTGCTGGGTCTCTATGAGGGGGTGCCCCTGACCAGACGCGCCCACTACTCCGCCTCCATGCCCGACCGCATCACCATCTTCATGGCCACGATCTGCGCCAGTTGTCAGACCTCGGAGGAAGTCGTGGAGCTGGTGCGCAAGACGGTGATCCACGAGATCGGCCACCACTTCGGGATCGACGACCGGCGGCTCGAGGAGCTGGGCTGGGCCTGAGCCGGCGGCCCCACCGGCACCGGCAGCCCTAGCGGTAGATGTTCACCGATTCGTCCAGGTCGAAGGCGGCCGGTTGGCCGCGGCCGGTCGAGGCCAGGATGAACGAGAAGGCGTCGCCGGTGATGGTCCTGCCGCCCCCCCCTGAAATGGGGAACACCTCCAAGCCCGGGAAGGCGAGCTCGGCCGGGCCCCACTCCTGATCGGAGAGGACCTGCGCGATGTGGGACACCGAAGGACGCGTCCCGTCGTCCGACGGCCGGGTCTGGCCGACGGCGGAGCGCACGTCGTCGCCGTGCAGGTAGGTGTCGAACCACAGCGCCTCCAGGCCGAAGCCGAGGGTGCCGGCGCCACCACCCGGGACGGGCCCCGACCAGGCGGCTTCGTCAAAGGAGGGCGCCAGATCGCCGGCCACCTTGGTGCTCGCCCCGAGCTCGTCGGCCAGGTCGCCCGGCGTCTGGCCCCGGCGCTCGTCCACCTGGCGCTTCGTCACCTCCGGCGAGCCCAACCCTTCGAGCCGGAGATTGACCACATCGGACAGCTGCCCGACGACGTGGGCGGCCACGTCGCCCACGCGCCACCCGTCGCACCGGCTGGCGGTCTCCCACTGCTGGGCCGAGAGCCCTCGCAGCAGCTCCTCGAACGACCGGTATTCCTCCAGCATCCCCGGAATCACGACATCACGCGACAAGGTCATGGGTCTCTCCTCCTCGGAGCGGGCCGACCGGCGGCCCGCCGCATGGATACCGCACGGCCTCGGCCCGGTCAAGAGCGGCGCCATCCGTTCCGGGGAGGCCGCCGCTGCCCAGGTGCTGGCTGCTCTCGGGGAGCACCGGGGTTGACGCGTCGTCCCGTCGGCTGGGCGTCGGTCGGGCGCTAGCCGGCCAGTGGGAAGCGCTCCAGGTAGGTGGCGAAGTGGTGCCGCACCGACGCAGCATCGAGGCCGAACTCGGCGAGGGCGAAGTCGTGGACCCCGTGCTCCTTCGGGGGATGGGCCTCCGCCCAGTCCGCCACCGGGGCACGTCCCGCACCCAGCCCGATCCCGAGCCGATCGTAGGCCGACGCCACCGCGGCCACCGGGTCGGACTGCAGCGCCTCGAATTCGACGTCGGCGAACCACCGCTCACCGATCCGATCGCGGAACTCGAGGGCCCGCCGGATCGCCTCGGCCCACAGTTCCACCTGTTGGCGGCCCAGCTCCTCGGCGTCGTTCCGGTCGCTGCACCAGCTGCGCGTGTAGGCGATGAGGCTGCACACCGATCCGAGCACGGCGGCGGGATCGCGATGGGTCCAGAGGAACCGGGCCCCGGGGTACGAGGCGCGGAGGTCGTCGAGCGCCAGCATGTGCACCGGCGTCTTGAGGTGCCACAACCGGGGCGGACAGTGCCACTGGAGCAGCTGGAGCACGTGGCGGTGGAAGGCGTAGGCACCGGACATGTCGCAGTCGACGACCCATTGCGAGTAGCTCGGGACCCTGGCCATCCCCCCGAAGTGCTCGGTCCGGAATTCCATGCCCAGCAGGTCCTGGCACTCGGTGGGCCCGGTGGCCGTCTGGAAGTGCAGGGACCGCATCTTCGGGAACATCTCGTACATGGCCTCGAGCCCGGCCCGGGCGGC
>DASZGT010000197.1:0-1512 GCA_035938575.1 Acidimicrobiales bacterium
GCGCCGGACCGGCTACCCCGAGGGCTGCAGGGCGAATCCCCGCCCCCGGGAATCGTCAGGCGAGATCCACCGCCACCCCTCCCCGGTCGCCTCCAGACGATGGCGCTGGTGTGTCTTGAGGTAGTGGTGCCAGTGGCACAGCCTGACCAGGTTGGAGAGGACCGTCTCTCCCCCCTGGCCGAAGGGCTCGACGTGATCGATTTCCAGCCCCTCAGCGAGGCCGCACCCCGGGACCACGCACACCGGATCCCGCTCGTGGAGGGCTCTCCTGACCGAGGCGGGGATGGTGCGCCCGGCGTGCGCCACTGCGGCCACGTCCACGCCCTTGGTGACCAGGACGTTCAAGATCGAGTCGACAGCCAGACGGCGTGCCACCTCCACCGGGATCGGCCCGATGCCCGGGATCTCGCAGATCTCGCCGGGACCGACGTGACCGCGCACCAGTGCCTCGTGATCCACCCGAACGTGGACCATGGTGGTCGGCCCGAGGCCATGTCCTCCCGGTCCACGCGTGACCCGCCGACCGACGGTACCGGTCCGGACGTCGCCGCATGCCAGCCCGACTAGGGCGTCCGCGGCCAGGGCCCTGCGGGGCTCGGCCATGCCGGAGCGCCTGGCCTCCATGGCCAAGTGGTCGGCTCGGGCCGTGACGGCAGCCAGCAGGCGGGCCCCCTCGTCCGGGGTCAGCCTGGCGTCGAACCGCACCGCGCCGTCGCCGTCGGTCCAGTTCCGCAGATAGCGACCACGACGAATCGATTGGTAGGAGGCGCTCTGGTCCCGGCCGCTGGCCTTCACCCGACTGCACCTCAACTTCAACACATTCAGCGGCTGTTTCTCGGCCGCCTCCACCAACTCCCGCTCCGCCTCCGGCTGCAGGATGGCCGCGCCGGCGATCTCCTTCACCTGGGTCTCCGACAGCCGCCCATCGCGCAAGGCCTCATCGGTGGCCGGCAGCTTCCGCAGCTGCCGGGCGGCCTCCAGCGCATTGATGGCCGGGCCCAGCCCCGTGCCGGTGGCCGTGGCGATGTGGGCGGCGGCCGACCGGTGCCCCTTCTTCCGCCAGACGTTGGAGGACTCCACCCGCCGCGCCGACAGGAGCTTGCCTGCCGCGGCCAGCTTCTCGATTTCGGCGAAGACCTCGAGCAATCGGCTGGCGTCAGGTCCGCTCAGCCGTTCAGGCTCGAGGTCGGACAGCGCTGAACGCAGGTCGTGGGCCACCCGCTGCAGCGTTCGAAGGGTCATGGGGCCATGGTGCCAGGGGGGTGTATCGACCCCGACAGAGCCGGAGAGGCCTCGACCGGAGGCGGTGCCCATTGGGTGCGGCTGCCGACTACCGTCTGACCAGCGGTGCCGGCCTCCCCGTGCCGCACACTCTCGACACCCTCGGAAAGGACCTTCTCCATGCCCCGCATTCGCTCGTGGTCGCTCGTCGGGCTCGCCGTGGCCACCCTGGGATTGGCCGGGTGCAGCACTTCGTCGTCGAGCCCTACGACCACTGCGGCCCCGATCGTG
>DASZGT010000198.1:0-2503 GCA_035938575.1 Acidimicrobiales bacterium
CGATCCGGCGGGCCACCTCCATGTTGGTCCGCAGGCTGGTCAACGGCGTGCGTAGTTCGTGGGAGGCGTCCAGCACGAGCTGGCGCTGGCTCTCGCGGGAGGTGTCGAGGGCCACCAGCAGCCGGTTGAAGGCCCGCCGCAAGCGCCCGAGCTCATCGGGCCCGCCCGGGTCGAGGCGCTGGGACACGTCCGGGGTCTCGGCGAGCTCCTCGACGGTCCGGGTGAAGTTGTTGAGCGGTCGCAGCACGGTGCGGCCCACGATCAGGCCGAGCACCACGGCGACGGTGATCCCCACCAGGACGATCAGCCACAACGCGTACGCCAGGTGGCGGAGCTCCTCGTTGACTCCCGTGAGGGGTGCCGTGATCTGGAGGGCGGCCCCGTTGGGGATGGGGACGAATCCGCTGTTGGCCCGAAAGGCGGGACCGGGCGGGATGGCGACGACGATCTCACGCACATTGGTCCCGTTGACCGTGGTGGAGAGGTACTGGTCCGTCTGCGTGCCCTGGCTGGCCGCGGCCGTCCTCACCACCTCGGGAATGGGGAGCACGACCGGGTCGCCGGGGTTGGTGGTGCCGTTGGAGAGGACCACCTGAAAGCAGTTCCCGGCCGTGGCGCCCGTGCCGCACACATTGCTGACGTTGATGCTGTTGGGGTCACCGATGAGCACCCGGGCCGTCTGGCTCAGCGTCACGTCGACGGAGCCCACCAGCGAGTTGTAGGCCACCACATAGGTGGCGATGGAGCCGAGGACGACCACCACGAGCACGGCCGTGGTGGCGGTGAGGACGAGGCGGCCGCGGAAGGTCACGGCCCCGGCACCGATCTCATCGACACCGACCGGTTCGGCGGGGGCACCGGCTCAAGGCTCGCGGAGCACGTAGCCCACGCCCCGGGCCGTGTGGATGAGGCGCGGCTCGTCGCCGGCCTCGGTCTTGCGGCGCAGATAGCCCACGTAGACGGCGAGCGAATTGGTGCCCGAGTCGAAGGTGTACCCCCACACCCGATCGAGGATCAGCTCGCGGGTCAGGACCTGTCGGGGATGGCGCAGCAGCAGTTCGAGCAGGTCGAATTCGATCCGGGTCAGGGTGAAATGGCGATCGCCCCGGCTGGCCTCCCGGGTGACCGGGTCGAGGCTGAGGTCGGCGAAGCGGAGGATGTCCCCGGCGTCGTCGGGGCGGCGCCGCAGCAGCGCCCGCAGTCGGGCCAGCAGCTCGGCGAGGGCGAACGGCTTCACCAGGTAGTCGTCTGCCCCCACGTCGAGACCCTGGACCCGGTCGTTGATGGCGTCCCTGGCCGTGAGCATGAGGACCGGCATGTCGCTGTCGGCCGCCCGCAGCCGGCGGCACACCTCGATCCCGTCGATGCCGGGCAGCCCGATGTCCAGGATCATGGCGTCGGGGGGCCGGATGGCGACCTCCTCGAGAGCCTGGGGACCGTCGACCGCCAAGGACACCTCGTAGCCCTCGAGGCGGAGGGCACGATTGAGGGCACCGCTGACCGCCGGATCGTCGTCCACCACGAGGACTCTCATCGGGCCGGGAGCCTATCGGGGCCGGGTCTGCTTGCCGTGGCAGGCGCCCACTGCGGCGCAGGTCATCGGGGTGTTGTCGGGTTCGGAATGGTGGCGAGCAGGCCGGGTGCGTGGGTGCAGCAGGAGTAGCCTGTGGGCCGCGTCGGTCGATGACCGGCGATCCATTCCGAGGTAGTTCAATTGGCAGAACGCTGGCCTTTGGAGCCAGATGTTGGAGGTTCGAGCCCTCCCCTCGGAGCGCCGACGAGAGCATCCCGAGTGCGGGCGCTAGCCGGCCTTGCGGGACCGACTGCGCTGACGGCCGCGGGTGGCGGCGCTGAGCACGACCTTTCGTAACCGCACGGACCTGGGGGTGACCTCGACGCACTCGTCGTCGGCGATGAACTCGAGGGCCTGCTCCAGCGAGAGCAACAAGGGGGGCGTGAGGCGGATGGCCTCGTCGGCCGAGGCGGACCGGATATTGGTCTGCTTCTTCTCCTTGGTCGGGTTGACGTCCATCTCCTCGTCGCGGGCGTTCTCCCCGATGACCATGCCCTCGTAGACCTCGGTGGCCGGGGCCACGAGCAAGAGCCCGCGCTCCTGGAGGCTCATCAGGGTGTACCCGGTGGTCAGTCCGCGCCGGTCGGCCACCATCGAGCCGTTCCGCTTGGTCTTGAGCTCGCCGTGCCAGGGCTCCCACCCGTCGAACACGTGGTGGAGCATGCCGGTGCCCCGGGTCTCGGTCATGAACTCGGTGCGGAAGCCGACCAGGCCCCGGGCGGGGACGCGGTAGTCCATCCGCACCCAACCGGTGCCGTGGTTGACCATCTCGATGAGCGTCCCCTTGCGCAGGGCCATCAGCTGGGTGACCACTCCGAGGTAGTCGTCGGGGACGTCGATGGCCACCTGTTCCATCGGCTCGTGGACCTTGCCGTCGATCTCGCGGGTGACGACCTGGGGCTTGCCCACGGTCATCTCGAACCCCTCGCG
>DASZGT010000199.1:0-8682 GCA_035938575.1 Acidimicrobiales bacterium
TCAGGGTGGACCTGGAAGGCCTGGGAGAAGAAGTGGGGCTGGGACATGCCGGGGTCCCCACCACCGCCCTGTCCGATGTAGAGCACGCACTCGTAGGGCGATCCCTGTCCGCACTTGGGGGCGCCCGCCGGGCTCTCGCCCAGGGACACGTGGTCGGGTAGCGCAAACACCTTGTACGGCTGGGCCGAGGCGGAGGAGCCGCCGGTGATGTCCACGGACCCGTCGCCGTTGACGGTGATGGTCACGCCGTCATAGGCCGTGTTCCCGTCGCAGCTGCTGGTGTTGGTCGGGTCGACGCCCTTCGGGGCCGCGCACTCGAGCACGAACAGCTGGTGGCCGGGGGTGAGGACGCCATTGGCCGGGACCACCACGTCGATCGGCTGGCCGCTGTCGAACGTCCCGGGGGTGAACGGCGATTGCGCCTCGGCGGCGTTGGTGATGGTGTCGCCCGAGGTACCCGGCTGCACGGTGAGCGTGAAGCCCTGGGTGGCGTTCGGGGCGACCCCGTTGGCGGCGGTGAGGGTGACGGGGTAGGTGCCGTAGACCGTCGGGGTGCCCGAGAGCACACCGGTGGTGGCGTTGAGGGTCACACCGGCGGGCAGCGTGCCCGTCTCACTTAAGGTGGGGGGACCGTAGCCGGTGGCCGTCACCGTGAAGCTGCCCGCCGATCCCTTGGTGAAGGTGGCGTGGTTGACCGAGGTGATGGCCGGAGCGGAGTCGGCCGGGAAGGTGCCGTCCCCGGGGTTGAGGGTGCCGGAGTCGGTGGCATCAGGGTGGACCTGGAAGGCCTGGGAGAAGAAGTGGGGCTGGGACATGCCGGGGTCGCCGCCACCGCCCTGTCCGATGTAGAGCACGCACTCGTTGGCGGCTCCCTGTCCGCATTTGGGGGTGCCAGCCGGGCTCTCGCCCAGGGACACGTGGTCCGGAAGGGCGAACACCTTGTAGGGCTGGGCCGACGCCGAGGAGCCGCCCGTGATGTCCACCGACCCGTCGCCGTTGACGGTGATGGTCCCGCCGTCATAGGCCGTGTTCCCGTCGCAGCTGCTGGTGTTGGTCGGGTCGACGCCCTTCGGGGCGGCGCACTCGAGCACGAACAGCTGATGGCCGGGGGTGAGGACGCCGTTGGCCGGGACCACCACGTCGATCGGCTGGCCGCTGTCGAAGGTCCCGGGGGTGAAGGGCGATTGCGCCTGGGCGCCATGGGGGATGGTGTCGCCCGAGATGCCCGGCTGCACCGTCAGCGTGAAGCTCTGGGTGGCGTTCGGTGAGATCCCGTTGCTGGCGGTGAGGGTGATGGGGTAGGTGCCGAAGACGGAGGTGGTGCCGGAGAGCACACCGGTGGTGGCGTTGAGGGTCACACCGGCGGGCAGGGCCCCCGTCTCACTGAAGGTGGGGGCAGGGTATCCGCTGGCCGTCACCATGAAGGTGCCGGCCGATCCCTGACTGAAGCTGGTGCTGTTGGCCGAGGTGATGGCCGGAGCCGAGTCGGCCGGGAAGGTGCCGTCCCCGGGGTTGAGGGTGCCGGAGTCGGTCGGGTCGGTGTGGACCTGGAAGGCCTGGGAGAAGAAGTGGGGCTGGGACATGCCGGGGTCGCCGCCACCGCCCTGTCCGATGTAGAGCACGCACTCGTTGGCGGCTCCCTGTCCGCATTTGGGGGTGCCAGCCGGGCTCTCCCCCAGCGACACATGGTCCGGAAGGGCGAACACCTTGTAGGGCTGGGCCGACGCGGAAGAACCGCCGGTGACGTCGATTGACCCGTCGCCGTTGACGCTGATGGTCCCGCCGTCATAGCCGGTGTTCCCGTCGCAGCTGCTGGTGTTGGACGGATTGACACCGTTCGGCGCCGCGCACTCGAGGATGAAGATGGTGGCGCCGGGGGTCAGGATGCTGTTGGCGGGGACGACCACATCAATGGGTTGGGCACTGTCGAACGTCCCAGATGTGAAGGGCGACTGCGCGGCGGCGGCCCCGGGGATGGTGTTGCCCGACGCTCCCGGGCCTATGCCGGCGTGGGCCGTTCCGGTGAAGGCCAGGGTGGCGACCACGCACACCAGGGCGACAACGCAAACGGCGGCAGCCGTTGAGGCTCGTCGAACGTTCATTGGGGCGACTCCTTGAGAATGGCCTTGAATTGATGAATGAATGCACCGCACTGGGGCCGACCATTCATGCTGGATGACCGCCGTGCCCTGCCTGTCAGTAGTGTTCTGGCATGGCCGCGAACCCAAGTCAATCGAATTCGGCCGGTGACACAGAGAGATAACTTGCGGGTTACCTGAACGTGACGCAGGCGGCACTCTGCCAACGCGGAGGCACGAATTCCGCGCTCCGGCCAGGTACAGTCCCGCCCCCCGAACGCCGGCGGTTCAGGCCTGTGGACGCTCCCAGCGGCTCACATGGATGCACTCCCCGACCTGGACCGTGTACTCGAGGTAGAAGTCGTCTCGGCCCTGTTGTTGGGCCCGGCGGTGACGAGGGTCGTCCCTCCACATGCGGTGCGTTGCGGGCGAGTCGAACGTGACCAGTGAGACTCGTTCACCGTCCTCGGCGACAAAGGTCTTGAAGTCGATGAAGCCGGGAGCGGCCCGAGCCGCTGCTTCCATGGCACCGGCGACATCGCCATAGGCGACCTCCGACTCGTCCCGCCGTCGGGACCGGAAGACGGTCACCACCTGGCCGGGGGCGAACGCGCCGCGTGGCGAGCCGTCCCCGGTGGCCTCCATCGGTGCTGCCCCTACGACTCGATGGTGTGCACGTCGCTGATCCCCGCTGCCGCCCGCAGGAGGACGAGCGCTTGGTCGGGCACCGTCTGATCCGTCGACAGCACCATGAGCGCCGTGTGACCGGTGGCGGAGGGTCCGACCGCCATCGAGGAGATGGACACCTCTGCCTCGCCCAGGATGGTCCCCACCACGCCGATCATGCCGGCGCGGTCGTCGTTGCGGACCACGACCATGTGGGGGGCAGGAGGCACCTCCACCGTGTGGTCGTCCATCATCACCAACCGCGGCTCGGTGCGCGGCCCGGTGAGGGTCCCGGCCACGGAGTGCTCGCCACTGCGCAGCGTGATCAGGTTGACGTAGTCGTGCGCCGTGACCGTCGAAGTCTCCCGCACCTCCAGGCCACGCTCGGCCGCCAGCTGGGGGGCATTGACATAGGAGACCGGCTCGGCCGTTCCGGCGGCGAACAGGCCCTTGAGCACCGACAGGGTGAGGATGCCGGTGCCGGCACCGGCCAGTCCCCCCTGGTACTCGATCTCCAGCGTGTCGGGCAGCCCGTCGTTCAGGCAGGAGACGATCCGACCGAGTTGCTCGGCCAACCCCATGAAGGGCCGGACCGTCTCGGAGACATCGGTGGCCGCCACGTTCACGGCGAAGGGCACGAAGTCGCCGTTGAGGGCCAGGATGACCTGCTCGGCGATCGTGACCCCGGCCTTGTCCTGGGCCTCGGTGGTCGAAGCGCCGAGGTGGGGGGCCACCACCACCGAGGACAGCTCGAACAGGGGGGACTCGGTGGTCGGCTCCTTGGCGAACACGTCGAGTCCGGCCCCCTGGACCTGCCCGGAACGGATCGCCTCGGCCAGCGCCTCCTCGTCCACGATGCCGCCCCGGGCGGTGTTGATGATGCGGAGCCCCGGCTTGGCCTTGGCCAGCAGGTCCTTGCCGATCAACCCGAGGGTCTCGGCGTTCTTGGGCAGGTGGACGGTCACGAAGTCGGACGCACTGATGAGCGTGTCGAGGTCCATGAGCTCGACACCCATGTGCCGGGCCCGGTCGGCCGACACGAACGGGTCGTAGGCCACGATCCGCATGCCGAAGGCCATCGCCCGCTGCGCCACCAGGGCCCCAACCCGGCCCAGGCCGACCACGCCGAGGGTCTTCCCGTGCAGCTCGACGCCCTCCCACTTCGACCGCTCCCACTTGCCGGCCACCAGGGCGGCGTGGGCCTGCGGGATGTTGCGCGCCTGGGCCAGCAACAGGGCCATGGCCTGCTCGGCGGCGGAGAGGATGTTGGACTGGGGCGCATTGACCACCATCACGCCGCGTTCGGTGGCCGCGGCGACGTCGACATTGTCGAGACCGATGCCGGCCCGGCCCACCACCACCAACTCGGTGCCCGCCGCCAGCACCTCGGCGGTCACGGTGGTGGCGGAGCGGATGACCAGGGCCTGTGCACCGACGACGGCCGAGACCAGCTCCTCGGGGGACAGCCCGAGTTGCACGTCGACGTCGTGGCCGGCCTCGGCCATCAGGTCCAGGCCCGGCTGGGCCAACTTCTCCGTGACGAGCACCCTACCCATGGGATTCCTTTCTATTGCAGGTCAGAGAATCGAGGCATCCGGGGTGCCGAGCGGCACCGCCGTGATCACGAAGCGTCGCTGAACAGCTTGGACAGGCGGGACACCCCTTCGACCAGGTCGTCGTCGCCCAGCGCGTAGGACATCCGGAAGTAGCCCGGCGAGCCGAACGCCTCGCCCGGCACGACCGCCACCTTCGCCTCGTCGATGGCGACCTCTGCCAGCTCGCTGCTCGTGGTCGATCGGCGGCCGCGAATCTCCCGTCCCAGGAGACCCTCCACCGAGGGGAAGGCGTAGAACGCGCCTTCGGGCAGGATGCAGGTGACCCCCTCGATCTCGTTGAGCATCGTGTGGATGGTCAGGCGTCGCCGGTCGAAGGCGCGCCGCATCTCGGCCACAGCGGCCAGGTCTCCCGACACAGCGGCCAGCGCCGCCCACTGCGACACGTTGGCCACGTTGGAAGTTTCCTGCGACTGCAGGTTTGTGGCCGCGGTCACCACATCGGTCGGCCCGATCATCCACCCGACGCGCCACCCGGTCATGGCATAGGTCTTAGCCACGCCGTTGACCACGACGCAGTGGTCGGCCAGGTCGGGCACCACCACCGGCATGGAGTGGTGCGCTGCCTCCCCGTACACCAGGTGCTCGTAGATCTCGTCGGTGAGCACCCACAGGCCGTGCTCCACGGCCCACCGGCCGATGGCCTCGATCTCGTGCCGGGGATAGACGGCACCGGTGGGGTTGGACGGCGATACGAACAGCAACACCTTGGTGCGAGGTGTCCGGGCCGCCTCGAGCTGCTCGAGGGAAACCCGGAAGCCGCTTGTCTCGTCCGTCGAGATCACCACCGGAACCCCCCCCGCCAGGGCGATGACCTCGGGATAGGTGGTCCAGTAGGGAGCAGGCACGAGCACCTCGTCGCCGGGGTCGCAGAGGGTGGCGAACGAGTTGGCGATGGCCTGCTTGCCGCCGTTGGTCACGAGAATCTGCGCGGCGGTCACCTCGAGCCCGGAGTCCCGACTGGTCTTGGCCGCCAGGGCCTCCCGCAACTCGGGCAGACCGGCGGTTGGGGTGTACTTGTGGGATCGCGGATCGCGGCAGGCCACCTCGGCCGCGGCCACGATGTGCTCGGGCGTGGCGAAGTCAGGTTCGCCGGCGCCGAACCCGATGACGCTCTCACCCTGGGCCCTGAGCTGCCTGACCTTGGCGTCCACGGCCAGGGTGGCCGACGGGGACACCGCGGCGATACGGGTGGATATTCGCTGCCCGGTCATGGCCTGGCGCTGGGCAGGCCGGTCCGGCGGGCGCTGCCGTTTTCTGTCCCATGGGCCATGGTGCCATGATTCCATACGTGACCGAGACCCCCGACATCACCATTCCCTCCAACCTGCTTCCGGGTGACGGGCGGTTCGGCTCCGGTCCTTCGAAGGTCCGGCCTGCGGCCGTCGAAGCCCTGGCCGCGGCGGCCGGGAGCTACCTCGGGACCAGCCACCGCCAGAAGACGGTCAAGTCGGTGGTGGGAAGCCTCCGGGCTGGGCTGCGGCAGCTCTTCTCGCTGCCCGACGGGTACGAGGTGGCGCTGGGGAACGGAGGCACCACGTGCTTTTGGGACGCCGCCACCTTCGGGCTGATCGACCGCCGGAGCCAGCACCTGACGTTCGGCGAGTTCTCGTCCAAGTTCGCCGCTGCGGCCACCGAGGCGCCCCATCTCGGCGATCCCGAGATCCTGGCCTCGGAGGTGGGGACTCACCCGGACCCGGTGGCCCGGGAGGGCATCGACCTCTATGCCCTCACCCACAACGAGACGTCCACCGGGGTGATGATGCCGATCGTCCGTCCGGATGGTGCCCCGGCGCCGACCGAGGGAGGTGGCCTGGTGGCAGTCGACGCCACGTCGGGCGCCGGCGGGCTGAGGGTCGATCCGGCCCAGTTCGATGCCTACTACTTCGCCCCCCAGAAGTGCTTCGGTTCGGATGGCGGGCTGTGGGTGGCCCTGCTGTCCCCGGCGGCCCAGGATCGCATCCGGGCGATCTCCGCCACCAAGCGCTGGGTGCCGGCCTCCTTGGATCTGAGCATCGCCCTCGACAACTCCAAGCTCGACCAGACCTACAACACACCCGCCCTGGCCACCATCTTCCTCTTCGAGGACCAGGTTTCCTGGTTCAACGACCACGGTGGCATGGACTTCTCCGCCGGCCGGTGCGACAAGTCCTCCGAGACCCTGTACACCTGGGCCGACAATTCAGACTTTGCCACGCCCTTCGTGACCAGGGAGCAGGACCGTAGCCACGTGGTGGGTACGATCGACCTGGTCGACTCGGTCGATGCCGCCGTGGTGGCCGCCATCCTCCGGGCCAACGGGATCGTGGACACCGAGCCCTACCGCAAGCTGGGCCGCAACCAGTTGCGCATCGCCATGTTCCCGTCGGTGGACCCCGACGATGTGGCGTCGCTGTGCGCCTGCATCAATTATGTGGTGGGGGCCATCGCCGGCTGATCCCGCCGGTCGGGCCCGGAGCCATCGGGGTGCGTCGATGGGAATCACCGGGCGCCCGTGGTCGAGCAGTCAGGACGCTTCTCGCCAGCCGAGGGGTCGTTCCGACCATTCCCATTGACACCGGCGGCACTGCAGCATCACGCTCTGCTCGACCATGGTGGAGCCGGTCGATTCGGCCCCGCGGACGATCAATCGTGGCGCATCCACAGAACCGCAGTTGGGGCACTTCGGATCAGTCCCTGTGCGTTCCATCCACCGACCTCTGAGCAGTTTGGCTGGGAGCCGCCAGACCATCGGAGCCGCCTCGGTCTTCGGCACTGTAATGCCAGAAAGCCCGATCCGCCACTGGATTCGATCGGCGCCCCGGCCCTGCCGGGTGCCCGGTCGGCCTACCGGATCAGCCGCCGGAGATGTCCTGGATCTTCTGCCTCCCGGCGGTCACGAACGGCATCATGTCGCGGAGTTGCGCACCCACCTTCTCGATGGGATGGTCGAGCCCGGCCTGACGCAGGGCCTTGAAGTTGGGACGACCGTTGGCGTTCTCCGCCACCCACTCCTTGGCGAAGCTGCCGTCCTGGATCTCCCCCAGAATTCGGCCCATCTCGTCACGAACGGCCTCATTGATGACACGCGGGCCCCGGGTGAGATCGCCGTACTCCGCGGTGTCCGAAATGGAGAACCGCATGCCGCCGATCCCCTGCTCGTACATGAGGTCTACGATCAGCTTGAGCTCGTGCAGGCACTCGAAATAGGCGGACTCGGGCTGATAGCCGGCCCCGACCAGGGTCTCGTACCCCGCCTGCACTAGTGCGGTGAGGCCACCGCAGAGCACCACCTGCTCACCGAACAGGTCGGTTTCCGTCTCCTCGGCAAACGTGGTGTCGAGGACGCCGGCACGGGTGGCGCCAATGGCGTGGGCGTAGGACAGGGCCAGATCGTGGGCCTTGCCCGACGGATCGGCCGAGACCGCCACCAGCGACGGCACCCCTCCCCCCTCGCTGTAGGTTCGCCGGACCAGATGGCCCGGTCCCTTGGGGGCCACCATGGCCACGTCGACCTCGGCCGGCGGGGTGATCAGACCGAAACGGATGTTGAAGCCGTGGGCAAAGAAGATCGCATCACCGGCCTTGAGATGGGGAGCGATCTCTGCCGCGTAGACGGCGGCCTGTTCGGTGTCCGGCAACAGGATCATGATCACATCGGCCTCGGCGGAGGCCTCGGCCACCGAGAGCACCCTCAGCCCCGCCTCTTCTGCCTTCTGCCTGGACGACGATCCGTCCCGCAGGCCCACCCGCACGTCGACACCACTCTCCGACAGGTTGAGGGCGTGGGCGTGGCCCTGTGAGCCGTAGCCGATGACGGCCACCTTGCGGTTCCCGATGAGGCTGGCGTCCGCATCCTTCTCGTAGTACAGCGTGGCCATTGTGATCAACCTGCCTTCTCTGTGGTGAGCGCGACCGGGGACTCCGCACGGGGCGGCGCCGAGTGCTCACCGGACCGGTCCAGCATAGGCAATGCCACGCGGCCCGATCGCTGCATCTCCACGATCCCGTAGGCCCGGATCAGATCCTCGAAATCGTCCAGTTTGGTGGGGGCACCGGCCAGCATCACCGTGAGCCGGTCAGGCCCGACGTCCACGATCTTCCCCTCGAACACCCCGACCAGTTGGATGACCTGGCCCCTGGTGTCGGCGGCGGCCTCCACCGTGGCCAACAGCAGCTCCCGCTCCCGCGATCGCTCAGGGTCAAGCTCGGTGATCGACACCACCGGAATCAGCTTGTCGAGCTGTTTGATGATCTGATCCAGCGGGGAGGACTCCACGTCCACGACGATGGTGATCCTGCTGAAGCGCTCGTTGTCGGACGGCGCCACGGCCAGGCTGAAGATG
>DASZGT010000200.1:0-3461 GCA_035938575.1 Acidimicrobiales bacterium
TGTGCCGCTACCGGAACCGACGGGCCGGCTTCGACCTGATCCCCGACCCGGTCCTGACCAAGGCCCCGTCGGCCGAGCTGCGCCCCGACCAACGCGACGACGAGTCGCTGCCGCCCTACTCGGTCCTCGACCCCGTGGTGGCGGGGTACGTCGAGGGCGACCGCTCAGCGGACGACCTGATCGCCGCCGGGCTCGACCCCGAGGCCGTCGCCCGCGTGGTGGCGCTGGTGGACCGGGCCGAGTACAAGCGCCGCCAGATGCCCCCCGGGGTCCGGATCTCGGGCAAGGCCTTCGGCAAGGATCGGCGGATGCCCATCACCAACCACTACCGGTCCGGGGTGGCCGGGCCCGCCGGCCCGTCCGGCCGACCGGGCGGGGAGCAGCCGGCCGTTGTCTGAGCTGACCGACCCCACCCACACTTCCGACACCGGCGGTCACCAGGGGGCCGGGCAAGACGCGGAGATGGTGACGCTCCCGCTCGGCTCCACCGCGGCATTGGTGGGCCAGTACCGGTGGATCGAGAGCGCCCTCTACCGGCTGCTCGGCGAGTGGGTCACCGACATGCCGATCACGTCCGTGCAGGTCCATCTGGACGGGCAGAGCATGCGCCATGCCTGGCACGCCGAGCTGTGGGCCGAGCGGCTTCCGGTCCTCGACGGTGTGGACCCCGACGGCCTGACCGTGCCGGCGCCTCCGACGGCGGCGCTGTTCGCCGCCCTGGCCGGTCTGGCGCTGCCCTCCGAGGCGCCGGGCTCCTCGTGGCCGCCGGCCACGGACGAACCGTCGGATCGCCCTGGGGCCCTGCCCCGGCTGGCGGGCCTGTACCGGGTGGTGCTGCCCAGGCTGGTCACCAGCTACGAGCGGCACCTGCGGGTGGCGGCGCCGGTGACCGACGGGCCCGTCCTGCGGGCGCTGCGCCTGGTGCTCAACGACGAGATCGACGACTGGCAGGCCGGCGAGCGCCTGGTGGAGCGCCTGGTGACCCGACCCCACGACGTCGCCGCCGTCTATCAGTTCCTCGAGCGGCTCGAATCGGCCGTGGTGGGGGCGGGGGCCAGGTCAGGGCTGGTGACGTTTCCGGAGTCCGTGCCGGGGGACTGACCCGCCCACAAGCCCCGGGACGGCCCCTGTCGCATGGAGGGGTTGACGCGTCCGGTAAACTTCGAACGCAGCAATCGTTGCGCCCGAAAGCGCCAGACCCGAATCAGCGACCGCCGTAACGCCGGTGCCGCTGGATGAGGTTCGGCCGTCCCCCACGTGTGGTGGGGAAAACGAAGGACCCGGTGAAGTTGGCAAAGGAGCGCCTCGAACGAGACGACGAAGATCTGGTTCGGTTGTATCTGACCGACATCGGCCAGTACCCGTTGTTGACCAAGGACGACGAGGTCCGACTGGCCCAGGCCATCGAGGCCGGCCGGGAGGCGGATGCCCAGCTGGCATCGGCGCCGAAGGGCCTGACACCGGCGAAGAAGCGGGAGCTGCGGCGCACCACCCTGCAGGGTGAGGGGGCCCAGCAGACCTTCGTGCAGTCCAACCTCCGCTTGGTCGTGTCCATCGCCAAGAAGTACCAGGCCTCGGGCCTGCCCCTGCTCGACCTCATCCAGGAGGGCAACCTGGGCCTCATGCACGCCGTCGAGAAGTTCGACTGGCGCAAGGGCTTCAAATTCTCGACGTACGCCACCTGGTGGATCCGCCAGGCCATCACGCGGGGCATCGCCAACACCGGTCGGACCATCCGCCTGCCCGTGCACGCGGGTGACACGCTGGCCCGGGTCCAGAAGGCCCAGGCCCGCCTCGAGCTCAAGTACGGGCGACCGGCGACCCTGGCCGAGTTGGGCGCCGAGGTCGAGATGCCCGAGGACAAGCTGGTCGAGGCGCTGCGATTCCGGGCCGAGCCGCTCTCCCTGTCGGAGCCCCTCCGGGAGGACGGCGACGCCGAGCTCGGTGACGTCGTCGAGGACCGCTCGGCGGAATCCCCCTTCGAGGTGGCCGCGGTCTCCCTGCTCCCCGAGGAGATCGGCCGGCTGCTGTCCCCTCTGGACGAGCGCGAGCGTGAGATCCTCCGCCTGCGCTTCGGCCTCGACCGCGGCGAGCCCCGCACCCTCGAAGAGGTAGGAGAGCACTTCAACCTGACCCGCGAGCGGATCCGCCAGATCGAGGCCCGGGCCATGTCCAAGCTGCGCCACCCGTCGTCCGACACCGGCGCCCGCGACCTCCTGACCGTCTGACGATCGCTGACGATCGTCCCCGGAGCGGGACGCGGGTGGAGGGGGTACCATCCTCCCTATGAAGAAGCTCCTGATCCTGGCCATCATCGTCGCCCTGGGTGTCGTCGCCGCCAAGCGGCTCCGTCCTTCCTGAGCAGCCCCCACCACACCACCGGGCGCGCCGACCACGCTTCGTGAGTGGCGCGCCCTTGGCGCGCCACGAGACAGTTCCGCAGGCTGCTGCTACCGACCGGGCCGACGGGCCAGGCGCCAGGCCACCAGGGCCCCGGCCGAGGCGGCGGCCATGATGCCGGCGGCGGTGGCGGTCATCGACAGGCTGGGGACGCCCACCCGGTCGCGCAGGCGCACCGGTTTGGTGAACTGCATCACCTCCCAGTCGCGCTCCTTGGCCACCTTGGCCAGCACGCGATCGGGATTGACGGCCACGGGGTGGCCCACCGCCTCCAGCATGGGCAGGTCGGTGTAGGAGTCCGAGTAGGCCGACGAGTCCTCGAGCTCGAGCCCCTCGCGGGCGGCCAGCTCCCGCATGGCGTCGGCCTTGAAGGGACCGTAGGCGTAGAAGTCCATCTCGCCGGTGTACCGGCCCTCGTCGTCGACCACGGGCCGGCTGGCGATGGAGCCGTCCACCCCCAGGTGCTCGGCCAGCGGCTGGACGATGACCTCCGGGGACGCCGACACCAGGTACACCTTGTGGCCTGCGGCCCGGTGCCCTTCGATGAGGTCGAGGGCCTCGGCGTAGATGATGGGCTCGACGGTCTCCTCCAGGGCCTCCCGCACGATCTCCTTGATCTGGTCGTGGTCCCATCCCTTGGTCAGCATGAGGATCGACTCGCGGATCCGGGCCAGCTTCTGCTCGCTGGCTCCGAGGTGGAGGTAGATGAGCTGGGAGGCCACGGCCCTCACCACCAGGCGCCGGTTGATCAGCCCACCCCGGTACAGCGGCCGGCCGAAGGCGGCGATGGACGCCTTGGCGATCACCGTCTTGTCCAGGTCGAAGAAGGCGGCCCTCATGCCCTCAGTGTCCCACCAACAGCTGTTGCACCTGGTCCTCGGCATCGGCGGTGACCAGCACCAGGACCTCGTCGCCGACCGCCAACCGGGTGTCGCCCCGGGGCACGATCAGACGGTCGCTCCGCACCACGGCCACCACCGTGGCCTCCCGGGGCACCCCGAGCTCGACCAGCGAGACGCCGGCCGCCGGTGAGTCCTCGGCCAGGGTGACCTCCACCAGGT
>DASZGT010000201.1:0-2832 GCA_035938575.1 Acidimicrobiales bacterium
ATCGCCCTCCACCGCAGAGATCGCCGCCACCACCGTGTTGAGGATGACGCTCGACCAGTGCTCGGTGAAGATCCGGCGAGGGCCTCCCGACGACGGGGACGGGCCCGACGCGGAACTCGGCCTGTGGGCGGGGGAGATACCTCTGTGCACCGTACGGTTGGATCCGGTGGCCGATCCCGCACTCCCTACCGGCATCCCCGTGCCCGGCCACCTCGCCTTCGGGCAGCCGGCCCCTGGTTCGACTCCGGTACGCGACCTCGCCCCGCAAGTCAGTCCGTCCTGACCCGACTGAGCAGGCCGAGCGGCGCACCCTACGAATCGAGGGCGACGGCGAGCGAGGTTGCCGTCATGCCGTGGGCCGAGGCCACCGGCTCGTAGACGACCGACCCCTCGACGACATTGACCCCCTCGGCCAGAGCGGCGTCATCACGCACGGCATCGCGCCATCCCCGGTTGGCGATCTCGAGCACATAGGGGATGGTGGCGTTGACCAGCGCATGGGTCGACGTGTGGGGAACCGCCCCCGGCATATTGGCGACGCAGTAGAACAGCGAGCCGTTGACCTCGAAGGTGGGATCCGAATGGGTCGTCGGCCGGGTGGATTCGAAGCACCCCCCCTGGTCGACCGAGATGTCCACCAGCACCGAGCCGGGTCGCATCTGCGCCACCAGGGCATCGGAGACCAGCTTGGGCGCCTTGGCCCCGACGACCAGGACAGCACCGATCACGATGTCGGCCTCGATGCACGATTCCTCGATGGCGTGGCTGCTCGAGGCCACCGTCTCCAGAGCGCCGCGGAAGTGGTGGTCGACCTGGCGGAGGCGCTCGAGGTTCGTGTCGAGGATGTAGACCTCGGCGTGCATCCCCACCGCCAGGGTGGCTGCAGCCATCCCGGCCACGCCGGCTCCGAGGATGACGATCTTGGCGCAGCGGACACCGGGGACGCCACAGACCAGGACCCCGCCGCCGCCGCCCGGGCTCATCAGGTGGTGGGCACCCATCAGCGGGGCCATGCGGCCGGCCACCTCGCTCATCGGGGTGAGCAGGGGGAGCGAATTGTCCGGGAGCCGGACCGTCTCGTAGGCGATGGCGGTGTTGCCCGCCTTCAGGAGCGCCTCCGTGCACGACAGCGAGGCGGCCAGGTGCAGGTAGGTGAAGAGGACCTGATCCCTCCGCAGGCCGAGGAGGTCGTACTCGGCGGGGACCGGTTCTTTGACCTTCAACACCATGTCGGCTGCCGACCACACGTCCGCGGCGGCGCCCACCATCGACGCCCCGGTGGCGGTGAACTCCTCATCGGTGATCGAAGACCCGATGCCGGCCCCTTGCTCCACCAGCACCGTGTGGCCCGCGGTGGTCAGCTCTCGCACCCCGGCGGGGGTGAGGGCCACCCGGTACTCGTCCTCTTTGACCTCGCTGGGAACCCCGATGATCATCGGTGCGAGATCACTCGCCGATCTCTGTGTAAGCCACCGGCTTCTGCTTGAAGAAGTCGCCCTTGGTGGTGAGACGGGCCAGGATCACCAGCGGCACTCCGACGACCAGCGTGATGATGTCCGCCCCGGCGCCGGTCCACCCGGCCGTCTTGATCACCCAGGCTCCGACCCCCAAGAGGGCCAGGCCGCCGAGGAACGGGAGCAGGATCCCGCTGAAGAAGAAGCGCGTGTCCTGAAATGCGACCTTGCGATAGGCCCAGGCGCACGTGATGCCGGTCACCCCGTAGTAGAAGGCGATGAGCACACCGATGCTGGAGATCAGGTGGGCGAACACGGTGTTGACCGATGACACATTGCTGACCATGAGGATCCCGAACAGGCTCACGAAGGCCAGGATGAGCGTTCCCACCGCCGGCGTCTTGAGCTTGCCCTGGATGGTTCCGAACAACTTGGGGAATACCCCGTCCCGCGACATCGAGAGGGTGATCCGGGCCGCCGGCAGCAACGTGGTCTGGGTGGTGGCCACGGTAGACGACAGCACGGCGATGATCATGACGTAGCCGGCCCAGTGGCCCGCGGCCTGCTGGGCGAAGTACAGGAGGATGGTGGCCGAATGGTTGTTCCAGGCGCTGGCCGGCAGCAGCATCTGGGCGGCGATGATGTTGATCGCGAAGACCAGCAAGAGGAGGAACATGGCGATGATGCCGGCATGACCTGGCGTCTTGGTGGAGTTCTTCGATTCCTCGTTGAGGTTGGTGGCGGTGTCCCAGCCCCAGAAGAAGAAAACCCCGAGTACGAGGCCGGCCGACAGGGCGGTGAACCCGCCGATCGACGCCGGGCTGAGCCACGACCAGTGGAAGCCTTGGGAGCCGGCCGGATGGTCGACGGCCACCTTGATGATGCCCCAGATGGAGAAGCCGATGACCGCCACGTACTCGATGATGAGGAGTGCCCACTGGAAGTTGCTGGTCCAACGGATCCCCCAGATACAGACGAAGGTGATGACGGCCAGCCAGGCGCCGGCGACGAGGGCCGCAGTACCGACGGAGGAAGCGGTAGAGGACGAGATCCATCCCTGTTGGTTCAAGAACTGCAGGGTGTACTGGCCGGCCACGATGGGCGCCGACACGCAGAACAGGATGCTGGTCGCCACCTGCACCCAGCCGTTGAACCAGCCCACCACCGGATGCACCAGCTTGGACAACCAGGCGTACGAGGCCCCGCAGTCCGGATCGCGGCGGTTGAGGTGGAAGTAGGAGATGGCGATGAACAGCACCGGGACGAAGGAGATCCAGATGATCGCCGGACCGGCGGTGCCGATGCCGACCGTGAGGAAGAGCACGGCCATGGTGGCGGCCAGGGTGTAGGCCGGCGCCACCGAGGACACGGCGATCAC
>DASZGT010000202.1:0-4177 GCA_035938575.1 Acidimicrobiales bacterium
GCCACCTCCACCCGCTACGTCGACGCCTACGAACGGGTCTGCGGCCGCCGGTTGGGCGACTGGTACGGTGCCTGACCGTGGCCTCGGCAGAGCAGTTCTCGGTCCTGGTCGAAGTGCGGTTGCGCCAGGGGATCGCCGACCCCCAGGGCGCCACCATCGAGCGGGCCCTGCCCGCCCTGGGGCTGACGGGCGTCACCGGCATGCGGGCGGGCAAGGCGTTCCGGTTCGAGATCGCGGCCCCGAGTGAGGGCGAGGCGCGGGCCCAGGCCACCGTGGTGGCCGACCGTCTCCTGGCCAACCCGGTCATCGAGGAGTCATCGGTGACGGTCACCCCACTCGGACCGGCCGGCGCGGGCTCGGCCGCCTGATGGCCCCCCGGTTCGGGGTGGTGATGTTCCCGGGCACCAACTGCGAGCACGACGCCGTCTTGGGCCTGCAGCGGCTCGGGGCGTCGGCCGACCTGGTGTGGCATGGCGACACGTCGGTCAGCGGGTACGACGCACTGGTCCTGCCGGGCGGGTTCGCCCACGGCGACTATCTCCGGCCCGGCGCCATCGCCCGGTTCTCGCCCGTCATGGAGGCGGTGGGCCGGTTCGCCGCGGCCGGCGGTCCCGTGGTCGGGATCTGCAACGGCTTCCAGGTGCTGACCGAAGCCGGCCTCCTGCCCGGCGCGCTGCAGAAGAACCGCGGGCTCCGTTTCCTCTGCGCCACGGCCGGGGTGCGGGTGGAGTCGTCGGACTCCGTGCTGACCGGGGGAGTTGCAGTGGGAACCGAGCTGCAGATCCCCATCAATCACTTCGAGGGCAACTACACGTGTGATGCCTCCACATTGGCCATGCTCCGATCGGAAGAGCGAGTGGTACTCCGCTATGTGGACAACCCAAATGGCTCGGTCGACAGCATCGCCGGCGTCTGCAATGAGGCCCGCAATGTGGTCGGCCTCATGCCCCACCCCGAACGGGCCTCCGATCCCCTCCTCGGTTCGGTGGACGGCGTCGTGCTGCTGGCGGCACTGGTGCGGTCAGCCACCCCGCAGGTCGCCGCCACCGTGGCCTGATCGTCCTCGCGAGACGGCTGGGAGTCCCCGTCCCCGTCCCGGCCCGACCAGGCGCTCAGCTGCGGGTGCGGGGAATCTTGGCCTGCTGCAGGACGGCTGCGCTCACCCCGACGGCGCGCCAGGTGGAGTACGAGATTCCCTTGCGCTCGCCGTAGATCCGGGCCACCCGGACGAAGCCCTTCTCCAGTGCCGCCATGTCGACGGTGTCTCCGGCATGGGAGAGCTCGGCTTCGAGGCGCTGCTTCTCCTCCACCAGGTGGAGCCGTGACAGCGGGTCGGCTCCGGGCAGCGCCGACTCGATGGCGGCCAGCCGCTTGCGAATGGAGTCGGGGGTGCGCTTACGGCCCCGTCGGGGCCGGTTCGACTCGAGCGCCTCGAGGTAGCGGCGGACGGTCCGGCCTTCTTCTCGTCCTTTGGCCAAAGCCGCTTTGTGATCGGCGGACATTGGGGTCTTCTTCCGTGGTTTGGTCGAACCTGTCGCGGCCATGGGGAGAGCCTCCCAGAGTTGGCTATATCAAGCAACTCGGTGCATCCGACTGCTCGAAGAACCCCGGTCCCCACGTTCGAATTACGGGCAGAACCCGAGTGTCCATTACCCTCATGGAGGCCCCGACGCCGAGCGCGATTGGGTGCGAACCCCGGCGTCTCCGGTGCCCATTGGGCGGCAGCCGACGGTTTCGGCGTCGTCCATTGGGTCGGGCAATGGCCTGCCAACTGGGGACTCCGGCGCACCACGTCCGGGTCCGCCCCCCACGGGCTGTGGCCGGCCGGCCGGCGCTGATCGGCGACGGGCGCGCCCTTCCAAGCCCGCAATAGGGCGGTCGGTCGCCACTCCGGGATCAGGTGGCGTCGACCGGGTCACCGCGGTCGGCCGTCGCCGTTCGGGCGCAATGACCGCGCTCTCGGAGCTGTCCATTTGCGGTCTGTGGACACCGGTGGCGGCGAGCAGCAAACCCGGGCCGGGTACGCTCGAGCCGGTGGACGCGGAGAACAGGTGCCGAGCGCGATGACCGGATCGGGGAGCGACCCGATGGTGGAGGACGGCGTGCCGCTGCACCGGGCCCTGGGCCTCACCGACGGTGAGCGCGACGAGGTCGAGGCCATCCTGCGCCGCGTTCCCAACCGCCTCGAGCTCGCCCTGTTCGCAGTGATGTGGAGCGAGCACTGCTCCTACAAGTCGTCGCGGGTCCACCTGAAGCGGCTCCCCACCGAGGCCCCCCATGTCCTGGTGGGCCCGGGGGAGAACGCCGGGGTCATCGACGCCGGTGACGGCATCGCCGTGGCCATTCGCATCGAGAGCCACAACCACCCCTCGGCCATCGAGCCCTACCAGGGGGCGGCCACGGGTGTCGGGGGGATCCTGCGCGACATCTTCACCATGGGGGCGCGCCCCATCGCGGTGATGGACCCGCTGTTCTTCGGGGACCCGGCCGAGGCCCGCCAGCAGTGGTTGATCGAGGGCGTGGTGGCCGGCATCTCCGGGTACGGGAACTCGGTGGGCGTGCCCACGGTGGGCGGCGAGCTGACCTTCAACGACTGCTACGCCCAGAATCCCCTCGTCAACGTGCTGTGCCTGGGCGTACTGCCCACCGACCGGCTGGTGCTCGGTCAGGCCTCGGGCGTGGGCAACCTGGCGGTCCTCCTCGGATCGCCGACCGGTCGCGACGGGATCGGCGGGGTCAGCGTGCTGGCGTCGGCCGGCTTCGGGGGCGGCGGCGACGAAGCCGACGCGGCCAAGCGGCCCAGCGTCCAGGTGGGCGACCCGTACGAGGAGAAGCGGTTGATCGAGGCGTGCCTCGAGCTGCTCGACGCCAAGCTGGTGGTCGGCATCCAGGACCTCGGCGGGGCCGGACTGGTCTGCGCCACCAGCGAGACGGCCGCCCGCGGGGGCGTGGGCATGGACGTCGACGTGTCGGCCGTGCCCCGGCGTGAACCGGGCATGGCCCCCTTCGAGGTGATGACCTCGGAGAGCCAGGAGCGCATGCTGGCCATCGTGACCCCCCAGGACCTGGATCGGGTGCAGGAGGTGTGCCGCCGGTGGGAGGTGCGCTCCGCCGTGGTCGGACGGGTCACGGAGCCGCCGGCCGGGGGACCCGGGCGGCTGCGGATCCTCGACGGGTTCGGGGGCCAGGTGCTCGGGGATGTCCCCGCCGGGGCGCTCAGCGACGAGGCGCCCCTCTACCACCGGCCGCTGGCCCGGCCCGGCGACCACGAGGCCCGCGCCACCGACGACCCGGGCGCCCTCCCCGCCCCCGCGGACTGCGGTCCGGACGTGCTGGCCCTGCTGTCCGACCCCTCCTGGGTCTACCGCCAGTACGACCATCAGCTGTTCCTCAACACGGTCGACGGCCCCGGGGGCGACGCCGCCGTGCTCCGCCTGGCCGCCCCGGGCCTGCCCCCGTCGGAGCGGGGTCTGGCTCTCACCACGGACTCCAACCCGACCTGGTGCTCCATCGACCCCCGCGCCGGTGCCGCCGCCACCGTGGCCGAAGGCGCCCTCAACGTGGCCTGCGCCGGGGCGCGCCCCATGGCCGTGGTCAACTGCCTCAACTTCGGAAACCCCGAACACCCCGAGGTGATGTGGCAGCTGTCCGAAGCCATCGACGGGATGAGCGAGGCGTGCCTCGCCCTCGGCCTCCCGGTCATCGGGGGCAATGTCAGCCTCTACAACGAGAGCCTCGGTGTCGACATCGACCCGACCCCGGTCATCGGTGTGCTGGGCCTCATCGACCGGCTGGTGGCCCGGCCTCCCGGGGTGGCCCTGGTCGAGGACGCCGCGCTCGTGCTGCTCGACGCCAGCGTCGGGACCACCATGGGGCGGCGGGGCCCACCGTCACTCGGGGGCTCACGCTGGGCCGTCGAGTGCCGAGGCCACCGCAACGGCACCCTGCCCGCCCTCGACCTCGCCGGCCACTCGCGCCTGGTGTCCTTCGTCTCGGGCCTGGTAGGCGCGGCGGTGTCCGGCGGTGACCCGCTGGTGGCGGGGATCCACGACGTGTCGGGCGGTGGGCTGGGGGTGGCCCTCACCGAGATGGCCGTCCGCTCCGGGGTCGGCGTCCGCGTGGCCGGCGTGGCCGATCACCACGAACTGTTCACCGAGGCCCCCTCGCGGGTGGTGGT
>DASZGT010000203.1:0-4212 GCA_035938575.1 Acidimicrobiales bacterium
TTCGGACTGGCCGTCAATCGCCGGTGGCAGAACCGCCAGACCCAGGAGTGGGAGGAGGCGGTCTCCTTCTTCGACGTGGTCTGCTGGCGCGAGATGGCCGAGAACGCCGCCGAGAGCCTGACCAAGGGCTCGCGGGTCATCGTGACCGGCCGGCTCGACCAGCGCAGCTGGGAGACCCCCGACGGCGACAAGCGGTCCAAGGTGGAGGTGGTGGCCGACGAGGTCGGCCCGAGCATCCGCTGGGCAACGGCCCAGGTGACCAAGAACGAGCGCCGGGGTCCCGGCGACGGTGGGCCCCAGGGAGGCGGCCGAGGGCCGTCGACCAGTGGCGGCGCGGCTCCGGCCGGCGAGCCCCAGGGATACGGATACAGCGAGGAGCCCTTCTAGTCATGGCGCGCAACAACGATCGCGGAGGCACCACCAGGCGCACCCCCAAGGACACGGGGCGGCGCATCAAGAAGAAGCCGTGCGCCCTGTGCAAGGACCGGGTGGAGTGGGTCGACTACAAGGACGTCGGCATGCTCCGCAAGTACATGAGCGACCGGGGCAAGATCCGGGCCCGTCGGGTGTCGGGCAACTGCACTCAACACCAGCGTGACGTGGCCATCGCCATCAAGACGGCCCGCGAGCTGGTGCTGCTCCCCTACACCCAGCGCACCACGACGGAGCGTCCGGGGGGCCGCGGCGGCGGCCGGGGCGGGTACTCGGGCCAGGGTGGGTCGGGCGGCCGGCGCGGGCGCGACGAGGAGCGGTCATTGTCGGCCGACGCCACCTCGACGGCGCTGGCCGACGACGCCCCCCGCGAGCCAGTGGTGGTCGACGAGGTCGAAGAGGTACTCGAGGTCACCGGCACCGGAGACGGCTCGCTGGCCGAGGTCGTGGTGGACGAGATCGTCCTCGACGTGGGCGAGGGTTGAGATGAAGGTCCTCCTGCGAAGCGACATCGACGGCGTGGGCAAGCGGGGCGACATCATCGAGGTCTCGGGCGGGTTCGCCCGCAACCACCTGCTTCCGGCGGGGAAGGCCATCGTGGCATCGGCCGGGGTCGAGAGCCAGGCCGCGGCCATGCGAACGTCGCGGGACCTCCGCGACGCCCGCGACCGTGAGTCCTCCGAGACGGTGGCCCGCACCCTGGTGGGCAATTCGATCACCATGCCGGCCCGGGCCAAGGGCGAGCGGCTGTTCGGATCGGTGTCGGCCGCCGACATCGTGCACAAGGTCGAGGCGCAGACCGGTGCGGTCATCGATCGCAAGGACCTCATCTTGGCCGAGCCGATCAAGACGGTCGGGGAGCACAACGTACGGGTCGAGTTGGTGGGCGGCGTGGTGTTCGAGCTGACGGTCAACGTCGTCGCCGAAGGCTGACCCGACCGCACTCCGCCCCGTCGGACCTGGGTTTCGAGCGGCCGTGAGGGCAGCTCGGTCCCCGGCATCCACCTGACCGTCACAGCCGGCGGGGATGATGACGGCGTGTCCGGACATGTCCGCAGTCGATACCCGCTTGTCCACGCTTCGTCCACACCCTCGGACGGCTCTATCCCCAAGAAGAGGCCCTTACGCTCCACAGGGCAATTCGGCGAGGGTTGAAGGACCATGGTGCAAGCCCTCGACGACACGCGACATCGCCGCCTCCCCAACGGGGGCGGGATGCCGGCCGGTCGGGTCCCGCCCCACAACCTCGAGGCGGAGGAGTCCCTGCTGGGGGCGATGCTCCTGTCGAGGGACGCCATCGCCTCGGCCATGGAGATCTGCAAGCCCGAGGACTTCTACAAGTCGTCACACGGCCACATCTTCCAGGCCATCACGTCGTTGTTCAGCCAGGGGGAGCCGGCCGACTGGGTGACGGTGACCGAGGAGCTCCGGCGGCGTGGACTGCTCGAGACCATCGGCGACCCCTCGGTCTTCGTCTCCCTCCAGGCCAACACGCCGTCCATCGGCAATGCCGACTACTACGCCAGGATCATCGAGGAGCACGCCCTGCTGCGCGGGCTGGTCTCGGTGGCCGGCGAGATCACCGAACTCGGCTACAGCCTTCCCGACGACGTATCCCACGTGCTCGACAAGGCCGAGAGCCTGGTGTTCAACGTTGCCCAACGCCGGGTGGTCGATTCGATGACCTCACTCCGGGACCTGCTCGGCCAGGGTCTCGACCACCTCGAGCGGCTCTATGCGCAAGGCGACTCGATCACGGGGTTGGCCACCGGGTACACCGACCTCGACGAGTTGCTCTCCGGGCTGCAACCGTCCAACCTCATCGTGGTCGGGGCGCGACCGGCCATGGGGAAGACCGCCTTCGCCCTGGGCATGGTGGCCCACGCCGGCATCAAGCTGCACGTGCCGACCCTGCTGTTCTCGCTCGAGATGAGCCATATGGAGCTCACGCAGCGCCTCCTCGGGTCCGAGTCGCGGGTCGACGCCAGCCGCATGCGTACCGGCAATCTCCGCGAGGGCGACTGGGCCAAGGTGGGTAACGCCATCAGTCGGATGAGCGAGGCGCCGATCTTCATCGACGACAATCCCAACCTGACGGTGATGGACATCCGGGCCCGGGCCCGCCGGCTCAAGAGCCGTGAGGGACTGGGGCTGGTGGTGGTGGACTACCTCCAACTGATGACCGGTCGCCACGGCGCAGAGAACCGACAGGTCGAAGTGTCGGAGATCAGTCGTGGCCTCAAGATCTTGGCCCGCGAGCTCGAGGTGCCGGTCGTGGCCCTGTCTCAGCTCTCGCGCGGTCTGGAGATGCGCCAGGACAAACGCCCCATGCTGTCGGATCTGCGGGAGTCCGGCTCCATCGAACAGGACTCCGACGTGGTGATGTTCATCTATCGGGACGAGATCTACAACCCCGAGTCGACGGAGAGCCAGGGCACGGCGGAGATCATCGTGGCCAAGCATCGCAACGGGCCCACCGGCGTGCAGCGCCTGGCCTTCATCGGCCACCACACCCGATTCGACAACATGGCCCGGGTCTAGGCATGGCCGAGAGGGCGGGCGACAACCCGACGGGCTCCGCCTCCGGGGGCCGGGGCGTTCCCTACCGGCGCTAGGCAATCAGCTGGGGGCAGGGGAACCAGGCGGGGCGGGGCGGTTCGTGGGTCCGCCCGGGTTCGTGGCGGCCACGGCGGCCAGGATCCTCTCGATGGCCTGGTCCTGGGCCTCCAGGTGCTTCTGGATCTGCAGCGCCTCGTGGAGCACGGCGTCGGCGTCCTTGTAGGTAGCCTCGGAGCGCTTGTCCGAGGCGGCACTCAGGATGTTCTGGCCCACGATGATGATCGACAGCAGGACCAATTGCAGGAACGTCTGGGCGATCCACGAGATCACCGCCGGCCGGCCGGCCTTGATGGCGTCGGGCAGACTGATGAGGGCCAGCACGGCGAAGGCGTAGGCGCACCACATGGTCCCGACCGCCGACGTGATCTTGAGGGCCAACCAGGCGTTGACGCGCCTGGCCCGGTTGTCGTGGGCGAGCTGGTCCGCCACCTTGACGGGGGCGTGGGCCTTGCGCTCCTCGATGTAGGGGTGCGGCAGGTGGGTGAACAGAGTGGACATGGAGTGATGGTGGCACCACCGAGGCCCGAATTCGGTGATGATGGCGCGGTGGTCCCATTCGAGCTGCCCCGGGTCCCTGCCTCAGCCGGCGCCCTCATCCGCAACGGCGCCGGGCAGCTGTTGATCCTCCAGCCGACCTACAAATCCGGGTGGACCATCCCCGGGGGCCAGATCGAGTCCGACGGCGAGTCCCCCTGGGAGGGGTGCCGACGCGAGGTCCTCGAAGAGACGGGCCTCACCGTGACGGCGGGCCGACTGGCCTGTGTGGACTTCCTCCGGCCCCGACCGCGACGGCCCGGAGGGTTGCGGTTCTTGTTCGACTGTGGCTCGATCGACGCCACCGCAGAGGAGGGAATCGTGCTCCAGGACGACGAGATCGGTGCGCTCCGTTGGGTCGCACCCGCCGAGGCCGGCGACTCGTTGAGCGGGCGGGTGGGCGAGGTCGGCCAGGCGCTGCGTGCCACCACCACCGTGTACCTCGAGGACGGGCGACCGGTGCCGGGGGTCAGCGGCTGACGTCGGCGTCGCCCGGCCCCGAGGCGGGCGGGTGGGCGAGGTCGGCCACGAACCGGGTCAGTGCCACCCGATCGAGGTCGGCGATGCGGGTGCAGGCGAACCACGGCTCACCGGGGACCACCTCGGCCACCGGATGCAGCTCGACGA
>DASZGT010000204.1:0-1620 GCA_035938575.1 Acidimicrobiales bacterium
TGCATCGATCTGCTGGGACCGTCGGCCCTGGTCGACTACGACTACACCATGCGGCGGTCGGAGGCACTGGGCCTGGTCGGTCCCCCCGGATCGGCCCGCAAGATGTTCATCCGCTCGCGGGCCAACTCGATCGAGGGCGGCACGTCGGAGATCCAGCGCAACATCCTGGGCGAGCGGATCCTCGGCCTGCCCGGCGATGTCCGGGTCGACAAGGAGATGCCGTGGTCGAAGGTACCCAGGAGCTGATGTCTTCGGGCCGCTCGGCTTCCCCATCCCCACGCCGGTGTGCCGCCGGGACTCCGCCCGGGTGACCGACGCACGCGAGTTCCTCGGCATGGAGCCGGTGGGTGACGAGTTGCACTGGCGGCTGGAGGTGGTACCCGAGCTCACCACGCCGGGCCACTTCCTGTTCGGAGGGTGTGGGCTCGGAGCGGCGCTGGTGGCCCTCGAGGCGGCCTCGGGGCGCCCGACGGTGTGGTCGACGGCCCAGTACCTCTCCTATGCCCCGACCCACTCCATCCTCGACCTCACCGTGACGCTGGCCGCGGTCGGCCGCCGGGTCACCCAGGGCCGGGTGGTCGGGTACGTCGACGGCACGGAGATCCTCACCGTCAACGGCGCGGCCGGCCCGCCGGGCCGGTTCGATGCCGGGGGAGTGTGGATCACGGCCCCGCAGGTACCACCGCCCGAGGAGTGCCCTCCCCGGAGACTCCCCGACTTCAACTCCACCTCGATCTTCGACCGCATCGACGTGCGACTGGCCAAGGGGCTGTCGTTCGAGGAGATCAGCGCCGGTACCGGCGCCGCCGGGGATCCCACCAGCGCGCTGTGGGCGCGGGTCCCCGGCCACCTGGAGCCTTCGGCGGCAACGCTGGCGATCATCGGGGACTACGTCTCGGGAGGCGTGTCCCAGCCGCTGGCCCGCAGGGTCATGTCCCGGAGCCTGGACAACACCCTGAGGATGGTGCAACTGGAGCCCACCGAGTGGGTGCTGTGCGACATTCGCATCCAGGCGCTGGTCGGCGGCTACGGCCAGGGGATCGCCCACCTGTGGTCGCAGCAGGGGATGTTGCTGGCCACGGCCAGCCAGTCGATGAGCGTGCGATTCTGGGAGTAGGGCCGGTGCAGTCGTGAGGGGTGCCCATCGGCACGCTCCGGCTCGTTGCCGGCCGATCGTGCCCGCTACGGCCGCTACGGGCGTGGCGGGGAACTGGAACAGGGAGGACCGATGAAGATCAGCACCATGCTCAGCTATGCCGGGGGGTTTCGCACCGCGGCGGCAGAGGTCGTCGAACTGGAGAAGGCAGGGTTGGACCTGGTGTGGGTGGCCGAGGCCTACGGGCTGGACGGCCCCAGCCAGATGGGGTACTTGGCCGCGCTCACCGAGCGGGTGGAGATCGGCTCGGCCATCCTGCCCATCTTTACCCGGACCCCGACCTTGTTGGCCATGACGGCGGCCGGCGTCGACACCCTGTCCGAAGGCCGTTTCCATCTGGGACTCGGCTCGTCGGGGCCACAGGTCGTCGAGGGCTGGCATGGCGTGCCCTTCTCGTCGCCCATCGGCCGCACCCGTGAGATCATCGACGTCTGCCGGCAGGTGTGGGCGAGGGAGGCTCCGCT
>DASZGT010000205.1:0-6189 GCA_035938575.1 Acidimicrobiales bacterium
GTCCTGCACCCGGTGGAGCAGCTCCTCGCGCACCAGGTCCGCCACCCAGAAGGCCTCAGCCACGTCGGTGACCATCCCCTCGGGGTAGTAGCGGGGCCCCTCGGGCATCCGCGCCACCACCGCGTCGACCAGGCCGGCCACCCCCTCGCCGGTGGTGGCGGACACCGGGAAGTACTCCACCGGGACCGGCACCCCGCCCTGGTGCTCGTCGATGGACCCGATCACGTCGGCGACGGCGTTGAGGTGGGTGAGGACCCCGTCCCCGCCGACCCGGTCGATCTTGTTGACCACCACCAGCAGCGTGGGATCTCCCGTCCCCGCGCCGCCCCCGCCCGTTCCGGCCTGGAGGGTGGCCGCCCGGGCCATGGACCGCACCCGCCGGGCCGACTGGGTCAACACCATGGTGTCGCCCGGGCCCACCGCTCCCGTGGCCTCGACCATCGCCACCACCACGTCGACGTCGTCCAGCGATGCCACCGCCGATTCGTTCATACGCTCCCCCAAGGCGGTGCGGGGCTTGTGCAGCCCCGGGGTGTCGACGAAGACCACCTGAGCGTCCGGCCGGTTGAGCACCCCCCTCACCTGGGCGCGGGTGGTGTTGGGACGGGGGGAGGTGATGGTGACCTTGGTGCCGACCATGGCGTTCACCAACGTGGACTTGCCCACATTGGGGCGTCCCACCACGGCCGCGAACCCCGATCGGAAGACCGTCACGAGTCCCCCTCGGGGGCGGCGAGAACGATCGGCACGATGCGGACCCGCTCGATGCGACGGCCATTGACCCGGTCGGCCACCAACCGCAGCCCGTCCACGGTGACCGACTCGCCGGCCACCGGGACATGGCCCAACAGGTCGAACACCAGTCCTCCCACGGTGTCCCAGGGCCCGGTGGGCAAGCGGGCGTCGATCAGTTCGTTGACCTCGTCGACCGCCAGCCGGGCGCTCACCCGCAACTCCCCCGAATCGAGTCGCTCGACGGGCGCCTCTTCGACGTCGAACTCGTCGACGATCTCCCCGACCAGCTCCTCGATGAGGTCCTCCAGGGTGACCAGCCCGGCGGTACCGCCGTACTCGTTGACCACCACGGCCAGGTGGAAGGTCTCGGCCTGCATCTCCCGCATGAGGTCGGACACCCGCTTCGTCTCGGGGACGAAGTGGGCCACGCGCAGATGCGACCGCACCGCGTCACCACCCTTCCCCGACCGCACCGTTCGGATCATGTCCTTGGTGTAGGCGATGCCCACCACGTCGTCCACCTGTTGGTCGACGGCGGGCATGCGGCTGAATCCCACCTCCAGGCCCCGCTCCAGCACCGCTTCGACCGTCTGGTCGGCGTTTACGGTGACCATGTCGGGCCGGGGCACCATCACCTCGCGCACCACCGTGTCACCGAACTCGATGATCGAGTGGATGAGGGCGCGTTCGTCCGTCTCGATCACATCTCCCTCGAGGGCCACATCGGCCATGGCCAACAGCTCGGACTCGGTCACGGCCGAGCCGAGGTACTGGCCCTTCTGGCCGATGAGCAGATTGGCCAAGCCGATCAGCGCCCCCGAGAGGATGCGGACGGGCCAGAAGCGGACCAGGGCGGAGACCAACGGCGCGCTGAACAGGGCGGCCCGCTCGGGATGGTGGACGGCCCAGTTCTTGGGGACGGCCTCACCCAGGACGAAGATGATCACGATCTCGAACACCGTGGCCGCCACCACACCCCAGGCCCCGAACCAACTGTGGGCCAGGATGCCGACCAGGGTGGCCACCACCAGTTGGCACACCAGCACCAACAGGAGGAGGGGGTTGAGGAACCCCTGCGGGTTCTCGGTGAGGCGGACCAGCACCCGGGCGCCGCGACGCCCGTCCTCGACCAGGGCCAGCGCCTTGGCCCGGCTCATGCGGACCAGGCTGGTCTCCGCCAGCGCCAGCACGGCGGAGGCGGCCAGCAACACCAGCACCACGATGAGCAGCGCCAGATCACCGGTCGTGAACGAGCCGGTGCCGGTCAGGAAGCCGCCAGGAGGGGTCATGAAGCCATTCGGTAGTAGCGAGCCAACAGTTGCTGCTCGCGTAGCTCCATCCTTTCGGCTTCCGCGTCGACCTCGTGGTCCATCCCCAGGAGGTGGAGGATCCCGTGGACGACCAGCAGGGCGATCTCGTCGTCAAAGGTGACGCCGTGCTCGACGGCGTTGTGGGCTGCGACCGCCGGGCAGATCACCACGTCACCGAGCAGGAGCAGGCGTCCGGTGTCGGCCTCGATCGATCCCGGCCCGGTGCCCCCTTCGTCGGGCGAACGGCCGCTCCGATCCGCCTCGTCCTCGATGGGGAAGGCCAGCACGTCGGTGGGGCCCTGCTTTTCGAGGAACCGCTCGTTCAACGAGGCGATGGTCGCTTCGTCGACGAACAGCAACGACACCTCGGTGTCGCGGACGACCCCCTCGGCCTCGAGCACCGATCGGGCCAGCGACGACCAGCGCTCCACCGCCACGGGATGATCCGCCTGCTCGTCGGCGGCGTAGATGTCCAGGCTCATGGGGACTCGTCCGACGGAGCCCGGCGCTCATAGGCGGCCACGATGTCGGCCACGATGCGGTGTCGGACGACATCCCGCTGGCCGAGGTGGACGAAGGCGAGGTCCGGCACCCCGGAGAGCACCGCCTCCAGGCCGACCAGGCCCGACCGGCCGCCGGGGACGTCGATCTGGGTGATGTCCCCGGTGATCACGGCCTTCGAGCCGAAGCCGATGCGGGTGAGGAACATCTTCATCTGCTCGGGGCTGGTGTTCTGGGCCTCGTCGAGAATGATGAAGCTGTTGTTCAGTGTCCTCCCCCGCATGAAGGCCAGGGGGGCGACCTCGACCGCGCCCCGGTCGATGAGGCGCTGCGCCCCGTCTGAATCGAGCAGATCGTGGAGGGCGTCGTAGAGGGGGCGCAGATAAGGATCGACCTTGGCCATGAGGTCACCGGGAAGGAAGCCCAGGCGCTCACCGGCTTCGACCGCAGGGCGGGTCAGGATGATGCGGTTGACCTGGCGGGCCTGCAGCGCCTGCACGGCCAGGGCCACGGCCAGGTAGGACTTGCCCGTGCCGGCGGGACCGATGCCGATGGTGACGATGTTGGAGGCGATGGCGTCGGCGTACTGCTTCTGGCCCCCGGTCTTGGGACGGACGGCCCGGCCGCGGGATGACCGCAACAGTTCGGAGGTGAGGACCTCGGACGGCCGGACGTCGTCGTGCATCATGTCGATGGTCCGGTTCACCTGCACTGCATCGAGGCCCTGGCCGGACTCGAGCAGGATGATGAGCTCTTCGAACAGCGCCCCCACCCGCTCCGCGCCCTCGCCGTCGATGGAGATCTCGTTGCCGCGGACGGCGATTCGCACATCGCCGAAGGCCCCTTCGATCACACGCAGCAACTCGTCGCGCTGGCCGAGCAGGCCGGCCATGAGATGGTTGCCGGGAACGAGAATTTTGACCTTGGTGCCTGCCACGTGCGCTCTGGACCTGACCCTACCAGCGGGCCGGGGCGGGCAATCCCATGGGGCGGCCGGGTGCAGTGGTGGTCAGCCGGGCGGCCAGTCGAACGTGCGCCCACCCAGCAGGTGCAGATGGAGGTGATCCACCGAGTTGAGGGCGTCAGGGCCAACGTTGAACACCAGTCGGTAGCCGCGGTCCTCGCCGCCGACTCCCTCCTCATCCGCCACCGCCTTGGCCGCCACGAGCAGCGCGGCGACATCGGCGGCATCGGCGGCATCGGCGGCGGTCACCGCGGCGGCGTTGGCGATGTGCCTCCTCGGGACGATCAGCACATGGAGCGGCGCCTGCGGGTTGATGTCCCGGAAGGCCACGGTGAGCTCATCGGTGCGGACGACATCGGCAGGGACCTCGCCGGCCACGATGCCGCAGAACAGGCAATCCGACGCCAAACGTCACTCTCCGTCCGAGGCTGACAGGCCGTCGGGGGCGACGTGGGCGCGGCCGTTCCCCTTCACCTCGGGATAGAGGTGCTCGAGGCTGCCGGGCGAGATCCGACTGGCTTCGATGAACCGGCCGATGTCCGCCTCTTGGACCCGGATGACCCGACCGAACTTGTAGGCGATCAGATCGCCTTCGTCGATGAATCGGTAGAGGCTGCGCAACGTCACACCCAGGCGTTCGGCAGCCTCCTTGGTGCTCAGCCAATGGATCGGCTCGGTCATGGGTGACCCGCGCCCACCATCACACGTTCACGAGGAGCCCGAGCTCGTCCAAGCGGGAGCCCATGCTGTCCGGAGTCACCCCGAACAGGCAGGCGATGGCCCGGACGTCCTCGGCCCGGATGGTGATCATCCGACCGTTGAAGTCCTGGCGGTGCACCTGGATCATGCTCAGGAAGCGCCGCAGCAGGTCCCGCTCGGGACCGCTCACCGTGTGCAGCTTGGTCAGGTCGATGGCGACCTTGTCGGAGCCGGAACCGGAGTGCATGGACCGCCGGGCATTGAGGGGAACCACGTCCTCGCTGGCACCCGCCGCACCCCATCGGGTCACCGTGGCGTCGTCCGGCGGCAGCAGCTGGTCCACCGGCACGTCGTACAACTTGGCCAACCGCTGGAGGCGGGGGACGGAGATGGCGCGCTCACCGCGCTCGTAGGCGCCCAGCACCGACGCCTTGAACTCCTGCTCGGACATGGCCTCGACCGCCTGCAGCGACAGGCGCATCTGCTTGCGCATGGTGCGGAGTCGGGCCCCGACGGCGCGCGCATAGGCGATGCGAGCCGCCTCCTCCTGCTCGTCTTCCTCAAATACCTCGACGCTCTTGTCAATCAATGACATACGCACCTCCGCTGATCTCCACCGATCGCCCCTGAGCTCCGGCTTCTGCCAATGTGACGCAGGTGCACTCTCGTTCCCCGATCGCTCCAAGACGGACGACCGTCCTCCACGCCAGGAGACCCCTGCCTCTGTGTGTAGTTTTGCTCACGGAGCGTGGTTACGCAAGCGACCCGATCACGCCGCTCCTGAGGCCACACAGGATGGAGCCCACGACTACGGCCGCAGTCTCGGCCCTCAGCACGGTCGCCCCCAGGCCCACACCGGTGCCGAATCTGGCCAACTCCCCCTCGTCCCACCCACCTTCCGGCCCCACCGCCACCACGGGATGGGCCAGCGAGGGTGGGCCGCCACCGGGTTGGGCCAGCCGCGGAGGGCCGCCGGACAGCGACGCCAACCCGGGCAGCGGGGTCACTCCGCTCACCTCCGGCAACCACGTCCGCCGGCACTGGGCCGCCGCCTCCCGCGCCACCCGTCGAAGCCTCTCGACCGACCGCGCACCCCGCTCGCCCTCCCAGCGCACCACCGATCGATTGGCGTGGATGGGCACGATCCGGTCCACGCCGAGCTCGGTGAGCTTCTGGGTGACCCACTCGGGCCGGTCTCCCTTGGTCGGGGCGAACGCCACCGTGATCGCGGGGCGCGGCCTGGGCTGGGTGGTGACCCCGCCCTCGACCTCCAGAACGCCGGCCAGGTCCACCGCCCGCGCCGGTTGAGCGCCTGACGCCGCCGACACCCGGCACGGTGCCCACGAGCCAGCACCGTCACAGGCGACGACGAGCTCACCCGTCCGTAGTCGCAGCACCTCGAGCAGGTGGTGGGCATCACCCTGCGTGAGAATCGGCGACGCCGGTGTGTCGACGAACACCATGGCCGCCGCAGCCATGAGAACGGGATCCGGCTTGTCCGGCCGGCCGCCCCGCCCATCCTCCGGCCCCGGGGCCTCGGCACGCTCCCCGGGGTGGCCCTCTGCCACGCTCAGCTGAGCGCCGAGCGAAGCTTCGAAAAGATCCCTTCGCTGTGCGGCACGTCCCCCAACTCCTCGCCCCGAGCCTCGGCCAAGGCGAACAGGAGCTCCTTTTGGCGGTCATCCAGGCCCGTGGGTGTGTCCACGCTCACATGGACGAAGAGGTCGCCCCGGCCCCGGCCTCGCAGCTTCGGGACGCCGAGACCCTTCAGCTGGATCACCGCGCCGGTGTCGGTGCCGGCCGCGATGGTCAGGTCGCGTCGGTCGTCCAACGTGTCGAACCCCACGCTCCCACCGAGTGCGGCCATGGTGAGGGGGACGTGGACCGGAGCGTGGAGGTCGACTCCGGAGCGCTCGAAGACGGCATCGGGTTGGACCGAGATGTGCACGAACAGGGCCCCGTTGGCCCCTCCCCGGAATC
>DASZGT010000206.1:0-10751 GCA_035938575.1 Acidimicrobiales bacterium
TCGGCCCGGAGCCGGTCCCGCCAGGGCAGGGCGACCCCGGGGGGCAGCCAGGAGCGCTGGCGCTCCTGGTCGGAGACCAGCAGCAGGATATTGGGGCGCTTGGTGACGGTCGCAGCCATGATCCGCCACGGTAGCCCCGTCCCGGTCCGCGGGGCGGAGGGCACTGTTGGCGCCCAAAAGTGAAATGTGTTCTACTTTTCGACGTTGACGTAGATCGAGATGCCAGGGGGAGGAACGGGATGCCCGAGAGCGAAGCGCTGCACGCCAGTCATCGGCTCGAATACCCGTATTCGCGCTCCGTGGGCCCGGTCATCGGGGCGTTCCTGACCGGTCTCCGGGAGGGCAGGTTGCTGGGCGTGCGGGGGGCCGGAGGGTCGGTCATCGTCCCTCCCACCGAGTACGACCCGACCACCGGTGACGACACCGGCGAGATGGTCGACGTCGGCCCCGGTGGGGTGGTGGAGTCGTGGGCCTGGGTCTCCCATCCGCTGCCGAAGCACCCGCTGCCGTCGCCGTTCGCCTGGGCCCTCATCCGGTTGGACGGCGCCGACACCGCCCTGCTCCACGCCGTGGACTCGGGAGGTCCGGACAAGCTCGCCTCCGGCGACCGGGTCACCGTCAGATTCCGTCCCGCCGCCGAGCGCACCGGGACCATGGCCGACATCGAGTCGTTCGTGCCCGAGGGCGGAGCGCCCCGATGACGGATGCGACCATCACCGAACCGTTGGGACCGGTCACCACCCTGGCCACTCCCATCCGGCTCGACTTCGAGTTCACCCCCGGGGTGGCCCAGTCCCGCTTCCTCCGCGGCCTCGAACGGGGGAAGTTCATGGGGCAGCGCTGCCCCAAGTGCGGCAAGGTCTACGTCCCCTCGCGGGGCTCGTGCCCGACCGACGGCGTACCCACCACCGAGGACGTCGAGCTGGCCAACGTGGGCACCGTGACCACGTACTGCGTGGTCAACGTGCCCTTTGCCGGCCAGTCCATCGAGATCCCCTACATCTGCGCCCAGGTGCTCCTCGACGGGGCCAACCTCTCGTTCATGGGGCTCATCCAGGAGATCCCGACCGACGAGATCCGGATGGGCATGCGGGTCGAGGCGGTGTGGGTGGAGCCTGAGGAGCTGAAGCCGTCCTTGGCCTCGGTCAAGTACGTCCGACCCAGCGGGGAGCCCGACGCCGACTACGAGACCTTCAAGGAATACCTGTGAGTGCTGGTGGAGGGCGCACCGTGAGGCCCGTGGCGGTGGCGTCGTTCGCGCAGTCAAACAACGTCCGTCGGGACGACGAGCACAACGAGGTCGAGATGCTCATGCCGGTGGTGGCCGAGGTGTTCGGCAACATCGGGATCACCAAGGACGACGTCGACTTCATCTGCTCGGGATCGACCGACTACCTGATCGGCGGCCCGTTCAGCTTCGTGACCGCCCTCGACGCCGTGGGGGTGTGGCCGCCAAGGGCCGAGAGCCACGTGGAGATGGACGGGGCCTGGGCCCTCTACGAGGCCTGGGTGCTCCTCCAAGAGGGGGAGATCGACGCCGCCCTGGTCTACGCCTTCGGACGCTCCTCACCCGGGAATCTCAACGAGATCCTCTCCCTGCAGCTCGACCCCTACTACCTGGCCCCGCTGTGGCCGGACCCGGTCAGCCTGGCGGCCCTGCAGGCACGGGCGCTCATCGATGCCGGCAAGGGCTCGGAAGCCGACTTCGCCGCCATCGCCTCCCGGAGCCGCAGGGATGCCCTGTCCAATCCGAAGGCCCAAGTGGCCAAGGACATCCCCGCCGCCACCCTGCTCGAAGAGGACTACGTGGTCGCACCCCTGCGCCGCCATGCCCTGCCGCCGATCACCGACGGCGCAGCCGCCATCGTGCTGGCCGCCGGAGACAAGGCCGGGCGGTGGTCGACGAGCCCGGTGTGGATCACCGGGCTCGACCACCGGATGGAGACCCATTCGCTGGGGGCCCGCGACCTCACGTCATCGCCCTCCACCACCAGGGCGGCCGAGGTGGCCGGGGTGGCCGAAGGGCCCGTCGACGTGGCCGAGATCCATGCGCCCTTCGCCCACCAGGAGATCATCGTCAAGCAGGCCCTGGGCCTCGACGACACGGTCACCGTCAATCCGTCGGGGGGCCCTCTGGCCGCCAACCCGCTCATGTCTGCCGGCCTCATCCGCATCGGCGAGGCCGCGGCCAGCATCTCGTCGGGCCGGGCCCGGCGGGCGGTGGCCCACGCCACCTCGGGACCGTGCCTGCAGCAGAATCTCGTCTGCGTCTTGGAGGGTGAGTGATGGCAGAGCGCTGCGCGGTGGTCGGCGTCGGACAGACCCACCACAAGGCCAAACGCGACGACGTGTCCATCGCCGGCCTGGTGCGTGAGGCGGCCAAGATGGCCCTCGCCGATGCGGAACTCACCTGGACGGACATCGACGCCGTGGTCATCGGCAAGGCGCCGGACATGTTCGAAGGCAACATGATGCCCGAGCTGTACCTGGCACCGGCCCTCGGTGCCGTGGGCAAGCCCATGTTCCGGGTGCACACCGCCGGCTCGGTGGGCGGATCGACCGCGCTGGTGGCCGCCCACCTCATCTCCTCGGGCATCCACAGGCGGGTCCTCACGGTGGCCTACGAGAAGCAGTCCGACTCCGATGCCATGTGGGCGCTGTCGGTGCCCCAACCCTTCGCGGCGCCGCTGCTGGCCGGCGCGGGCGGCTACTTTGCCCCGCACATCCGCGCCTACATGCGCCGGTCGGGGGCGCCCGAGCACATCGGCCGGATGGTGGCGGTGAAGGACCGCCTCAATGCCATGCGCAACCCGTACGCCCACCTCCATCTGGCCGACATCGACATGAAGATGGTGGAGGACTCGATGATGCTGTGGGACCCCCTGCGCTATCTCGAGGCGTGCCCGTCCTCGGACGGTGCTGCCGCCATGGTGCTGTCATCAGAGGACGCGGTGTCAGGCCAGTACCCCCCGGCATGGATCCACGGCATGGCCATGCGGTCCGAGCCGACCATGTTCGCCGGCCGTGACCAGGTCAACCCCCAGGCCGGGCGGGACTGCTCGGCCGATGTCTACGGCCAGGCGGGGATCACCAATCCCCGGCAACAGATCGATGTGGCTGAGGTATACGTGCCGTTCAGCTGGTACGAGCCCATGTGGCTGGAGAACCTGGGTTTCTGCGATCTGGGCGACGGGTGGAAGCTGACGGAGGCGGGCGCCACCGCCTTCGACGGCGACATCCCCTGGAACACCTCGGGCGGTGTCCTGTCGTCCAATCCCATCGGGGCGTCCGGCATGCTCCGGTTCCTCGAGGTGGCCATGCAGGTGCGGGGCCAGGCCGGTGAGCACCAGATCGACGGGGCCAAGGTCGCGCTGGGGCAGGCCTACGGCGGTGGATCGCAGTTCTTCTCCATGTGGGTGGTCGGGAGCGAGAAGCCCTAGTGCCGTAGGTAGCGCTACCATTTCGCGGTGCGCTGAGAATCGATACCCCGTGTTCGACCGTCGGTCACTGGTCCCGGAGGTTTCCTCTTGCCCGCACCCCGCTCTTCCTCTTCCCGCTCTGCCGCTTCCCGTTCGCGCTCGTCCCGGGCCGACGGCGTGGCTACCCTCGTGGCCCGCGCCGTCACGCTCGACCGAGGAGGGCACACCGTCCTCGGTGGCGTCTCGCTGACGGTCGGGCCGCTGAGCCGCATCGGGATGATCGGGCCCAATGGTGTCGGGAAGTCCTCGCTACTGCAGGTGCTGGCGGGCGTCCTGGCACCCGACGGGGGCGAGGTCGTGCGGGATCCGCCGTCGACCACCGTCGGGTACCTGGCTCAAGAGCACGACGTGCCCCCCGGGGTGACGGTGCGGGAGCTGCTGGCCGGCCGGGTGGGCGGAGCCGGCGCCGAGGCTGAGTTGGCAGAGGCGGCCGCCGCCCTGGCCGAAGGTACCTCCCGGGCCGCCCTGCGCTACGAGGTGGCGCTCGAGCGCTTCAACCGGTTGGGTGTCGCCGACCTGGATGCCCGCATCGACGCCGTCCTCGACGACCTCGGGGTCGGGGCGGCCTTGGCGGCGCGAGAGGCGTCGACATTGTCGGGGGGACAACAGGCCAAGGTGGCGCTGGCCGGCATCGAGCTCTCGCAGTTCGACATCACCCTGCTCGACGAGCCGACCAACGATCTCGACTTCGGAGGCCTCCGGCGGCTCGAGGCGTGGTTGGCATCCCAGTCCGGGGGCATGGTCATCGTGTCTCATGATCGGGACTTCCTCGCCCGGACGGTGACCTCGGTGGTGGAGCTCGACGAGCACAGCCGCACCGGCCAGGAGTACGGAGGGGGTTGGAGCGGCTACCTGGCGGAGCGGGCCAGTGTCCGACGTCACGCCACCGAGGCCTACGACCGCTACGACCGCCGACGGAGCCAGCTCGAGCACCGGGCCGAGCAGCAGCGCCAGTGGGCCACCAGCGGGGTGCGGCGGGAGGCCCGGGACCCGGCGGACAACGACAAGGCCCAGCGAGACTTTCGGATCAACCGCACCGAGAAGCTGGCCGCCAAGGCCCGCCAGACCGACCGGGCCCGGGTGGCCCTCGAAACGGTGGACAAGCCCTGGGAGGGGTGGGACCTGCGGTTCACGATCGAGGAGGCCCCCCGCTCCGGTGCCGTGGTGGCTCGGCTCAGCGGCGCCGTGATCGAACGGGGCACGTTCCGGATGGGACCGGTCGATCTGCAGATCAATTGGGGAGATCGGATGGCCCTGACGGGGGCCAACGGCACGGGAAAGACCTCGCTGGTGGCCGCGCTGCTCGGCACCCTCCCACTGGCCGGCGGTCAACGATGGATCGGACCCAGCGTGGTGGTCGGGGAGCTGGGCCAGGACCGCCAGGCCCTGCAGGGCCACCACGATGTGGTGCGCACCGTCATGGACCGCTGCGGGCTGAAACAGTCCGAGGCCAGATCGCTCCTGGCCAAGTTCGGGTTGGGTGCCGATCACGTCGTCCGGGCCGCCGAGTCGCTGTCGCCGGGGGAGCGGACCCGGGCGGAACTGGCCATGTTCCAGGCCCTCGGGGTCAACTTCCTGGTGCTGGACGAGCCGACCAACCACCTCGACCTCCCGGCCATCGAACAGTTGGAGGCGGCGCTGGCCGGATTCGGGGGCACCCTGCTGCTGGTGTCCCACGACCGGCAGCTCCTCGATTCCGTCGAGGTCACCCGCTCGCTGGAACTGACCTGAGGGAGCGGGCCTCACTTTCGCTGAGCCGATGGCCGTCATCTCCGGCTCACCCCGCCTTGGTGAAGATGTCCGTGCCGAAGGTGTCCCGGTGCTCCCTCGGGGGGCCGATACACTCGGGCTGGTTCGCCGAGATCCCGGAGGCATCACGTGAAGATTGTTGTCGACTTCGACGAGTGCGCCAGCAACGCCGTCTGCATGGGAATCGCCCCCGAGGTCTTCGAGGTACGTGATGACGGGTTCCTCTACGTCCTGAACGAGCACCCCGGCGAGGAGCTGCGCGAGAAGGTGCGCCAGGCGGCCAACGGCTGTCCGACGGGTGCGATCACCATCGTCGAAGACGAGTAACCGAGGCGTGCCCGGGGCCGTCCCGAGGGTCCGCTTCGCACCGTCGCCCACCGGCTATTTCCACGTCGGCAGCGCTCGCACCGCCTTGTTCAACTGGCTGGTGGCCCGCCAGTCCGGCGGCGCCTTCGTGCTCCGTATCGAGGACACCGACACCGATCGCAACCGCGAGGAGTGGGTGGACGGGATCATCTCGGCGCTGCACTGGCTGAGGATGGACCCCGACGAAGGGCCGTACAGGCAGTCGCTGCGAACCGAGCGCTACCGCCAGGCCATCGACGCCCTATGGGCTGGAGGGTTCCTCTACGCCTGCGACTGCACCCGCGAGCAGATCGAGGCCAGAAACAAGGAGCGCGGCATCAAGACCCCAGGATACGACGGCTTCTGCCGCGACCGGCGACTGCCGCGGGGTGACGGCAGGGCCCTTCGCTTCCGGACGCCGGACGTCGGGATCACCATCGTTCACGACGTGGTCCGTGGCGACGTCGAGTTCCCCAGCTCGGCGATGGACGACTTCGTGGCCGTGAAGGGCGACGGCGCCCCCCTGTTCGTGTTGGCCAATGTGGTCGACGACATCGACATGGCCATCACCCACGTGATCCGGGGCGAGGACCTGTTGCCCACTACCCCGAAGGGCGTCCTGGTCTGGGAGGCACTGCAGTCCATGGGTTGGACGACCGACGGATCCACGGGAACCGGCGCCCGACCGGCGCCGGACCTGCCGGTGTTCGCCCACCTGCCCATGCTGGTCAACGAGCAGCGGAAGAAGCTGTCCAAGCGGCGGGATCCCGTGGCGGTCGAGTTCTACCGGGACCGGGGCTATCTACCCGAGGCGTTCCTCAACTACCTGGGGTTGCTCGGATGGAGCCCACCGGGCGGGGAGGAGCTGTTCGACGTCGGTCAGATGGTGCAGTGGTTCCGGCTGGAGGATGTCAACCACTCGCCTGCCTTCTTCGACGTGGTCAAGCTGACCCACATGAACGGCGAGTACATCCGGGCCATGTCGCCCGAGGCGTTCATCGAGGCCTGCAGGCCGTGGCTGAGCGGAGCCAATGCCCCCTGGCCCGACGGCAACTTCGATGAGGCCGTGTTCTCCAAACTGGCCCCACTGGTCCAAGAGCGGGTGTCCGTCCTCGAGGAGGTGCCGGCCATGGTCGACTTCATGTTCCTCGACGAGCCGATCATCGACGAGGACTCGTGGGCCCGAGCAGTGACCAACGACGAGCTCGCCGGTGCCATCCTGTCCGGGGCCCTCGAGGCCTACGGAGGTCTGACCGGCAACTGGACACACGACGCGCTGTACGCCGCCACCGTGGCCATCGGCGAAGGGGTGGGCCGGAAGCTGGGCAGGGCACAGGCGCCCATCCGGGTGGCGATCACCGGCCGCAGGATCGGCCCACCGCTGTTCGAGGCTCTGGAGCTGATGGGTCCGGACCGGACCCTGGCCCGACTGCGGGCCGCCCTTGGCCGCTCTGAAACCGGGCCAGGGTCGTGATGGCCCAAGCCGCCTTTCTCCAGACCGACGTGTTCTGAGCCCGGTGGGCCTGCTCGCCACGCTGACCGGACTGCGCCTGGTCCGGTTCATACTGCGGATCGTCACCTTGGCCGTGGCCGCCCTGCTCATCTACCTGGGGGTCACCGCGGTGCAGGTGTGGCTGACCGGACGCCGCTACGAGCCGCGGTCGGCAGGGGCCATCGTGGTGATGGGTGCGGCCCAGTACAACGGGGTGGCCTCGCCGGACCTGGCCTCCCGCCTCGATGAGGCCGAGGCCCTCTGGCGCCAGCACTATGCCACCGCCATCATGGTCACGGGGTCGAAGGAGAAAGGAGACCGGTACACCGAGGCGCAGGCCTCGGCCCGCTACCTCCTGGCGGCCGGCGTCCCCGGCCGCGACATCTTCGAGTCGGGGGGCAGCGACTCGTGGGAAAACCTCTCGCTGGCGGCGCCCGCCCTGCGATCCCGGGGGAACGGTACCGTGCTGATCGTGACCGATCCGTTCCACGAGGCCCGCAGCCTGGCCATCGCCTCGTCGCTGGGACTGCACCCGTATCCGACGCCCACCCGGACATCGCCGATCGGCGGTCTGGCCACCATCCCCTACTACGCCAAGGAGACGGTCGGAGTGGCTCTGGGTCGGATCATCGGGTACGACCATCTGAGTCAGCTGCACACCTCGTTCGGATGACCGGGACCATCGACCGATGAGACCGATCCGGCATGCAGTCGGCAAGGGCAGCCAATGAACCGTAACGTCCTGTTCATCACTGTGGACCAGTGGCGCGGCGACAGCCTCTCGGCGCGGGGCCATCCGGTCCTGACCACCCCGGCGCTCGACCGGCTGGCCGCCCAGGGCGCGCTGTTCGCCAACCACTGGGCCAACGCGGCGCCGTGCGGTCCCTCCCGGGCGTGCCTCTACACCGGCACCTATCTGCACCACAATCGATCGGTCAACAACGGGACCCCGCTCGACGCCCGTTTCACCAATGTGGCCCTGCTGGCCCGCGCCGCCGGCTACGACCCGGTGCTGTTCGGATACACCGACACCAGTCTCGACCCCCGGACGCTTCCTCCGGCCGACCCTCGGCTGCGCTCCTACGAAGAGGTTCTCCCCGGCTTTCGACCGGTGGTCCACGATCCGTGGGAGGCCGGCAGCCAGCAGTGGGGTCGGTGGTTGGCAGCGCAGGGGGTCGACGTTCCGGCCAATCCCCATGAGCTGTACCGGCCGATGCCCGGATTCCCCGGTGCGGACCGGCACGGCTCCACGTGGGCGCCTGCCCGGTTCGCCGCCGAGCAGTCGGAGACGGCGTTTCTGGTGGACGCCCTCACCACGTGGCTCGGTGAACATGGGGACGAGCCGTTCTTCATCCACGCCTCGTTCATCCGCCCACATCCACCTCGCCGCAACCCCCTCGGTTACCACGACATCTACGACGCCGACGCCATGCCACCGTTCGTCGCCGCCCCGACCAAGGCCGAGGAGGCGGCCGCCCACCCGCTCAACGAGATCCTGATGTACCTTCCCCACGCAGGCTCACCGGAGGACGAGCGGGAGCGTCGTCAGATGCGGGCCACCTACCACGGGGCGCAAAAAGAGGTCGATGACCAACTGGCTCGACTGTTCGCCCAGCTCGACTCGTCGGGCCTGGCGGACTCCACCCTGGTGGTGCTCACGAGCGACCACGGGGAGATGGGCGGTGACCACTGGCTGTTCGAGAAACTGGGCTACTGGGACGAGTCGTTCCACATCCCGTTGATCATCCGCGATCCCGACCCGGAGGCGAGCGCCAACCGGGGCCGGGTGGTGGAGTCCTTCACGGAATCGGTGGATGTCCTCCCCACCATTTGCCGGTGGTTGGGCATCGAGACGCCCTTGCAGGCCGACGGTTTCGCCCTGCAGCCGTTCATCACCGGGGACGGGCTCTCCGATGGGCAGGCGCCGGAGCATTGGCGCACCGAGGCCCACTGGAGTTGGAACTTCTCCAATCCGGCCACTCGGCTCGCCGAGCGGCATCTCGGCCTGCCCATGGCCCACTGCGCCCTCGACGTGATTCGGGGACCCGCCGTCAAGTACGTGCAATTCGCGGCCGATCCCGAAGTGCTGCCGCCCCTCCTCTTCGATCTCGTCACAGATCCAGGACAACTCCATGACCTGGTGCGGGCGGGCAGCCACTCCGAGCTGGGCTGGCAGGCCGCCCAGCAGCTGGCGCGGTGGCGGATGCGCAATGACGATCGCACGCTGGCCGGCACCATGGTCACCGCCTCCGACGGTGTCGTGGCTGTCCGGGACGAATGGCGTTGAGGCTGGGCGGGTGTGGCCCGGTCAGGTGTGTGGTGGGCCCGCTCCGGAAAGCAGCAACGCCGGAAGGTCCGCCACCGAATCGATGATGTGGGTGTGGGGCACCGCTGTGAGGTCGGCGCGTGAGTGGGCGCCGGTGAGCACGCCGATCACCACCGAGGCACCGGACCGGCTTCCGGCCACCAGATCGTTGTCGGTGTCCCCGACGACCGCCACTTCCGCCACGTCGTCGATGCGAAGGCGGAGCACCGCGGTCAGGATCATGTCGGGCCACGGGCGGCCACGCCCGGCATCCGCTGGAGAAAGGGCAAGGTCGATCATGCCCCTCCAGTCCAACGCGGAGACGATGTGCTCTCGGGTGGCGGGGGAGAAGCCGGTGGTCAGGCAGATCCGCATCCCGGCCGCACGGAGCTGCGCGAATGCAGACTCGGTCCCCGGAATGGGCGCGACCTCCCCCCGATCCACCGCTTGATCGAATGCCCGCTCGAACGCGAGGTTGGCCTGCTCGGCCCGGTGACGGTCGCCTCCCAGCAGCTCACTGAAGACGGCGATCTTGGATTGGCCCATGGTCCGGCGAACGTATTCCCGCGGGTCTCGCCTCAAGCTGTGGGCAGTGAGGCCGACAGCGTCGAGGGCTTGCTGGAACGCCTCCTCGACGGCTCCGTCATCCGAGACGGTGGTACCTGCCATATCCAGGGCCACCAGTCGTATCGGGGTGCTCATGCCGCTACATCTTCCCATGACCCTTCGACGAGGCAGACGGACTCCCGGCTGCTGGGGGAGCTCAAGCGTGAGGTGGACGTGAGGATCAGCACCGACAATGACACCTTCAGTTGGTTCGGCGGTCGCACCGGCGGATCGTGGAGAGGCCCGGCGGGCGCGGCCGGCACCCACCTCGTCAAGAGGTCTCTCGGCCGGCCCAGGTCGGCTAAATTGACGGTTCGCCCATTCGGGGGTGGCGCAACTGGCAGCGCGCATGATTCTGGTTCATGAGGTTGGAGGTTCGAGCCCTCCCCCCCGAGCGCACACGGGCTCCTTCCCCGGGGCCCTGTGGCACATGTGCTCTGAGAAGGGCAACAAGGGTCAGTTCCTTGGGAAATGACCCAACTAGGGTCCCATCGTCTAGAGGCCTAGGACACCACCCTCTCAAGGTGGAGACACGGGTTCGAACCCCGTTGGGACTGCTCATCGTTTTGGCTGGTCAGCGGCACGACGGGGTTGGCGGCTTCGTCGGATTTGGCAAACTTCGTCCGTCTTTCGTCCGTCACATCATCAGGCGTTGGTAGGACCACGAGCGTCGGTGCGGTCACCATGGCCCCGAGCGCATCGGCCAAAGCCCTGTCGCGATCCTCCGTTGCGTGCTGATAGCGAAGTGCGGCAGCAGGGCCGCTGTGGCCTCCTC
>DASZGT010000207.1:0-2217 GCA_035938575.1 Acidimicrobiales bacterium
CACGAGGCCGGCCATGCCACGGTGGCGTGGCTGGTGGGCAAGGGGCGCAAGCTCGAGGTGCTGACCATCGTCAAGCGCCGGGAAGCGCTCGGACTCCTCAGCCACTCCGAGGAGGAGGAGCGCTTCACCAAGACGAAGTCCGAGATGCGGGCCCTCGTTGACATCGCCTTCGGCGGCATGGTGGCCGAGGAGCTCTTCTTCGGGGAATCCTCCTCGGGGGTGGCGGGCGATTTGCAGGCGGCCACCGTCAACGCGTGTCAGATGATCGGACTCCTGGGTATGGGCGCCACCTTGGTGTCGTCTGCTGCCATGGAGTATCCCGCCGGGGGTATCGTCAGCAAGGTTCTTTCTACTGATGAGGGCCGGGCCGAGGTCGAGGACCTGTTGGCCGCGTCCAAGGCATCGGTGACCCAGATGCTCGACGAGCATCGACACGTGGTCGAGGGCCTGCGGGATGCGCTCCTCCAGCGACAGGAGCTGATCGGTGACGACATCCTGGCCGTGATCAGGGACTCACAGCCCTCGCTGGCAGCCAGCGGGCTCCGGGACCCGTTCACCCGGCCAGGTTCCGGGGCCGAGGAGTTGCGAATGCCCGACCTCGGTCCGACCCCATCCGGACATGCAGAATGAGTCAGACCCAGACCTGAGGTCAGCCCGTTTCCACGCGGTTGCCGCAGCGGCCTCGGAAGACCGCCTCCACCGTGTCGATGATCATCCCGTGGCGCTGGACCCGGCGGTAGGGACAGGCCCTCCACGCCACGCGGCTCCACTTCGAAGGTCAGTCCGCAGCGTTCGCAGTGGTCCGGATCTCCGACCGGTCACTGGCTACCAGAGGGAGTTCCAGTCCTCTCGAGAAAGCCAGCCCACCGGACCATCGCCTTCCCGTGGGACCCGCAACGAGTCGACGTCGATCCAGGTGGGCTGCTCGAAGCCCGCCTGCTTCCAATGGCGCAGCGGCACCGACTTCCAGTCGCGGCTCTTGACCCCACCCTCGGAGTAGCCGGGACGAACCAGGAGATGCGTCGGGGTCCCCGCCACCACCACGCATCGCCGCGACTTCCCCTCGAGGTCCGGTTGGGACGGGTCGACGGAATTGAACGGCACCCAGGCGAAAACCACTCCGGTGGCCCAGGGGTCGTTCCGATCGAACTCCTCCTCCTGGGCCGGTGTCAGCACGGCGCGCCGGGTCAACCGAGGAGCCGCGCTGCTCGCCGGCGCCTCGAACCCTCCGGGAGGAGCATCGGAGCGGGAGGCCGTCTGCGAGCGCTCCACTTTCTTGGCCCGCCGGACCTGCTCTCCGGCCTTGCGCGCCACCTCCATCTTCTTCCGGCGTTCGTCAGCGTCCTTCTGCTTCTTCAATCGCCGGGCCTCCCGCTGTTCAGGGGTGACGGCGCTCTTCCCCCGGGAGCCAGGCGTTGGGGTGAGCACCGCGGTGCCGAATTCAGCCCAACCGGCGAGTCCGAAACGCCCATCGGTGGCTGCGACGTCGAAGCAGAGATCGGAGGCGGGCATGCCGCTGCTGGCCACTGAGGCCAACATGACTCCGATGGTCACGTCCGAGAAGGAGTCCCTGACTTCATCGAGGGCCTCCTCGAGCTGTGCCCTGGTGGGATCGTCGGAGTGATCCCCCAGGGCCTCGATGGTCCGGGTCAGGCAGGCATCGGAGATCAACGCGGCCAGGAAGGGCAGGGCCGCCCGGTACTGGGGCTTGTCGACCACACCGACCGGGTCGCGGTGCTTGCCCAGCGCGTTGAGGGCATTGCCGACCGCCTTGGGGGTCTGGGGCCGCGCCTCGGAGGAGCGGGCCAGCGCGGACTTCAGCTCGTCCCTGCCCACCTTGGCCACCGCCGCTCGCAGCATCGTCATCCGATCGTCTTCGGTGATGCCTCCCTCCATCTGCAGTCCCTTCCGCTCTCGGGCCGTTCCAGGCTGACACGGCGCAAGTTGCTCATCATCGCAGAGCCACGTCGGCCCTCGGACCGACGATCCTGAGATGCGTCTCCTCTCCACCCCGTCCGGACCGCAGCTCACCGTCTACGGCAATGTGCGGCGGGGTTTGCCCGACCTCAGAATGGTGCCTCGCCCCCAAAATGGTCGTGGAGAACGGTGCGGGCTGCATACACGCCGCACATCCCATGGACCCCTCCCCCCGGAGGCGTGGAGGCCGAGCCCAGGTACACGCCCTTGAGCGGTGTTCGGTAGGGGTTCCATCGGAGG
>DASZGT010000208.1:0-11404 GCA_035938575.1 Acidimicrobiales bacterium
CTCCTCGGTCGCCAACCCGGATGGGCGGTGACCCCGGCCCCGGTCGGTCCCTGGCGGCCGGTGCATCTGGTCCCGTGGTCGTCGTGCCGTGTGGTTGAGCGCCGGCTCGTTCCCCTCTGCCGGCCCGGAGAGCGGGGTGGCACCTCGGGCACGTTGTCCGTCGACCTCCTGTGCACGGCGCCCGGGCCCGATCGGGAGGGGGCCGCCGCCGACCGGGGCGGGGTGGAGGAGGCCCGCCTGGAGATCGGCGGCACCCGCACCCCGCTGGCCGTGGAGCGAATCGGAGACCACCTCCGCGTCCGCGGCTCAGCCACGCTGGACGCCGTCGACCGCTGGTGGCCGCACTCCCATGGGCGACAGCCCCTGTATCCGGTGACGGCAGTGGTGGGCGGCACCCGCCTCGAGCTGGGCAGCGTCGGCTTTCGCGACGTGGCGGTCGACGATGCCGATGGCGGCTTTGAGGTCATGGTGAACGGTGCCCGGGTCTTCTGCCGGGGGGCGTGCTGGTATCCCATCGACCCGGTGGCCTTCACCGAATCCGAGGAGGAGCTGCGGGACACCCTCACGCTGGTGCGGGGTGCCGGCCTGAACATGATCAGGGTGCCCGGGGGCACGGTCTACCCGGACGGCCGGTTCTTCTCGTTGTGCGACCAGCTCGGCATCATGGTCTGGCAGGACGCCATGCTGGCGTTCCTCGACCCGCCTGTCGACGACCACTTCACCCAGCTGCTCACCGAGGAGCTGACCGAGGTGCTCTCGGAGGCGGCCGCTCATCCCTCCCTGAGCGTCGTCTGCGGCGGACAGGAGCTCGAGGAGCAGCCCGCCATGTTCGGGCTGTCGCGGTCGAAGTGGTCGTCGCCGTTGACGGCCGCCGTCATCCCCGCTCTGGCCGACCGACTGGCACCCGGGGTGCCCTACCTGGCCTCGTCCCCGTCGGGGGGTGCACTTCCGTTCCAGGTCGACCACGGGGTGAGCCACTACACCGGCGTGGGCGTGTTCATGCGCCCCCTCACCGACCTTCGCCGGGCCGCGCCCCGGTTCGTCAGTGAGGGCCTGGCCTTCTCCGTACCCCCGGAGTCCGAGACCGTGGACGACCGCTGCGGCGGGGCCCGCCAGGCGGGGCACGACCCGTCGTGGAAGCGGGCCATCCACCACGACACGGGCGGGTCGTGGGATCTCGAGGATGTGCGCGACCACTACGTCGGCGTCCTCTTCGGGGAGGATGCGGCGCTCCTCCGACGACATGATCCTGAGCGGGCGCTCGATCTCGGCCGGGCCGCGGTCGCCCACGTGATGGCGGAAGCCATGGCCGAGTGGCGTCGGCCAGGGTCGCCGTGCGCCGGTCTGCTGCTTGTCGGTCTCCGCGACCTCCGTCTGGGTGCCGGTTGGGGGGTGATCGACGCCCTCGGACGGCCCAAGGCGCCCTGGTTCGCGTTGGCCCGGGCCTCGCGCCCGATCACGGTCCTGGTCACCGACGAGGGGTTGAACGGGCTCGGAATCCACCTGGTCAATGACACCGGCACCGCGGTGGCCGGCGTCCTGGAGGTCGGGCTGTGTTCCGCCGACCACCGGGTCGAGGAGGCGACGGCAATGGTCGAGATCCCCGCCCGGGGCGGCGTCGAATTGGCGGCATACTCCCTGTTCGACGGGTTCCGGGACCTGACCTACGCGTACCGCTTCGGCCCCCGCAGCTACGAGTTGGTCGTGGTCCGGCTCAAGGCAGGGGACGGGACCGTCCTGGCCGAGACGAGTTTTCTCCCTGGTGGTCCGGCCCGCACCTGCCTTCCCGAGATTGGCCTTCAGACCAGCCTCCGACCGGTCGATGATCAGGCATGGTCCCTGTCCATCTCGACCCGGAGCTTTGCTCAGTTCGTGTGCGTGGACGTGCCCGGATACCGGTCGGAGGACTCGTGGTTCCACCTCGAGCCCGGCGGGTCCGTGGTGACCGTCCTCCACTCGGAGCGCTCCGGCGGCCCCGCGCCGAGGGGTCAGGTCCGGGCCCTGAACGCCGTCCGGGCGGCCAGCGTCTCCCTCTAGCGTCGGGTTCGCCCGCCGCAAGCGGTCGCCGTGGTGCCGGACAATCCGTTGTGCCGGACGATGCAGTGCGCTTAGCATCAGAAGCGCCGGTGGTGATTCTGGTGGTTGACCCTTCGAGAGGCACACAGGAGGGGCAGCCGGCAGGCAGCACAACGAAGGGGCAGGCCGGCAGGCATGGCAATTCTTGACTCAGAGGTTCAGGAGGTGCGGCGTGAGTCGTCGCCGCTGGTACGGCGGCGCGACGGGCGGGTGGCGCTGGAGGAGCATGCCGGAGCGGTAGCCCGGGTCCGCCGGCACACGCTCCGCAGGCTGCTCTTTGCTGACTTCGCAGGATTCGCCCTGGCCGCCTTCTTCGGCCCGTTGATCATCGCGGTCTTCTCCAACAACCCCGACAGCACCGCCGGGCGAAATGGGACCGTCTACCTCTTCGATCTGGCCATGATTCCGTTGTTCATGGCCATGTTCGCCTTCTACGGCCTCTACCGGGGGACGACCAGGCGCATCTCGATGAGCGTCTTCTCCGACCTGCGGAACATTGTGCACGCCCTGATGATCAGCGGGTTCCTGTACGCCATCGTGGCCTACGCGGCCAAAAAGAACTACAACGTCGAAGCGCTCAGCGTGGCCAAGATCGTCTCCATGTGCCTCGTGGCCGGGATCACCGTTCCCCTGGCCCGGGTGGTGTCCTTCGGCCTGTTGGGCCAGCAGTCGGTGGGCTCGGTTCCGGTCATCGTGGTGGGGACCGGCAAACTCGCTGAGACCGTGGCCAGCCATCTCCGGGCCCACGCCCGCGTCCACTTCGTGGGATTCGTCGACGACAACCCACTCGGCCGCAGTGATGTGCTCGGCGAGCTCGAGGACCTCCCCATGTTGTGTCGGAAGTTCGACGTGGCCCGGGTGGTGGTCTGCTTCTCCCGCACCCATCCGGAACGGACCACCGAGATGCTCAAGGGGCTGGCGGGCCAGGTGGGCGTGTCCATCGTCCCCCGCTACTACGAGCTCATCACCGGCCGCTCCCATGTGGAGGACCTGTCCGGGCTGCCCATGCTGGATATCGCCCCGGCGTCGCTAAGCGCCGGTGCCCGGTTCCTCAAGCGGTCGTTCGACATCGTGGTGTCATCGGTGGTCCTCCTGGTGGCCTCACCGGCGTTCGTGGTGGTGGCGGCAATGATCAAAGCCACCAGCACGGGTCCGACGTTCTTCCGCCAGGAGCGGACCGGACGCGACGAGCAGACCTTCTCCATGATGAAGTTCCGCACCATGGTCCACGACGCCGAATCCCGGCGCCACGAGCTGGATCACCTCAACGAGGTCGACGGGCCCCTGTTCAAGGTGGTGAACGACCCCCGGGTCACCCGGGTGGGTCGCGTCCTGCGGAAGACCAGTCTCGATGAGTTCCCCCAGCTCATCAACGTGTGGAAGGGCGACATGTCGCTGGTCGGGCCCCGACCGTTCGTCGTCTCCGAGGCCATGAAGATCGAGGGATGGGCCCGCAAGCGCTTCGAGGCCCGACCCGGAATGACCGGCCTGTGGCAGGTCTCAGGCCGCAACGAGCTCTCCCACCTCGAGCTGTGCCGGCTGGACTACCTCTACGTGGCCTCGTGGTCGTTCTGGTGGGACATGCAGATCCTCTGGCAGACGCCGGCCACCATCTTCCGAGGACGTGGGGCATCGTGACCGCCGGCGCGGGCTGGATCTGAACGGCCCCGACGGCACGTTCGGGCCCGCCCCCGGACCCGGCCCCTCAGGACATCCGCTGCTGGTCGGCCACGATCCCGCGCATGCGCTCGACGAACCTCTCGCCGGAGAATTGCCGGGCATGGTCCTCGAGGAGGTCCTCACTCCACTCGGTCCTGGCCATCCGGTCGACGGCGTCGGCGATGAGCCGAGGTTCGGGCTCGTCGAAGAACACACCGGTCCTCCCTTCCACCGTGGTGTCCAGAAAGCCACCCCACCGGAGGGCGGCGGTGGGCTTGCCAAAGATGGCTGCCTCCACGGGCGTGAGTCCGAAGTCCTCATACGACGCCGCCACCAGCCCGAGCGAGGCCCTGTACAACCATCGAAGGCCGGCGTCCGTGACCTGGCCCACCACGGTGACGTTCGATCCCGCAGAGGCGATGATCCGGTCCGAGAGCGGGCCGGTGCCCACGACCACCAGGCGCTGGTCGGGTAGGTGACGGAAGGCGGTCGTCACCGGTTCCACGTTCTTGTAGGGGAGCAGCCTCGACACGCAGAGGAAGAACCCGGGTTGGATGCCCGGAACGGGATCGGCCGGGCCGGATCTGTCCAGATCCACCGGGGGAGGGACCACGTCGGCGTCGATCCCGTAGAGGTCGGCCACCCGTTGGCGAACGGCGTGGGAGATCACCAGGTACCGGTCAGCGGTGGCCGCCGCCCTCCGGTCCCAGCGACGCAACGGAGGTGCCAGCAGCGAAAGGGCGGCCGCCGACCCCCGCGAGGAGCCGTCGAGATAGCGCTCGGGCTGGTAGAGCCAACGTGCAGGCGTGTAGCAGTAGACGATCTTGCGACCGGCGGCATGGGCCCCGTGGGACCACCCGCTGGAGGAGCAGATGACCACGTCGGCGTCCACCCGAAGGCGCGAGAAGGCGGGAGCGAGCACCGGCAGAGCGAGGCGGTGGTGGGCCCGGAGGACTGCCCATCGGTTGATGGGCAGCGTGCGTATGTCCAGACCGGAGAAGTCGGGGAAGGTGCCGGCCGGATCGTAGAGCGACGTGTAGATGGGGGCGGCGGGAAACGCCGCCGCCAACGACAGGACCACCCGCTCCGCCCCCCCGCGCTGGGTGAGGTAGTCGTGCACCAGGGCCACACTGTCGCCGCTGGTCACGCGAAGGCGGCGCCGACGGCAGCGGTATCCAGCAGGGTGTCCACCGACTGCACCTTGCCGTCGGCGAGTTGCCAGATCTGCACCTCTTCCATGTCGACGGCACGGCCCTTCGGGCTGGTAAAGGCCACGTGGAGCCAGGTCATCACCAGATCACCGTCGCTCACCATTGCCTTGAGGGTGAAATCGGTGAAGGTGAGCTGGGAGAGCTCGGCGAAGAAGTCCGGAAGGCTGCGCTTGCCCTGGTACACCTGGAACCAAGGTGCTGCCTCTCGATCGGCGGCATTGACCGCCCATCTGACGTCCTTGGCCACCAGGCCCATCACGGCCAGCAGGTCACCCCTGCCCAGTGCGTCGGTGATGTTCCTGACGATGTCGGCGTTCGACGGCACGGACTCTCCTCTCGGGTCGTGGGCTCATCGGTCGTGGGCCTCATTGGTCGGGCCTTGCGAATCGAGGGCTTTGTGAGGTGGACGATTGTCGGCTTGCCGGGTTCTGAGCGTACGCGGTCGGGCCGGGCAGGGCGGCGATTGTCCGACCAGCGACCTCCGAGGGTCCGCCTCCACCACCGACCCGGAGGCTGGCCACCAGGGCTGTCCGGGATCCACCGTTCGACTGGGTGGCGGCCGATCGTGGGCCGGGCCGGCGTGGGAGCGTGGCACGGACGAGCGAGCCAGCGGCGCCGGCCGTGGTCTGGCAGCCCGGGGATACACTCCGCACGTTCACGTCCTCTTCGTCTGTACCGCCAACATCTGCCGGTCCCCGATGGCATCCGCCCTCTTTGCCGCCCAGATGCACCACCACACCGAATCGGTGTCGGTGTCCTCGGCCGGCATCCGTGCGGGCCGCGGCTTGACTCCAGAGGCCGTCCCCGACGAGGTCCTCGACGTGATGGACAACTACGGCATCGATCTCCGGGACCATCGCAGCCGGGCCCTGACGGCGACGATGTTGCAAGAAGCGGATCTGGTCATCGGGATGGGCCGACGCCACGTGCAAGAGGCGGTGCTCCTCGACTCCGGATCGTGGCCGCACGCCTTCATGCTCAAAGAGCTCGTACGACGGGGCGAGCTCATCGGTCCCCGACCGCCGGCCCAGCACGTGGAGTCGTGGATCGCCGCGGTCCATGGGGACCGGACCCGTGAGTCACTCGCCCATCGCTCGGGAGCGGGCGAAGTGGCCGATCCCTACGGCAAAGCGCTCGCCGACTACCGATCGACCGCGGCCGAGTTGGACCACCTCATCGCCCAGCTGACCGCGCTGCTGTGGCCCACCCTGACCGGGCGTCCTGCCGGCCCGTCCTGAGCGGTCCGCTCCGGTGCCGTCGATCGGCAATGTGCGGTGCTTCCAGCGAAATGCGAACATGGTCCGATGGTTGACGGGTGCCAGATCCGCGAATTGCCCGATGGTGGGAGGGAGTTCGTCCTCGACGAACCCTCGCTCTCGTTCATACGCGTCGACCACCAGTCGAGACTCCAGTTCGGCCGGACCGAAGTGGCGATCGGAAGTCCGTTCGTCGTGGCGTACGGCGGCACGGTCCACCGTCTCGACCCCCGCCGACGGGAAGCCCTCGGGCCGCTGTTGGCCCTCTTCCCCGGAGCCCTGCGATGGCTGTGGACATCGGCGGAGGGCGAGTTGACGGCGGTCTTCCAGAGCGGAGCCAAGGTGACGGTGCCTCCCGACCCGGTCAGCAAGGCGTGGTCGGTCGGGACCGTCTACGGCGTTTCCGACCGACCGGCCTGATCGAGTCGGCCCGAGTCGGCCCCGAGTCGGCCCCGAGTCGGCCTCAGTCGGCCAGGAGCTCGGGATGGCGGGAGGCCACCATCCGGCGCATGCCGTCCCGCCAGTGGACGCTGGTGGTGCCGACCAACTCGTGCATTCTGCTCAGATCGATCTGCACGCTGTCGATGGTGTCTCGGGTGGGGGCGAAACGGGCGGGGACGCCCGTCAGCTCGGACAGGTAGCCGCACCACTCTTCGACGCTGACCGCTTGGTCGCCGCCCCAATTGACCGTGGTGGCCGGCGTTGCGGCGGCACGGATCAGGCCCGGGACCATGGCGATGATGTCGTCCTCGTGAAGCGGGTGGTAGACGCTCGGTGCGTCGAGGTGAACAGGGATGTCGGTGCCGTTGATCATCATCTCCAGATGGATGGCGGGCCACCCGCCCCGGTCGCCGTAGGGCACGGACAGCCGGGCCACCGTCGTGGGAAGGCTGAATCGGTCCGCCGCCCATCGGGCTGTGGCCTCGGCGGCGATCTTGCAGATGCTGTAGGTGCGCAGGAACGGCCACACACCGTGGTTGTCCCCCAGCTCGTCCCCTTCGGCAAACACATGGTGGCCGAGGGGCTTGTAGACGCCGGTGGTCGAACAATGGACGAACGCGGTGGCGTCCCGGTGGTGCTCCATCAACCACGCCAGGCCGCCGCTGTTCGCCCGCAGGTCGAACTCCCAGTTGTTGGACTTGGAGACGGCGAAATTGATCACATAGTCGGCATCGGCCGGCAGGCCTCCCACGTCGCCGGTGGCCAGGTCGATCGGGACGCATCGGACCCCGGCCGCCTCCAGGCGCAGGCGAGCGGACTCATCCTTGAACCGCGCCGCTCCGACCACGTCATTGTCTCGGGCCAGGGCCCTGGCCACCGGTTCCGCCACCTGGCCGGTCACCCCGGTCACCACGATGGACTTGCCCTGGAGCGGTTCTGACGGCATGGGTGGACTCCTCCAAAATGGGTGTTCAAAATCGGTCGTCGGCAGACTTCGGACCGGGCCTCGGGGTCTCGACGTCGGCCGATCCTAGACAGGTCGGGGGATGCCGGCGGTCCGCCTCCGGGGGCCTTGGCCCGGTGGAATCGCCTGACCAGGGGGTTCGAGTCCCGGGGTGGTGGGAAGGGTCCCCCGTACCACAGAAAGTGGCGGTCGGATGTGGACATTGCGGCCTCTGCTGAGCCATACTGTTTGCTCCGCCTGGTTTTCGCCCGCAGACCGCCGTATTCGCAGGTCATCGTGGCCCATATGTGCGGTGAGACCAGTTCCCAACAGTAATTAGGAAGTGACGTTCCCATGAGTGCCACCTGGCGCAAGCACGCAGCCTGCCGGGGCATCGATCCAGATGTGTTCTACCCCGTCTCCGATGAGGAGGCGGGTGAGGCCAAGGACATCTGTGACCAGTGCGCGGTGCGCGAAGCCTGCCTCGAGCATGCCCTGGCCAACCGGGAGCGCGAGGGCATTTGGGGGGGGACCACGGAGCGTGAGCGGCGTCGGATCCACCGCCAGCGTCGCAAGTCTGCCTGAGCTGGCCCTCGATCCCATCGGATCCGACTGCCACACCCGCTGTCCGACGGCAACCTCCAGCGACCCCTCCCGGCCAGTTGCCGCAGGTGACGGCCCGTCTTCGGGGACGTCGGCGGCGGTCGACCGGCTGCGGGCCGATCTTGACTCCCATCGCGCCGGGGACGGTCGGGAGTCGCTCTCGATGGCCATCATGGCGGCCGAGCTCGACCGACTGGCTCGCCCCTTCGACGAGGATGACGACCTCACCCACGTCACCTCGTCGGCCATCGCCGTCGGTCCACGCGGGGTGGTCCTGCACCGGCACCGTCGGCTGCACCGGTGGCTCCAGCCCGGCGGCCACATCGAGCCCGGGGAGACGCCGGAGCAGGCGGTCATCCGCGAATGCGTTGAGGAGACGGGATTGGCGGTCGCCCACCCGGAGGACGGCCCCACGCTTATCCACGTGGATGTCCACTCGGCGGCCGGCCAGCACATCCATCTCGACCTCCGCTACCTGGTGTGGGCTCCCGATGCCGAACCATCACCCGCACCCGGAGAGAGCCAGGACGTGGCGTGGTTCACCTGGGAGGCGGCCCGGTGCATGGCCGATGAGGCGCTGGCCGGTGCACTGGTGGCGGCCCGTAGTCTGATCGAGGCCTCTGGGGTCCGGATGACCGGCCGAGAGGGGGAGGAGTAGCCATGGCCGACCCGTTCGACACCCTCATGGAGGTGCAGGAGCACGACACCGCCCTCGATCAACTGCGGCACCGGATCGACAGCCTTCCCGAACGTCTGGAGCTGCAGGAGGTGGAGAAGCGCCAACGCTCGCTCGAGGCGGCGGCGGTGGAGGTTAAGACCCAGGTCGATGACCTGGCTGGCCGCCAGCGTCTCCTGGAGGAGCGCATCGCGGCCGCGGCCAAGCGGCGGCACGAGATCGAACAGAGGATGGAGTCGGGAGAGGTCTCGGCCTCCCGGGATCTCCAGGCGATGGACCACGAGGTCCACCACTTGAGCGCTCGCCAGGCACAGTTCGAGGAGGAGGAGATCGCCCTCCTCGAGGAGGAGGAGCCGTTCGACTCGCTGCTGGAGGAGCACGAGGCGGCCGCCTCCTCCCTGGCGGCCGAGGCTGGCCGGCTCAACGCGGCCATCGACGAGGCGGAGGGGGAGATCCGGCTCTCGATTGCCGAGGAGGAGCGCCTCCGGGCCGAGAGCGCCGCCCGGCTGCCCGACGGCCTGGCGACGCGTTACGAGAAGCTGCGTGCCCGCCTCGGGGGGGTGGGGGCGGCCCGCCTGGTGGGAGACCGGTGCGATGGTTGCCACTTGACGCTCCCCTCGGTCGAGTTCGAGCGCATTCGCCACCTGGCCCCCGGGGAGTTCGCCACCTGTCCCCAGTGCGATCGCATCCTGGTCCACTGAGCCGGTGGCCGTCTGGGACCTCCTCTGATGCTGATCCTCGTACGCCATGGCGAGTCGACCGGCAATGCCGACGGCCTCCTGCTGGGGCGGATCGACGCCCCGCTGACGGAGCGAGGTCTGACCCAGGCCAAAGCCGCCGGCCGGTCGGTGGCGGGTGCCACCCGACTGATCTCGAGCCCGCTGGCCCGGGCGCGTGACACCGCCGAGGCGCTCGGCACCGGCCTGCCGGTCGAGATCGACGATCGATGGATCGAGGTCGACTACGGGGAGTTCGACGGGCGTCCGCTGGGATCGGTGCCGGACGAGGTGTGGACCAGGTGGAGGTCGGACCCCGGCTACCGGCCTCCAGGCGGCGAGAGCCTGTGCGAAGCAGGATCGCGGGTGCGGTCAGCCTGCGAGGACCTGTTTGCCACCGACGGGGAGGGCGCCCGGGGCCCGGGAGCGGTCGTCGTGGTCAGCCATGTGTCGCCCATCAAGGCGGCAACCTGCTGGGCTCTCGGCCTCGGTGACGAAGGAGCCTGGCGGCTCTACCTCGCCACGGGGTCGGTGACCCGGATCAGCTGGGGTGCAGAGGGACCGGTGCTCAGCCGCTACAACGAGACTCCGTGGTCGGAACCGGGCTGAGCGAACATCGAGCGGCCTGCCCTCGATTGACCAACGGCGGCTCAGCGTGACCGCTGGCCTCCTGATCGACCATCGGTCAGTGCATGAGTCGGGTCACCGTGGAGACCATGAACTCCTCGGCCGAGGACGCCGTGTGGCCCGCTTCGAACCGAAGGGCGCTCCAGCTCTGCCACCCGGTGGTCAGCTCCAGGGTGTCGAGCAGCGTGGCCTGCTTCCCGCCGGCGCTGATCTCTGGACCCAGGGTGAATGCCAGCTGCTGTCGGAGACGCGATCGGTGCTTGACGAGCACGTCCCGCAGGCCGGGCGATGTCTGTGATCGCGTGTAGGCCACCGCCAGGACCGGGCCGATGACTTCGAAGAGCTGGCGGCGCTGATGGCACAGGGCCCGTATGCGCGCCTCGATCGGCCCCTGCGGCGAGAGGGGGGCCATGAGCGATCGGTGGCGCCACAGGTGTAGTCCAGCCGCGCTGCGGAACAGGATCTCGAGGTCGCCGAAGTGGTGGAACACGGTTCGGATGCCTACCCCGGCCCGGGCCGCGACCTGTCTGGACGTGGGGTGAGGGTTGCCCGTGTCGATCAGGTCGATCAAGGCATTCACGATCAAGGTCCTCGTGCGAATTCCCCGGGCCACCCGGCGGTCCGAAGCGTTGGCCGCTCCGTTGCACTCGTCGCCGGTACTCGCGCCTGGCGCGACCCATCTACCTGCCATTGCCCCTACTGCCCCTTTGCCCCCGTGCCCCAACACTTCCAACGCTACGCCGGAACGGCGCCAATTAATCGTCGGGGCTCACGTCCGGGGCGCTGGGCACGGTGGTTAGGGAGTCGGGGAGCGCTGGTCAGGGAGGCAGTCCTTGATCGGGTGACCACCCTTGAGGATGGCGAGAAGGTTGGCGCGATCCTGCAGGACGGCAATGTCGGTCAGCGGGTTGCCGTCGACCACCAGCAGATCGGCCAGCTTGCCCGCCGTGACCGTGCCGAGCTCGTCCCCGCGACCCATGAGTTCTGCACCGTGTTTGGTGGCCCACCGGATCACGTCCATCGTCGGGATGCCGACCTCCTCGGAGTAGTAGGCGAGTTCCTCGGCGTAGGGACCATGGGGAAAGAAGATGGCCCCGTAGTCGTCGCCGAGGACCAGGCGCATCCCGGCGGCATTGGCCTTGGGCAACACGTCGGCCATGGCGTCGTTGTCAGCTTTCATGGAGTCCGTGAAGCCC
>DASZGT010000209.1:0-2792 GCA_035938575.1 Acidimicrobiales bacterium
CCGGTGGGCGTTGACCACCAGCCACACCGTCCCGGCCACGGCCAACAGGCCGCAGACGAGTTGGGTGACCGTCACCGTGGCGCTTTGGGCGGCGGGGATCCCGACGGCGTGCAGTATCGAGTGGAAGAACACGCCGAGCGATACGGCCGGGGTCGACAGCACCCGAAGTTCGGTCGGCACGTGGAGGGCGGTCGGTCCGAGCCACGTCCAGCCCAGGCCCGACACCAGGGTGACCCCGGCGATCACCACCACGGGGAGGACGACCGCCTCGAGGATGACCCGCCCCCGCCTCGGCCCCGGCGCCGCCCGGTACTGGTCCACGGCGATGAAGACGATCGCCGCCGCCGCCGGCAGCTTGATGGTGGCCGCCAGGGCACAGAGGGTGAGGCCCACCGCCACCCGACCGTCGGTGGCCAGCGTCACACCGGCCAACAGCAGGCCGACCATGAGGGCGTCGTTGTGGCCGGAGGCGATGAAGCTGAACAGCGCCAGGGGGCTCAGCGCACCGAGCCACAGCGCCAGGCCCGGATCGGTCCCCAGCCGACGGGACAGGCGGGGCAGTGAGACCATGATCAGCGCGACGCCGATGAGCTCCATGAGACGGAACACCATGACCTGGGCCACGAGCGAGCCGCCCGACACCGCGGCCGCCCCCCGGCTCACGGTCACGAACAGGGGGCCGTAGGGAGAGGCCGTGTGGCGCCACACGCTGGCGATGGAGGCGAGGAGGGGCCCACTCCCCAGCGCCGACGGGGGCACCGAGTAGGGGTTGAGCCCGTGGAAGGCGAGCTGACCCTGCCCGATATAGCTGTAGATGTCCCGGCTGAACAGGGGCGGCCCGACCAGCAGGGGCAGCCCCCACAGGGCCAGGATGGCCCAGGCCCGCGGGACGGTCAGGTGGCCCCGGCGGGCGTGGAGGCCGACCCCGAGCCAACCGGCGATGAGGAGCACGACACTGGCGTAGAAGCCCACGTGGGCCAGGGCCGACCCACCGGCGCTGACATGGAACCACCAGCCGGTGTCACCCGGCTGGGGAATGGCTCCGAGCGTGGTGCCGATCATGGCCATGCCGATCGATCCGCAGGTGCCGATGCCGATCCACAGACTCAGCGACCGGACCGCGTGGTGTAGGCGTGGTCCGCGCACAACGGTGGGCACTCCTACCTTGCTCCTTCTGTTCGACCCCCGACCAGCGACGGGAACCGGCGGACGATGTAGCTGGAAACGTTAACCCGGGCGGTCGCCGCCCGATGGGCACCAACCCAGAAGCCCGAGGTCAAGGGGCCGGCCGGCGCCAAGGCAAGCCCGTCCCCACGGTCGTGACCGAGGCCTCGGCCATGGCGGCCTGGAGATGGAACCCGGGCGGTCAGCCGGTCGGCCCGAGTGGCACCGGCGCCGACGGCGAGGTGACGCCCACGTCAGCGCCGGCCGATCGGCGAAGCCACTCGGCCACCAGCCAGGTGACGAGGACCGCCGCCCCCCCCAACACGAGGGCGTTGCTGGCCAGATAGGAGAGAGGAGGGCTCCGGAGCCACAGATAGGGAGCGACGACCCCCAGGGCGAGCAGCACCATCAGCACCACGGCCACGACGCGGTACCTCGCCCACAGGCTGGCGGCCACGACCGGGGCCAGGACCAGCCACGACCAGTGATGGGTCCACGACACCGGGCTGACCAGGAGCTCGGTCAGGGCCAGGACCAGCACGGCTTCGGCGGTGCGGGCCTCCCCGACCATCCACCGGCACAGGACGGCGCCGCCGGCCAGGGTCGCCACCGACAGCGACAGCCACACGGCGGTGCCGGCGTGACCGCCGCCGAAGGGCGGACGATGCACCATCCCGTTCCACGACTGGTTGCTCACCACCCCGAGGGCGCCGGTCCGGGAGGCGTCGGACACCTGATGGAACCAGTACCGGACCGAGTCAGACGGGAGGATGGCCCAGCTGACGGCCGCCGCCCCCACGAAGACGCCGATCGCGCGCAGCAGAGCGCGCCACTGCCGGGTGGCCACGAAGTAGAACAGGAAGATCAGCGGCGTCAGCTTGATCGCCGCGGCCAGCCCGATCAGGACCCCCCTCCAGGGCGATCGGACCACGGTCACGTCGGCCACGATCATCACCATCAGGATGAGGTTGACCTGCCCGTAGTCGAAGTTGCTGCGCACCGGCTCGAGGGCCAGGGAGGCCACTCCGCCGAGGAGTCCGGCCACGGCCCACGCCCGACGGGCGGGAAGGGCCGAAGCCGCCATGATCGCCAGGGCGACGGTGGCGATGAGGGAGGCGGCGCTGACCAACCACCACCCGGTCTCGACCAGGCCCAGTCGGCCGAGGGCCAGTGGGCTGAGCACCAGGAGGGCGAAGGGCGTGTAGGTGAACGGCAACCGGTTGTGGGTGAAGTCCACGGTGAACGGCGATCCACCGTGGTAGAGGGCATCCCCCGCGGCGCGGTACACACGCAGGTCGAGATGCCACGACGCGCCGAAATGGAACATGTAGGCGCCGGACAGCAACCAGACGACGACGGCCGCGGCGGCGATCAACCTTGTCGACACACGGGGGAGGCGGGAAGCCAGCATCGGGTACGTCTCCTGAGCGGGTGGTTCGGCTCCCTTTCGGAGTCCGGGTGGCGGGCCTGGGAGTTCGGGCCCTCGTTCCGGACGTCGAAGCGGCCGGACCGTCAGGCGACCGCCGCAGGTCCCCGCATGGTAGTGGAACGGCCGCCGGCGGTTGTGACCTGGAGCACGGCGGACGGCGCCGCCCGGTGGCCGATTCCTTCTGGTGGTGGGTCTGGAT
>DASZGT010000210.1:0-5592 GCA_035938575.1 Acidimicrobiales bacterium
CGACCCGATCGACCGGCTCTGCTCCTTGGCCGACTGCATCCCGTCGCCAATGTGCCGCAGTCGTGCTGCGGCATCCTCCACGCCGCTGGCCAACGAGACGAGGATGGCCGACACCCGATTGCCCAGTGCATCCCGTTCCGACGGGGCGCGCACGGATACCGGCACCATGGCGACCAGCGAACTGTCGAGCTCCTCTCCCCGTGCGGCGAAGAACGTGCGCATGGCACCCGAGGTGGCGGCGAGGACGACATCATTGGCGGTGCCCCCGAGCACCTCTCGGATCCGACGCACGTCGCTCAGCGGGAGCCGGGCGAGGGCCACCCGGCGATGAGGCGAGATGGCCCGATTGATCGACGTGCGGGGAGCCTCGAAGGGCGAAGGCGGCAGGCTGCCCTTGACGTCACGGTTTCGGCCGCTCAGGCTCCGAGCGGTCTGCAGCGTCCGGGACACCGTCCGGATGAGCGCGTCGGCGTGGCCGGGCAGCGAGCCCACGACCTCGCGCCACTGCTCGAGCTCCCCCGGCAGTGGCTCGGGCGCCCACGACCGGTCACCCGGCTCCGAACCCTCGGTCGGGGCGGTGTCGGGCCGCCCTTCCGGGCCAGCCGGCCGGTTCGGGACGCGGCCCGAGGCCGAGGTGCGCCGGGCGAACAGTCGGTGGGGACCCGGTTCGGGCGAGAGGTCGAAGAACGCGGCCATCACCTCGGCACCGGACACGCCGTCGATGATCGAGTGGTGCACCTTGGGTATCAGCGCCAGGTGACCGTGCTCGAGTCCCTCGACAACGTGGAACTCCCACAGGGGACGGCCCCGATCCAGCGGACGGGAAGCCAGGTCGGCGGCCAGTGCCGCCAACTCCCCGAGCCCGCCCGGATCGGGGAGGCCGACCCGTCGCACGTGGTAGTCGATGTCGAAGTCGGGGTCGTCGACCATCGAGGGGTGCTGCAGGCCAAAGGGAACCTCGACCATACGCTTACGGAACGGCGGGACCCGGTCCACCCGGTCGGCCACCATGTCCCGGACCCGCCAGAAGTCGACCCCTCCCTCGACCCCGGCGGGATCGAAGATCAATGCCCCCAGGATCTGCAGATGGGTGGTGGGTGACTCCAGGGACAGGAAGGCACCGTCCAATCCCTCCAGGCGCTCCACTTCTCGCTACCGGCCCGTCGACCCGAAGCCGCCGAGGCCCCGCTCGCTCCGGGACAGCTCATCGACCTCGATGAACTCCGCCGTTTCGACCCTTTGGATCACCAGTTGGGCGATCCGGTCGCCCCGGTGGATCTCGTAGGGGGCATCGGGATCGGTGTTGACCAGCAGGACCGCCAGCTCGTCGCGGTACCCCGAATCGATGAGCCCGGGGGTGTTCAGACACGTCACCCCGTGGCGCAGGGCGAGGCCGCTCCTCGGCTGGACGAAGCCGGCGAAGCCCTCCGGGATGGCCAGGGCGATGCCGGTCGGGATCATGGCCCTCCCACCCCTGGGCCCGAGCATGGCATCGATCCGGGCCACGAGATCGGCGCCGGCATCGCCCAGTCGGGCGTACCCGGGGAGGGGAAGACCAGGGTCGAGCCGGACCACGGGCACCACTGGTGCGGCGGCCCGGCCCGGGGCGCGACCCAACTGCTCGTCGTCTACCACCGCGTTGGCGCCGCTGCGTGATCCGGGGGCCACCGGACTCCTCCACTTCTCCCTCTCCTGACGCTATCGTCCCGCGGCGGGCCCCGTGAAGACCCGTGCCCGGCCCGGGCCGCGGCATTGATCGTTTGGGCCGCACCCGGCAGATCGGGCGCCACCTGCGACCCGTCATCTTGGACGAGGCGCTTCGACCCGCTAGCGTCATCGCGTGCTGGTGTGGATGGACCTCGAAATGACCGGGCTCGACATCACGCGCCATGTCATCGTGGAAATGGCCACCCTGATCACCGACGACGACCTGACCATCGTGGCCGAGGGCCCCGACCTGGTGATCTCGGCCACGCCCGAGCAGCTGGCCGCCATGGACGAATTCGTGAAGGCCATGCACACCAAGAGCGGCCTCCTGGCCGGTATCGAAGCCTCGACGATCTCCCTCGACCAGGCCGGTGCGGCCACCATGGAGTTCATCCGCTCCCATGTCCCCAAGCCCCGCACCGTGCCGCTGGCCGGCAATTCCATCGGTACCGACCGCCGGTTCCTGGCCGCCCAGGTCCCCGAGATCGAGGAGTACCTCCACTACCGGTCCGTCGATGTCTCGACCGTCAAGGAGCTGACCAGGCGCTGGTACCCCAAGGCCATGGAGGGCGCCCCGACCAAGGCCGGCGGCCACCGCGCCATGGACGACATCCGCGAGAGCGTGGCCGAGTTGGCCTACTACCGCGCCACGGTGTTCCGGGAGCCCACCTGAGAGGAGCAGCCATGGCCGATTCGGCCGAGCAGCCTGATACATCGGCCGGCGCGCCGATCCCCACGCTGGCCGAAGCGACGGCCACGCTGACCGCACCGGGTCAGGGCTTCGAGATGGAGGACCTGACCATCAGAGGCATCCCCACCCGTACCTGGAAGCTGGCGCCCGCCACCCTCCGGTCCATCCTCGAGCTGTCGTCCATGCACGGAGACAACGACTTCCTCGTCTACGAGGACGAGAGGGTCACCTTCGCCGAGCACTTCCGGATCGCCGCCGGCCTCGGTCGCGCCCTCGCCGAGCAGTTCGGTATCGAGAAGGGTGACCGGGTGGCCATCGCCATGCGAAACCTGCCCGAGTGGGTGATGGCCTTCTGGGCCTCGATCGCCGTCGGGGCGGTGGTCGTTCCCCTCAACGCCTGGTGGACCGGAGCCGAGCTGGCCTACGGGCTGAGCGACTCGGGGAGCTCGGTGGTGTTCGTCGACGAGGAGCGCCAGGCCCGCATCCTCCCCCACCTGGAGGAGATCCCCCAACTGCGCTCCATGATCGTGTGCTGCGAGGAGCCCGACCCCGCCGGTGGCCGGCGGGCCGCCCACGGATCCCGGCTGGACGGGGTCGGCTCGGGTCCGCTGGCCGTCATCCCGTTCGCCGAGCTGACCCGCGACGTGCCCGAGGGGGTGACGCTGCCCGAGGTGTCCATCGAGCCCGACGACGACGCCACTATCTTCTACACCTCGGGGACCACGGGCCGGCCCAAGGGGGCGGTGGGGACGCACCGCAACAGCGTGTCCAACCTGATGAACCTCTTCTTCGTGTCCACCGTCGGCACCCTGCGCCGCCGCGGCGCAGCCGGCGAGGCGGGCGAGGCGGGCGGCACCCAAAACGCCAATCTCCTGTCGGTGCCCCTGTTCCACGCCACCGGGTGCCACGCCGTGCTGGTGACCAACACCGCGGCCGGGGGGAAGCTGGTGATGATGCACCACTTCGACCCCGAGCGGGCGCTCGAGTTGATCGAACGGGAGCGCATCACCATCTTCGGGGGGGTCCCGGCCATGGTCATGCAGGTGATCGACTCACCGAACTTCGAGAAGCGGGACACTTCGTCGGTACGGTCGATCTCCTATGGTGGGGCCCCCTGTCCCCCCGATCTGGTCCGCCGCATCACGGAGCACTTTCCCGCCGGGGCCCCGGGCAACGGGTACGGGCTGACGGAGACCTCGGCCATGACCACCATGAACGCGGGAGACGACTACGTCCGCAAGCCCGACAGCGTGGGCCCCCCGGCACCCGTGTGCGACGTGGCCGTGGTCCCCGAGGACTACGAGGGAGCGGAGCCGCCGCCCGACCAGGCCATCGACCCCGAACGGACCGGTGAGCTGTGGATCAAGGGGCCGAACGTGGTGCGCGGCTACTGGAACCGGCCTGAGGACACGGCGGCGTCGTTCACTCGCGGCTGGCTCCACACCGGGGATGTGGCCCGCATCGACGAGGAGGGCTTCGTCCACATCGTCGACCGGGCCAAGGACATGATCATCCGGGGTGGTGAGAACGTGTACTGCGTCGAGGTGGAGGCCGCCCTCTTCGAGCACCCGGCGGTGGCCGACTGCGCGGTCATCGGCGTCCCCCATCCCGTGCTCGGCGAGGAGGTCGGTGCCGTCATCGTGCTCCGGCCCGGGGAGGACGTGGGGGCCGACGAACTCTCCCGCTTCGTGGGTGAGCGGCTGGCCGCCTTCAATGTTCCCTCACGCTTCTGGTTCCGGGCCGATCCGCTCCCCCGCAACCCTGCCGGCAAGGTCCTCAAGCGGGACCTGCGCACCGAGCTGCTGGGGAGCACACCGGCGATCTGATCCGCGGCCCCGCAGGGGCCAGTCCGGCTGACCGTCCGGCCTATCCGGAGGCAGCCAACCTGGTCCGGGTGGCCGTGACATCGCGCTCCATCTGGGCGATCAGCGACGCCTTGTCGTCGAAGGCCAGCTCGTCGCGGAGGCGGGCCACGAAGGACACCCGGGCCTCTTCGCCGTACAGCAGGTCGGTGAAGTCGAGGAGGTGGGCCTCCACCAGCAGCTCCCCGTCCTTTCGGTAGAAGGTGGGACGGCGGCCGACCGAGATGGCCGCCTCCCAGACCGATCCGTCGGGACGCTCATACCGTCCGGCGTAGATCCCGGTGGCCGGGAGGCAGATCTCGGCCGGAACGCTGACATTGGCGGTCGGAAACCCCAGCTCGGCACCGCCCCGGTGATCCCCGTGGACCACGGGGCCCCTGACCTGGTGCGGTCGGCCGAGCAGGGCCGCCGCCTCCTCGACCCTGCCCTCCGCCACCAGGCTGCGCACCCGGGTGGAGGAGATGGGCTCGCCGGAGGTGACCGAGGCGCCACCGTCGGCCTGCAAGGAGACGCCGTCGACGGCAAATCGGGAGGTGGACCCCATGTCCCGCAGCAGGGCCACGTTCCCCTTGCGACCGTGGCCGAAATGGAAGTCCTCGCCCACCACGACCAGGCGCGCCCCCAATCCTTCGACCAGGATCGTCTCGACGAACTCCTCGGCTGTCTCATTGGCGCGTTCGGTGTCGAACGGGACGACCACCGTCCGGTCGACACCGGCCGCATCCAGCAGCTCCAGCTTCTGGTCGAGGTCGCAGAGCAAAAGGGGGGCAGACCCCGGACGGACCACCGTGGCCGGATGGCGGTCGAAGGTCACGACGACCGTGGTCAGGCCGTCGGCTCGTGCCCGCGATCGCAACTCGCCGAGCAGCGCCCGATGGCCGAGGTGGACGCCGTCGTAGGCCCCGATAGTCACCGCACTCCCGCCGGGCGGTGGGGCCAGGCTCGACAGGTCGGTCACGATGTCCATCGGTTGAAGATTACTGCCGACACCTGGTGCGGCCGGTGAGGGCCGACGGGCGGATGGACGATCCGCGGTCATCGGGCTACCTCGATGACCACGGCCGGGCGGATGCGGTCGGTCTCGGTGGCCTCATAGACGGCCAGCAGACGGTGCCCGGCGTCGACCAGGCCCCAGGGGCCCTCCCCGGTCACCCCGAGCGGAACCCGGTCCAGCGCCAGGCCTCGTGCCACATCTCGTTGCACATCGGTTCCCACCACCACCTGGTCGAGGTCCCGAAGGGCCTGCGCCGGCGTGAGCACCACCGCCGCGGTCAGCTCGTCGACCAGGCGGGCGTCCTCGACGGAGAAGGACCCGATCCGCGTCCGCCTCAG
>DASZGT010000211.1:0-3456 GCA_035938575.1 Acidimicrobiales bacterium
CGGCCAGGAGGATGGCGGACTTGACCTGGGCACTGGCCATGGGGGGTGTGTACTCGATGCCCCGCAGTGCCCCGCCGTCGATCCGGATGGGAGGCAGGCAGCGCTCGCCCTCCCCGCTCACCCTCGCTCCCATCAGGCCCAGGGGATCGGCCACACGATCCATGGGCCGGCTCCGGAGCGAGCGGTCTCCGGTCAGGGTGGTGGTACCGGGCAGCGTGGCGGCCACCCCGGCCAAGAGGCGCATGCCGGTGCCGGAGTTGCCGAGGTCGATGGGGCCATCCGGTGGGTGCAGCCGCGATCGTCCACCGCGGACGACCACCGTGGGACCATTGTCCTCGACGTCGGCGCCCAGGGCCACGACGGCCCGCCTGGTTCCCACCACGTCGTCGCCGTGCGACAGGCCGGAGATGGTCGAGGTTCCCTCGGCCAGGGCGGCCAGGAGCAGGGACCGGTGCGAGATGGACTTGTCCCCGGGCACGGCCAGGGTGCCCACCAGCGGCTGGCCGCTCCGCACCGAGTAGCTCCCGTCCCCGGCGTTCGAGGGATCCGGAGTGGGCGTGTCCGCGCTCAACCGGAGGTTCCCACCGCGGTGCTCGAGGCGCGGTAGCCACGGTCGGACAGGGTGGCCAGCAGCGTGGGAGCCGAGAGGGTGTCGACCACCAGCACCAGCACCCCTCGGTCGCCCTCGACGGAGTGGGCGATCTCGAGGTCGACGATGTTGATGCCCAGCTCGGCGGCCAGCACGGTGACCTCGGCGATGGCACCGGTCCGGTCGGGCACCGGGATGCGCACCTCGACGAGCTCTTCGGGCTGGGGTGCCCGCTCGCTCAGGGTGCGGCGGGCCGAGGCCGCCCGCCCGAGGATCTCGAGCAGCGACTCGTGGTCGCGCTCGGCCACGCGCCGGCGCATGGCCCCCAGGGCCTCGATGAGCAGGTCGAGGGTGGAGACGATGGCCTCCGCGTTGTCGTCGCAGATGTCGGGCCAGATCGACGGCTGTCCCGCCGCGATCCGGGTCATGTCGCGGAACCCACCGGCCGCCAGCTGCAGGAGGGCGGCATGCTCCTGGCCCATGCCGGCCGCCAGGTCCATCAGGGTGGCCGCGGTCAGGTGGGGCACGTGGGACACCACCGCCACCAGCGCATCGTGCCGGGCCGGGTCCAGCGCCACCACATTGGCCCCGAGGTCGGCGAGGACGTTGCGGAGCAGGGCGTAGGCGGCCGGGTCGGTGACCGCCGTGGGCGTCAACACCCAGGTGGCCCCCACGAACAGGTCCCCGGACGCACCCTCCACCCCGACCTGCTCGGAGCCGGCCATCGGATGTCCGCCGACGAAGGAGGGATGGTCGACGCCCGCCACCAGCGGCCCCTTGACGCTGCCGACGTCGGTGACGACCACGCCAGGCTTCCAGTCGGTGGAGCCCACGATGCCGGCGATGATCTGCGGGGAGGCATGGACCGGCGTGGCCACCACGACCAGATCGGCCTGGTGGTCGATGCCCTCGTCGTTGAGGGCGCCGAGCTCCACGGCCCGGGCCGCAACCCCGTCGGCGGTGTCCACACCACCCACCTGCCAGCCGCGTTCCCGCAGCGCCATCCCGATCGAGGCGCCCATGAGCCCCGTCCCGAAGATCATGGCCCGTCCGGGGAGCCGCATCCGCTCACCGTCCGCCGGCGCCGATCCGGGCCGCCCGGCGCCGGGGTCTTCAGTCGGGGAGATCGTCACGGAGTCCCTGGGCGCCCTCGAGGTAGACGTGGTGGATCTGATCCCTCGGGCGCTCGGTGGTGACATGGAGCATCACCCTGACGCACCGGGGCACGGACCCGACGACCGACAATTCGCGGGCGCAGATGAGCGGGACGGCGCCCAGCCCCATCGAGCGGGCGGCGGTGGCCGGGAAGGTGGAGACGATGTCCTCGGTGGCGGTGAACAGGATCGAGATGATGTCCTCCTCGGCCAGGTCGTTGCGCTCGAGGATCTGGCTGAGCAGGGCCACCACCCGCTCGGTGATGGCGTCGGACGTGTCGGCGTCGACGGTGGTGGCGCCGCGTACGGCTCGCACGGTGGGAGGCATCAGCCAGGCATGTTACTCAGCGGGCTCGGGGGAACCCGCGGGGCCATCCGGCCAATCCGGTGGCCACGGGCCCCCTTCCGGCTCCAGAGGGACGGCCGCCGCCGCCAGTCCCCGGACCTCGTCGAAGGAAAGGGGCCGGTACGAACCCGGGCCCAGCGAGGGATCGGCCAGCGGGCCGATCCGGGTCCTGACCAGGCGGACCACCGGGTGGCCCACGGCCTCGCACATCCGGCGGATCTGCCGGTTGCGACCCTCGTGGATGACGATGCGCAGGAGCGAGGGGGCCACCACCGCCACCCGGGCCGGGGCCGTGGGCCCGTCGTCCAGGTCCACCCCCTGGCGCAGCTGCCGGACGGTCCCCGCCGTCGGCTCCCCCTGGACCTCGACCAGGTATTCCTTGGGGACCCCGAAGGAGGGATGGGTGAGCCGGTGGGTCAGCTCGCCGTCGTTGGTGAGGACCAGCAGGCCCTCGGAGTCCATGTCCAGCCGGCCGACCGGGAACACCCGGGGCTCCTCGGGCACCAGGCCCAACACCGTCGGTCGATCGTGGGTGTCCTCGGCCGTGCTGACCACGCCGGCCGGCTTGTTCACCAGGTAGTGCACGAGCCCGGGCCGGACAGGCAGGGGCACCCCGTCCAGCTCGACCCGGTCCACGTCGGGGTCCACCCGGCGCCCGAGCACAGGGACCACGCCGTTGACCGTGACCCGCCCGTCCACGATGAGCTCCTCGCAGACCCGGCGCGAGCCCACCCCGGTGCGGGCCATGACCTTTTGCAAACGGACCCCGGAGGAGAGTGGCGCCGGCGGCCCCTCAGCCATCGGCGACCGGGCGCATCTGCTCCTCCAGGTCGTCGAGGGTCTCCGGTCCCGGAAGCAGGTCCTCCACCGGCGGCAGCTGGTCGAGCCGGTCGAGGCCGAGGCGTTCGAGGAAGGCGTCCGTCGTGGCGTAGAGGGACGCCTGACCAGGGCCCGCCGCCCGGCCCACCGTGGCGATGTAGCCGCGATGCTCGAGCAGGCGGACCACGCCGTCGACGTTCACCCCGCGCAGGGCGGCGATCTGGGCCCGCGACACCGGCTGCCGGTAGGCCACGATGGCCAGCGTCTCCAGCGCGGCGGCGGACAGCCGGGACGAGACGCCGACATTGGCGAACCGCTCCACATACGGGGCCAGGTCCGGGTGGCTCTGGATCCGGAACCCCCCGGCGATCCTGACGACCTCGAATCCCCGACCTTCCGCCCGGCACGACTGGGCCAACTCGTCGCACAGCGGGTCGACCTGCTCGACCGGCACCTCGAGCAGCTCGGCCAGCAGGCCCGCCGTCACCGGCTCGACGGCCACGATGAGCACCGCTTCGATGGCCCGGGCCTCGGGCGAGAGGGCCATC
>DASZGT010000212.1:0-1791 GCA_035938575.1 Acidimicrobiales bacterium
TCCTCGCCCTGAAGGGACCGGACCTGACCGCGGAGGACAGGGAGATCCTGGCCGCCTTCGCCGCCCAATTGGCGACCGTCCTCGAGAGCGCCAAACTCCACGCCGAGGCCGCGGAAGCCGACTCGCTGGCGCGGGCCAACCAGCTCCGATCGGCGCTACTGGCTGCGGTGAGCCACGACCTCCGAACGCCCCTGGCGTCGATCAAGGCCGCATCCTCGAGCCTGCTCTCGGACCAGCTGGCCTTCGGTCCCGACGAGACCCGGATCCTGCTGCAGACGATCGACGACGAGTCCGATCGATTGAACAGCCTGGTCGAGAACCTGCTCGACATGAACCGCCTGCAGACGGGATCGATGGATGTGCTCGACCAGAGCACCGACGTCCAGGAACTGATCGCCGCCGCGGTCGAGAGTCTCGGGCCACGCGGCGACGATGTGGTGGTCGATGTGGAGACACCGCTCCCCCGCGTGCATACCGACCCCGTGCTCCTCGAACGGGCCGTGGCCAACCTGATCGACAATGCGCTCACCCATGCCGGTGGGAAGGGGCTCCGCATCGAAGCCGGCGCGGTGGCGGGCCGGGTCGACATCAGGGTGATGGATCGGGGGCCGGGGATCCGCCGCCAGGACCGTGACGCGGTCTTCCAACCCTTCCAGCGCCTCGGAGACTCCGACAACCGAGTCGGCGTGGGACTGGGCCTGGCCGTGGCCCGGGGATTCGTGGAGGCGGTCGGCGGCGACCTCGACATCGAGGACACCCCCGGCGGTGGTTGCACGATGGTGGTTCGAATTCCCGAGCGTCCGGCTGTCGCCGGGGAACCTCCGGGCAGCGGCGGCAACGCTCGATCCGAACCGATCGAGAGCCAGGACGCCACCGGCACCCCTGAGCCGCGGGCAAGTTCAGCATCGTGAGCACCCTCGACACGATCCCCTCCCACGACGGCAACGAAGGAGGCGAGTCGGGCACCACCGTCCTGGTGTGCGACGACGACACCTCGTTGCTCCGAGCATTGGGCATCAGCCTGAGCGCCCGTGGCTACGAGGTGGCGACGGCCAGGAGCGGCGAGGAGGGGATGGACAGGGCGGCCCACCTCCAGCCCGATGTGGTCCTCCTCGACCTGGGCCTTCCCGGAGTCGACGGCATCGATGTGATCCGAGGCATCAGGCGATGGAGCGCCGTGCCGATCATCGTCTTGTCCGCCCGCCATCAGAGCGTGAGCAAGGTCGAGGCTCTTGATGTCGGAGCCGACGACTACGTCACCAAGCCTTTCGGGATGGACGAACTGTTGGCCAGGTTGCGGGCCGTGTTGCGACGGACCGTAACTGGCCCAGAGGCACCTTCGGTCGAATTCGAGGAGTTTGCCATCGACCTCACCCAGAAGCGGGCCACCCGCAACGGGGCCGACGTTCACCTCACTCCGAAAGAGTGGAGCATCGTCGAAATCCTCATCCGGAATCCGGGCCGGCTGGTATCTCAGCGTCAGCTGCTCCATGCCGTTTGGGGACCCGAGTACGAGACGGAGACCGAGTACCTCCGGGTCCTGATGGGCCGGGTCCGGAAGAAGCTCGAACCCGATGCGTCCCGTCCCCGGCACTTCCGCACCGAACCCGGCATGGGGTACCGCTTCGAGCCCTGATCCGGGCGCCCCGTAGGATGGCTGCCCGTGCACCGGGCCACCGTGGATATCTACGACGATCGCGGTCTTCGCTGGGCCGCCACCCACGCCACTGCCGGCCGTCGGCACGAAGCGGAGCGATTCGCCGACCGGGTTGGTCCGGAGGGGTTGCGCAT